>JAMFTB010000060.1 GCA_026225595.1 Terriglobus sp. | reverse complement strand
GTTCTTCTCGGGCTGCAGGATGTACTCGAGCACGCCGAGCTTGGACTCTTCCTTGGTCTTGAAGTTGTCGGGATCGTCCAGCACTTCACCATCGCGGTTGCCCAGGATGTTGGTGGAGTACCAGCCCGCAAGGCCAAGCTGACGAACCTTCAGCGCCGGTGCCAGCACAGTCTTGATGAAGGTCTGACCGGTCTTGAAGTCCTTGCCTGCAATGGGCGCGCCCATAGCCTTCGACAACTCGCGAAGAGCGGGGATGTCGCAGCTGAGGTTGGGTGCGCCGTTGATGAAGGGCACGCCTTCCTTCAGGCAGGCCCATGCGTACAGCATGGACGGAGCGATGTTTTCGTCATCCTCAACCAGGCCCTTTTCAAACGCTGCAAGCGACTGGTGAACCGCGGTCTCAGTGATGTAAATCTCGGTCGAACCGGTCCAGATCATCACCTGGCGGTCGGTCTTCGACTTGAACTCGGCAATGTCGTTGCGGATTTGGTTGGCGAGGTCGCACTTGTTCTTGCCGGTCTTGATCTTCTTGGGGTCCAGGCGCTTGACGTAGCGCTGATCAAACGCGGCGGGCATGGGCTCAATGCCTTCCAGAAACGGCTTCATCTCAAGCAGCTGGTCGCGGTCCAGAACGCCGGCGGTCTTTGCAGCGTCGTAGAGATTGCCACCGAAGATATCCCAGCCGGTAAAGACAAGGTCATCCAGCTGTGCGATGGGGGCCCAATCCTTAATGAGCGGCGTGTTGTCGTCTGTACGCTTGCCCAGGCGGATGGTGCCCATCTGCGTCATGGAGCCGATTGGCTTGGCCATGCCGCGGCGAACGGCCTCAACGCCTGCGATCAATGTGGTTGCCACGGCACCCATGCCGGGGATCATGACGCCAAGTTTGCCCGTGGCTGGCTTAATATCGGCCGCGCTCGGCGCAGGGGTGTTTGTGCTGGACATCTTTTGCGGTAAACCTCGTTCCAATCAATTTTCCGGAAAGGCGGACAGACAAGTATCGCACCGTAAAAACCTGTGGGCAAACGGCGCGGTTAGGCTTGGGGTATGAAGATTTATGTTGCAAGCTCAAATGCAGGCAAGCTAGCGGACTTCCGCACCGCTGCTCGTGAGTTTTCCGGCGTTGAGATTGAGCCGCTGCCCGGCCTGGCGGAGATTCCCGCTCCACCGGAGGATGAGCCGACCTTTGAAGGCAATGCCCGCGCGAAGGCGATCTATTACTCGCGCTTTGCACCGGGCATGTGGGTCATCGCGGACGACTCCGGCCTTGAGGTCGACGCTCTGGACGGCAAGCCCGGCGTGCGCTCCGCACGATTTGCGCTGGATGCGGGCGTAGCAATTAAGGACGGCGGCTTGGATGCTGCAAACAATGCTGCCCTGCTTGCCGCACTGACCGGCGTCACCGACCGCGCGGCAAAGTACCGTTGCGCATTGGCGCTGGGCAGCGATGGATCCATCGAGCAGGTCACCTTCGGTACTGTCGAGGGCGAGATTCTGACGATGCCCGTTGGCGAAGGCGGCTTTGGCTACGACCCGCTGTTTTACAACGAGGAACTGGAATCCACCATGGCTGAGGCTCCCATGGAAAACCGCCTGCGCGTAAGCCACCGCGGTCGTGCGCTGCGTGCGCTGCTTCGGCGGTGGCAGGTCTGTTAAATGCCTGTCCTGCCAGACGGGCCCGCTCCGCGCGGAGCGGGTGCTCACGCACCTTTTTACTAGCTTCGCCCTGGCGCTGCCGTTGGTCGGCGTGAACATTTGTGCTGGAGCCGGCGGAATGCAGGTCCTTCGACTTCGCTGCGCTTCGCTCAGGATGACAAGGTTTGTGGGAGTGGGAGATGCAGATCCCTCCGCTTCGCTGCGGGATGACAATTTTTCAGCCCGACCAACGGGAGGGGCGAGGCGAAGCCAGTAAAAAGGCGTGCAAACACCCGCCCCGCGCGGAGCGGGCCCGTCCGGCAGGACTGCTCTCTTTTCATTCAAGACCTAAACAGTCGTGATTCCGGTTATCGCCCTCACATATCGATAATCGGACTCGAGCGATTTCAATGATTGACTCTGCTTTTACGCGCAATCGATACTCGTTCTTGCCTTCCCTTCAGCGAAACGTGTGCGCACGGACGCTGCAGGATGGATTTACGAGAACGAGAAGCAGGAGCGCGAGCATGGGCGCAGTCGCAGGAATCGCACCACCGGATAACAGCCACCGTAAGGGCGTGAAGCCGCTGCGTGCCGGCCAGGGACACACGTTCCTGCTGCGCAAGCTGCACTCGCTCAGCGGCATCATCCCCATCGGCGCCTTCCTGGTCGAGCACATCCTTTCGAACTTTGAGATTGTGAACGGGCCGCTGGCCTATGCCAAGCAGGTGCAGTTCCTGAACAGCCTGCCGCTGGTGCGCGTGCTGGAGTGGGCGTTCATCTTTATTCCGCTGATGTTCCACGCGGGCTATGGCGTGTTCATCGCCTTCCGCGGCCGCGCCACGGTCAATGTGTATCCGTGGGCTGGTAATCGGCTTTACCTGGCGCAGCGCGTCAGCGGCCTGATCGCGTTTGTCTACATCATTCAGCATGTGTGGCGGCAGCGCTTTGCCGGTGTCAGCCTGCCGGAACATCCGGGCCTGGCTTATGCCAAGGTGCAGTACGAGCTGCTGAACCCGTGGATGATGGCTGTCTACATCATTGCGATGGTTGCGACGTGCTTCCACTTCAGCTACGGCATCTGGCTGTTTGCAGCGAAGTGGGGCATTACGCCGGGCGATTCGGCTCGCAAGAAGTTTGGCTACGTGTGCGGCGTGTTTGGTACGGCGCTTTGCGCGATGGGTCTGGTCTCGATCTTCTGGGTGGTTTACGCGCAGCCTTATTCACCGGTTGATGTGATGCCGGCGCAGCCTACCGGTGTGAGCATTCCTGCACAGCCGGGCGGGCCTGGGGCGCAGTATCCGGCGAACAATGGTTTGCCTTATGGCAGTAACGGCCAGTTGCAGAATGATTCGGCTGGTCAGCCGGTGCAGCCGAGTGCGGTGCCGCAGCAGTGATTCCGAACGGGCTGGTTCCGAACTGGCTCCCGATGACGCTGTGGGTTGGCGGTCTTTTGTGTATGGCAATCGGTCCATCGTGGATGGGCTGGCAAGTTGAAAAGAAGGATCGAAGCAAACAAGGGGTTTTCTGGAATTTAAGAAATCCGAAGATTCTTTGGCGTTTATGGCAGGAACACCGGACACTTTTCCCGGAACGGCGATTGCCCCGATCACTAACCGCAGCTGGCTTCCCGATGTTTGCCTTAGGTTTCGTTGTTGTACTCATCGACCAGCAATTTAGGTCAAGGTAGGTATTAGATATGGCAGCAGTGCCAAGAATCATCGTTGTAGGTGGCGGTCTCGCCGGACTTTCTGCGGTCATCAAGATCGCTGAGGCTGGCGGCAAGGTTGACCTGTTCTCCATCGTTCCGGTCAAGCGGTCGCACAGTGTGTGCGCGCAGGGCGGCATTAACGCGGCCAAGGACCTGAAGGGCGAGGGCGACACCGTCCTGAAGCACTTTGACGACACCGTCTACGGCGGCGACTTCCTCGCCAACCAGACGCCCGTCAAGAACATGACGGCGCAGGGCCCCGCGATTATCGATCTGCTGGACCGTATGGGTGTGCCCTTCAACCGCACGGCTGAGGGTCTGCTGGACTTCCGCCGTTTTGGTGGAACGCTGTACCAGCGCACGGCATACGCGGGCGCGACGACAGGGCAGCAATTGCTCTATGCCCTTGATGAACAGGTGCGCCGCCACGAGAGCGAAGGCAGGGTCACCAAGTATGAGGGCTGGGAGTTTCTCTCGGCCGTGCTGGATTCCGCAGGCGTGTGCCGCGGCATCTGCGCGATGGACCTGCGTTCGATGGAGGTTCGCACCTTCCCTGCCGACGCAATCATCATCTGCACCGGTGGCAATGGAGCCATCTTCGGCAAGAGCACGAACTCCGTCGTCTGCACCGGCTCAGCGCAATCTGCGCTGTACCAGCAGGGCGCTGCTTACGCGAACGGCGAGTTCATCCAGGTTCATCCCACGGCTATTCCCGGTGAAGACAAGCTGCGTTTGATGTCTGAGTCCGCGCGTGGCGAAGGCGGCCGCATATGGGTGCCGCGCAAGAAGAATGACCCGCGCCCGGCCAAGACCATCCCTGAGGCTGATCGCTGGTACTTCCTTGAAGAGAAGTATCCAAAGTACGGCAACCTTGTGCCGCGTGACATTGCCACGCGAGAGATTCACCAGGTCGTCTTCGATCACGACATGGGTATCGACGGCCAGCCGATGGTCTACCTGGACGTCTCGCACATACCGCGCGAGATTCTTGAGAAGAAGATTGAAGGCATCCTGGAAATCTACGAGAAGTTCGTGGGTGAGGATCCGCACGAAGTGCCGATGAAGATTTTCCCCGGCGTCCACTACACCATGGGCGGCACGTGGGTTGACTTTAACCAGATGACGCAGATCCCCGGCGTGTTTGCCGCGGGCGAGGCGGACTACTCCATCCACGGCGCAAACCGTTTGGGTGCGAACTCGCTCTTGTCGTGCATTTACGGAGGCTTTGTTGCCGGCCCCAACGCGATGACCTACGCCAAGAACCTGCCTGCGCAGACCGGCGACGGCGGACACGCGGCGGAGAAGGTTCGGCAGATGGAGTTCAACAACATTCTGCTGAGCAACCAGGGCACGGAGAATCCGTTTAAGCTGTGGCGCGAACTTGGCGAGACGATGACGCGGCACGCCACCATCGTGCGTTACAACAAGGGCCTGCGCGAGGCAGACGAGAAGATCGTCGAATTGCTGGAGCGCTACCGCAACATCAACCTGACGGACAAGAGCCAGTGGGCCAACACATCGTTTGCCTTCACGCGGCAGCTGTACAACATGCTGCAGCTGGCGCGCGTGATTGTGCAGGGTGCGGAGAAGCACGACGAGAGCCGCGGCGCGCACTACAAGCCGGACTTCCCGGATCGTAATGATGAGCAGTTCCTGAAGACGACGATGGCAAAGTACGACGCAGGAAGCGATGCGCCGGTGTTGACGTACGAGGAAGTGGATACGCAGTGGATCAAGCCGCGTCCGCGGGTTTATACAAGCTCTTAAGGAGAGATGTCAGTGGGAACTCGCAAGCTCATCTGGATCACCCTTACTTCTCTTGCAATGCTTGGGTGTCATGGCAAGGATGTTTCTTTTGTCGGTCACAAACTTGGTGAAACATTCGCGCAGTTCACTTCAATCGAACATCCCGCAGTTGAAATCCCTAAAGGTGTTGATTACACCGGCACAGTTCATTGCTATGACACAAGCAGTTTGGGGGATCATTGCTCGGGTCAGCGACACGGGTTCGATAAGTCGGTGCTTCAATTTGACAATGCTCACTTTACTTTCGTAAATGGCAAGCTCACGGAGATCGAGACGGTCGGCGCTGGAGGAATCATCGGCGACTCAAAACAGAACTGGAATTGGAATCTTTATTTGTCGAACTTGAAACAGCAATATGGTGAACCAACCAAAATGACAGCCGACGACGCCGTATGGGTCCGTGGTGACTCGGTCGTGCATCCTATCTGGTTGTTCACCCTATGATGTTCAACGTTGATAAACAAGTTCAAGACGAGTACATCGATCTGCTTAATAGCAATGACTATAAGAATTCAAAGGTTCATGCGCAGCTCTAAAGCGCGCTGAATGTGAGGAAACATGGCGAAGAAGTCAGCGCACATTGAAAAGGCGAAAGCCTACACGGGCGGCACGTTCAAGGTGTCGATCAAGCGTCAGGCTACGCCGGATGCTCCGTCGAAGACTGAGGTGTTTGACCTGCCGTATCGCAGCGGCTTGAACATCACCAGCGTGCTGGTGGACATTGCGGCGAACCCGATCAACGCATCGGGCGCGGTGACGACGGCGATTGCATACGACTCCAACTGCCTTGAGGAGATTTGCGGCAGCTGCGCGATGCTGATCAACGGCAAGGCGCGCATGGCTTGCAGTGCTCTCGTAGACACGTTGCTGGCTGAGAACGGCAAGGGCGAAATCACGCTGGCTCCGTTGTCGAAGTTCCCTGTGGTGCGCGACCTTGCTGTCGACCGCAGCGTTCTGTTTGAGAACCTGAAGGCAGTGCAGGCGTGGGTGCCCATTGACGGCAGCTACGACCTGGGCCCCGGCCCCAAGCAGTTCCCGCAGATCCAGGAGCAGCGGTATCCTCTGTCGAACTGCATCAGCTGCACCATCTGCATGGAGGTGTGCCCGCAGTTCAACGACGACACCAACTTTGTGGGTGCAGCAACCATTGCGCAGGCGCTGCTCTTCAACATGGACCCCAGCGGTTCCGTGCTGAAGGAAGAGCGGCTGCGCGCGCTGGCCGGTGACGGCGGCGTGCAGGAGTGCGGCTACGCGATGAACTGCGTGCAGGCATGCCCCAAACAGCTGCCGTTGACCCAGGCCATCAGCGATATGGGCCGCGACGTGATGATCCAGCAGGTGAAGGACTTCTTCACCATTTAGGCTTCCCCACGCCGTTTTACTGCATCGCATAGCCCTTCCGTCGGTCGGGTTGAAATTTCATCAAGACGCCTCCTGCGATGCAGGAGGCGTCTTTGCTTTGGCGCGTACACTGCCCAGAGGAGTTACAACATGTCAGTTACATTGCAGGATGCGCGGGCGATTATTGCCGCGGCAGAGAAGAAGGCAGAAGAGATTGGCCAGCCCATGAACGTTGCCGTGGTGGATGCGGGTGGCAACCTGCTGGCGTTTGAGCGGATGCAGAATGCGTGGCTCGGCTCCATCGACATTTCGCAGAAGAAGGCGTGGACCTCGCGCGCGTTTGATATTGAAACAGGTGACCTTGCGAAGCATTCGCAGAGCGGCGACCAGTTCTTTGGCATCCACGCGTCCAACGACGGCAAGGTGATGATCTTTGCCGGCGGCTTGCCGCTGAAGCGTGATGGCAAGGTTGTTGGCGCAGTCGGCGTCAGCGGCGGATCGGGTGCGCAGGATCAGGAAGTAGCCGAAGCAGGCGCAGCAGCTTTCAAAAGCTAACAGGCTCGTGCTTCGCGGGCGTTCACACGCCCTTTTACTGCTTCGCGTGGGCCTTCCGTTGGTCGGCATGAAGCTTCATCTCGACTGCAAATAAAAGCAGAACGCTAAGGTTACGCGAAGGACGCTAAGTTTCATTGCGGCCTTCGTGAATCCCTGGTGGCCTTTGCGTTCTGCTTTTGCTTGTGGCCTAAGAGACTAGGGCTGCGGGTCGATGAGTTTCATGCCGCTTGCGTCGTCCGGGCGCTTGGTAAGTGGCGTTGTGTCCGATGTTAGAAAAACTTCGGCCGTGGGATTCACATTCAGCTCAAAGACGTGGCCGCCCGTGGTTGAGCCATCGTGCCTGCCCAGCACTGCATGCATGTGGACGACGGGTTTGCCGTTGAAGGTGGCGATGTCTCCAGTGAGTGCCAGCACCTCAACCTGCTCCTGTACGTGAATTGCCTGGTAGATTTTGTGCGGCAGGTCAAGCCATGCAAGCGTGGCGCTGCTGACTGCGCCAATGCCGGTGAAGTGTGCATCGCCCACGTGGTTGGCGATGGCGAAGTCCGTCAAGCCACTGAGCGCTTCGTCACCCTTGAGGAAGACGATGGCGTAGACCTTCTCCTCTGGCGTGTCTTTCACCAGCTTGAAGGTCATGTGCGGCGCTTTGCCCACCGGCACCGGTCGTGATGGGTTGATGGTGGATGCGCTGGCGAGACTGTCCTGCGCACAGGCTGTGTGCGCAAGAGGAAGAGCAAGAGCAAGCGCTGCAATGCGCAGCGACGGAAACATCAACATGGTTCGCATTCCCTTATTCTGCAACGCAGCTTCAGCGTTGCTCAAACTCGCCCTGCTTAAAAAGAAGGCTCCGCACAATGTGCGGAGCCTCTCACGTAAAAGTTCCAATCCTTTTGAGGCCGCTGAGATTACTTGGTGATCAGCTGACCGTCGTCGTGTGCCTGGCGATTCGAAGCGCGCTTAGCCGAATCCTCTGCAACACGGTCGATGTGCGACTGGTGGCCCGGCTCGGGGTTCTCAAGGGAGTTGATACCTGGGCGTGCAGGAGTATCGGCTGTGTTGACCTTGTCCTTTGCGATGCCTTCACCTTCGCCTGAAAAACCATTACCCGCAATGCTCATATCCGTTCACCTCGGACTACATAGACGCCGCAGTTGCGTGAGGGTTTGCCTGCGCGCAGGGGCTGCTTTGTTCGCGGTGTGCCGATCTGCGCCATCGTTTTGCTTCATCCCATTCAAGCTTCGGCATAACATGCTGGTATGCAGGACTTTGAAGAAGCCGCGCGGCGTTTGCACCGCGAAGCCCTGGTGCTGGACGGCCATGCGGACACACCGCAGCGCTTTGCCGATGAGGGCTGGAACTGGGTTGGCGATGCGCTCGGTATCGGGCAACTCTCCGCGGAGACGGCACAAGCTGGCGGCCTAAACGGCGGCTTTCTCATCGCGTGGCCGGAGCCGGAGACATGGTCGGGCAGCTTTGCAGATCGCACGCGCACACTCATCGCCGGCGTTCACGCGCAGGCGCGTTTGCATCCGAATGAGCTTGCCGTGTGCACCACGCCGCAGCAGGTTCGCGATGCTGCCACAGCAGGCCGCTTCGCAGCGATGATCGGCGTGGAAGGCGGCCACGCCATTGAGAACAGCCTCGATATTCTGCGCGAATTTTACGCCAGCGGCGCGCGTTACATGACGCTGACGTGGGCGAATGCGAATGACTGGTGCGGCTCCAGCGGCTACGGCGGCAGTGGCGGCCTTACCGCGTTTGGCCGCGACGTGGTGCGCGAGATGAACACGCTGGGCATGTTGGTGGATGTGTCACATGTGAGCGATGCCGCGTTCTGGGATGTGCTGGAAACAAGTGCGGTGCCAGTGGTCGCATCGCACTCATCCGCGCGTGCGCTGTGCGGTGCGGCGCGCAACCTTACCGACGAGATGGTGCAGGCGCTTGCGGCACGCGGCGGCATCGTCATGGTGAACTTCTTCGCAGCCTTCCTCAGCGATGCGTGGCGCGCGGGTTGGAACGCGATGAAGCCGGAGCGTGAAGCAGCCATCCATCAACTGCGCCGCGAGTACGCAGCGAAAGACCAGCCGCTACCCTTCTTCGCAGAGATTGAGCTGGAGCGCAGCTTTGCGCACCGCCTGCCGCCAGTTCCCTTCTCGGTTCTGGTGGATCATTTTGACCACATGCTGAGCGTGGCCGGGCCTGCGCATGTGGGCATCGGGTCAGACTTTGACGGCATTGCGCTGTCGGTTGAGGGGATGGATTCTGCCGCGGACTTGCCGAAGATGACAGCGGCCCTGCTGCAGCGCGGCTGGGCTGCGGAGGAGCTGCGCGGCACCCTGGGCGAGAACCTGTTGCGCGTGATGGCGCAGGCACAGGACTTTGCCGCAACCGGAGGCGCCTCTGCAGCGGAGCCGCGACCGGCGTATTCTTGAAGACGGCATGATGTTGCGAATTTCGGCTTTCACAATCGTTGCCAGCTTTGTGCTGGCGTTGCCGCTGACCACCGCGGCCCAGGCTGGCGAACCCGCCGGCAAGCCGGAGACACCGGCTCCGCAGACGCAGACCAAGCCCGCTGCGGCTGATGATCTGCCGGACTCGCCTTCGGCGACTGAGGGCATTGTGATTCCGCCCGCGCCCAATGGGCCCACCGTTGTGTTTGATACCACTATGGGTCGCATGGTCTGCCAGTTCTTTGCGAAGGAAGCTCCAATCACAGTGGAGAACTTCATTGACCTGGCAACCGGTACCAAGGAATTCACGGACCCCATTACCGGCCAACGGATGAAGAACACACCCTTCTACGACGGCACCACCTTTCACCGCGTAATTGCCAACTTCATGATCCAGGGCGGCGACCGCGCGGGCACTGGCACGGGCGACGGTGGCTTCTACATCCGCGACGAGATCGTACCCGGCCTGCGCTTTGACCGCGAGGGCCGGCTGGCCATGGCCAATGCTGGTCCGGGCACAGGCGGTACGCAGTTCTTCATCACGGAAGCTCCGGAGCCGGACCTGAACGGCAGACACACCATCTTTGGCCAGTGTGACGCGCACTCTGTGCTGGTTGTGCAGTCCATTGCGCGCGTGGAGAAGAACAGCAATGACAAGCCGGTGACTCCCGTGACCATTACCAAGGTGACGATTGTGCCAGAGGGCCAGCCGATACCGCCTGCTCCCGCAACCCCAGTCGCAGCACCACCGGCGGCGAAGTAGACACCGCAGCATCACAACATTTCGATACGTTGGAACAAGAAAGAAGGAGAACGACCCATGGCAGAGCGCACACCCGGAACCTACGCGGTTTTTACCACCAGCGAAGGCACCATCGTTACCAAGCTGTTTGAGAAGGACGCGCCAGAGACCGTCGCTAACTTCATCGGCCTGGCTGAGGGCACAAAGAAGTGGGAGAGCCGCAGCAAGAAGGGCGAAAAGCTGTATGACGGCACCGTCTTTCACCGCGTGATTCCCGACTTCATGATCCAGGGCGGCGACCCCGAAGGCAGCGGCATGGGTGGCCCCGGCTACAAGTTTGCGGATGAGACCAAGGGCTCGCCCCACGGCTTTAACGAGACAGGCAAGCTGGCCATGGCCAACGCGGGCCCCAACACCAATGGTTCGCAGTTCTTCATTACCGTCGCGCCCACCACGTGGCTGACCGGCCGCCACACCATCTTTGGTGAAGTGGTTGAGGGTTACGACATTGTGGAGAAGATCAGCAAGGCTCCGCGCGACGGCATGGACCGCCCCAAGAAGACTGTGACACTGGAATCCGTCACCATTGAGCGCGTCTAACTCATCAGTCTCAATCGAAACGAAACAGCCTCGAACCCTGCATGGGTCGAGGCTGTTTCTGTTTTCGATGAATTGATCTAGCTCAACTGCAAAGCCATAGCTGTGCGCTCCAGCATCTGCGTCAGCCGTGCGGGATCTTTGCCAAGTGATGTTCCGTAGCTTGGTACCAGGGCTCGCAGTGCGTCAGCTGTTCCCTGCTGTGGCGACAGCACGGATACGCCCTTCGCAATGAGCTCAAGCATGATGCTGACAGCAGTGGACGCACCGGGTGATGCACCGAGCAGCGCGGCCAGTGAACCGTCTGCGCTGCGCACGATCTCTGTACCGAACTCCAGCTTGCCGCCCACCTTGGGATCGGGCTTGATGATCTGCACGCGCTGCCCTGCAATCTCCAGCACCCAGTCTTCGCCGCGCGCGGTGGGGACAAACTCGCGCAGAGCATTCACGCGATCCTCCTGCGACTGCATGACCTGGCCGATGAGGTACTTTGTCAGGTCAAGGTTATGCGCGCCCGCGCCCAGCATGCTGACCAGGTTGCCCGGTCCAATCGAAAGGGGCAGGTCGAGGAACGAACCCGTCTTGAGGAACTTGGTGGTGAAACCGGCGAAGGGGCCGAAGAGCAGCTCGCGCTTGCCGTCGATCACGCGCGTGTCCAGGTGCGGAACGGACATGGGTGGCGCGCCCAGTGCGGGCTTGCCGTAGACCTTTGCCGCGTGCTGCTCAATGACTGCGCGATTGGTGCAGCGCAGCCACTGGCCGCTGACCGGGAAACCGCCGTAGCCGCGGCCTTCAGGAATGCCGGACTTCTGCAGCAGCGGCAGTGCTCCGCCGCCTGCGCCGAGGAAGATGAAGCGCGTGGTCACGCGCTGACGCTTGCCTGTGGCGAGGTTTTCAATCTCCACGTACCAGCGCGTGTCCGGCAGCTGGTTGAGCGACGTGACACGATAGCCCAGCAGCATGCTGCCGCCCTGCGTCTGCATGGACGAGAGCAGGATGCGTGTGAGCGCGCCAAAGTTCAGGTCAGTCCCAGCCTCCGCCCGCGTGGCCGCTACCGGCTCAGCGCTGTCGCGGCCATTCATCATCAGCGGAATCCACTGCTTCAACACGGCGGGATCGCTGGAGAACTCCATGCCTGCGAAGAGCGGGCACGGCTGCATGGCGGTGTAGCGGCGATGCAGAAAATCAACCGCTGCTGCGCCTGCAACAAAGCTCATGTGCGGTACGGGGTTGATGAACTGCCTGGGGTCCGTGATCAGTCCACGCTCCACCAGCGCAGACCAGAACTGGCGCGACTGCTGGAACTGTTCATTGATCTTGATGGCGCGGTCGATGGCGATGCTGCCGTCCGCAGCCTCTGGCGTGTAGTTCAACTCGCACAGAGCGGCGTGGCCGGTGCCCGCGTTGTTCCACGCGTCGGAACTCTCAACCGCAGCGCGGTCCAGCGCCTCCACAACCGTGACGCGTAGGGTGGGGGCTAGTGTCTGCAGCAGGGTGCCCAGTGTGGCCGACATAATGCCGGCGCCGACGAGCAGAACGTCGACTTCCGAGGGCAAGGTCGTGGACTCTTGCATAGCCTCAAGGGTATCAGTGCTGGATTGTGGGCTGCAATGCGAACACCGCACGGTTGTGCGGTGTTCGGCGTGGCGTTCGCACGCCCTTTTACTGCTTCGCGTGGCCTTCCCGTTGGTCAGGATGAAATGTATCGCTGCTTTTCTTCCCGACCATCGGGTGGGCGAGGCGACGCCAGTAAAAAGGTGCGTGAGCACCCGCCCCGCGCGCAGCGGGCCCGTCCGGCAGGACATGCTTTGCTTACTTTGCCGGGTGGGCGCGTTGCATGGTGCTGAGCACGTCTGTGTACTTGTTGCCGGTGCCGGTGTTGAAGATGACCACGCGGTCGCTCGCCTTGAGGAAGCCGTTCTCAATCAGACGGTCATAGGCCGCGGTTGCGGCTGCGCCTTCGGGCGAGAGCAGGATGCCCTCATTCGCACCCCAGTCCTGCACGGACGCATAGATCTGGTCGTCTGTCTGCGAGATGACGGTGCCGCCACTCCGCCGCACCACGTCCAGGATGATGTAGTCGCCGTAAGGTTTTGGCACGCGCAGGCCGCTGGCCAGTGTGTGCGCGTTCTGGAACATCTCGCTGGCGTCTTTGTTTTCGCGGTAGGCCTTGGTTACGGGCTCGCAACCGGCCGCCTGAACCGCAATCATCTTTGGCCGCTTGCCGGTGACCCAGCCAAGCTCTTCCATTTCAAGAAAGGCCTTCCACATGCCGATGAGGCCAACGCCGCCGCCGGTTGGGTAGAAGACCGCGTCGGGGTAGGTCCAGCCGCATTGCTCGACGAGTTCGTAACCCATGGTCTTCTTGCCTTCGACGCGGAAGGGTTCCTTGAGCGTGGAGACGTCGAACCAGCCTTCTTCTTCTTTGCGCGAAGCGACGATCTTGGCGCAGTCGCTGATGAGGCCGTCGACCAGTGTCATGTTCGCGCCGTAGGCGATGCATTCGACCTGGTTGGCCAGCGGTACATCCTGCGGCATGAAGATGTGCGCCTCAACGCCTGCAGCAGCCGCATATGCAGCGCATGCGCCGCCTGCGTTGCCCGCGCTGGGCACGGCGACTTTCTTGATGCCGTATTCCCGGATCATGGTCATGCACATGCTCATGCCGCGCGCCTTGAAGGTGCCGGTGGGGTTGGTTCCCTCTTCTTTGAGCAGCACGTTGGGGTTGCGGCGTGATGGCAGGATGGGCGTCCAGCCCTCGCCCAGCGTTACCGGCTTTACGTCAGGCAGCACCGGCGCATAGCGCCACATGCTTGCGATGTTCGGAAGGCTGTCGCGCACGGCAGTGCCTTTAGCCGCTGTGAGGTCATAGCGGACATAAAACGTGCCTGCGCACACGGGGCAAACGGTCTTGGGCGTATCTGCGCTCTCGCGGTGGTGGCACCGCGAACATTCCAGGTGATCAATCTTTGGCATAGGTCTTCAGGATAACTGGAAGCTGCGCTTGTTCACCGCGCCAGTTTCGTTCACCTGCGCCAACTAGACCTGCTTGCGGCGAAAGCACATGTTGGAGTGGTCGTTGACGATGCCCACTGCCTGCATCCACGCATACGCGATGGACGGGCCCACAAACTTGAAGCCACGCTTCTTCAGGTCCTTCGCAATCTGCTCTGCCAGCGGTGTTGTGGTGGGAAAGCTTTTGCCATCGCCCATGACTACGTTGCCCTTGGTGAAGCTCCAGCAGTAGTCGGCAAAGTCCTCGCCGCTCTTCTGCATCTCCAGATAAATGCGCGCGCCTGCGATGGTGGACTCAATCTTGGCGCGGGCGCGGACGATGCCCGGATCAGCCATCATCAACTCAATCTCACGCGTGCCGAAGCGCGCAACCTTCTCCGGATCGAAGTCGAGAAAGGCGCGGCGAAAACCCTCGCGCTTGTTGAGGATGATGCTCCACGACAGGCCCGCCTGAAAGCCCTCAAGCATCAGCGTCTGCCACAGCGCGCGGCTGTCGCGCATGGGCACGCCCCACTCTTCATCGTGGTACGTGGTCATCAGCAAGTCGTTGCCGGCCCAGGAGCAGCGGAGTTGCGTGGTCATGCCTTCATCCTATGCGTACGCTTCGCTCGGATGCACGACAAAGACACAAGACCTCCTGCGCGGAGGGCGGGCGTTTACACGCCTTTTTACTGCTTCGCGTGGGCCTTCCCGTTGGTCAGGATGAAATGTATCGATGGTCTCTCTTGCCGACCGACCATCGGGAGGCGCGAGGCGAAGCCAGTAAAAAGGTGCGTGAGCACCCGCGCCGCGCGTAGCGGGCCCGTCCGGCAGGACAGTTCTTATTCAGGATTTTGCCTGGAGAATCCCCAGCTCTTCATAGCGGGGTCGCATCTGCTGGCGCACCGTCTTTGCCTGCAGCGTAAACCACAACGACGCCAGCAGCACGCAGCTGCCGGTAACCACAACGGTGTGTGGCGCTCCAATGTGGCTGGCAAGCGCACCCGCAAGCAGTGCTCCAAAGGGCATCATGCCAATGAAGGCCATGGTGTAAAAGCTCATCACGCGGCCACGCTTTTCTTCCGGCACCAGCGTCTGGATGATGGTGTTGCTTGCCGCCAGACCCTGCATCATGCCAAAGCCCACCAGCAGCATGCCTGCGATGGAGAGAGCGATCCAGTGCGACAGGCCAAAGATAACCAGGCCCATGCCGAAGACCGCAGAGGATATCTGGATCATGCCGAGCAGGCCG
>JAMFTB010000059.1 GCA_026225595.1 Terriglobus sp. | reverse complement strand
GCAGGATGGTCGTCTGATTCGTCTGCGGATACACCTGCTGGATCGTGCGGGCGCGCTGCAGGATCTGACGAAGATCATTGCGGAACACGGCGTCAACATTGTGGATACGCTCTACAACCGCGCCTACTACGGCGTGAACCTGGGCGACACCACCATCGACATCACCATGGAGACGCGTGGGCGCGACCAGTTGGACGAGTTGCTGACGGCGTTGACGGCGAACGGCTACAGGCACAGCCGCGTTCTGTAGTTAGATCACCGTGTAGTTAAACGACCACGTCATACGGCCGCATCATGTCGTTGGCCTCGTGCTCAAGGATGTGGCAGTGCCACAGGTAGCGGCCTGCGTAGCCGTTAAAGGGCACCGCGATGCGCGTGACCATGTACGGCGGGCACTGCACCACGTCCTTCCATCCGCTTTCATGCGCGGCAGGCGGCGTGCGCGGGCCGTTGGGCACGAAGGCGTCGTTGGCAAGGTATTCGTAGTCACTGAAGCCCTGCCGGTCGAGGATCTGAAAGCGCACCATGTGCAGGTGGATGGGGTGCGTGTCCCCGGTGAGGTTCGCCAGCTCCCATATTTCGGTCGTTCCCAGCTTGACGATCTCGGTCACGGGGTCAGCCCAGTGTGCGCGACTGAGCAGCATTACCATCGCTTCGCCGTTGTCAGCGTTGAACTCATTCAGCGTCAGGCGGCGTGTGCATACTGCGGTTGATTCAGTGATGCGTTCGATTGGCCGCAGCGATGTTGGCATGTGGCTTGTGGTTTGTGCTGGTGCATTGTCCACTCGGAACTGCATCACTTGTAAACCGTCGCTGTGCAGCTCTACCGTGCGGCCACGCATGGTGCTGAAGTCGACGAGAATGTCCGCGCGCTCTGCGGGTGCAAGCACCAGTCGCTCGGCTGCAACCGGCGCGGGCAGTAGACCCTGATCCATACCGATGACATGAAAGCTCACGCCTCCCGTGAGCGATAGCGCGAAGAAACGCGCGTTGGCCGCGTTGACAATGCGCAGACGGTAGAGCCGTGGCTGCACCCGGCAGAAGGGATGCACGGTACCGTTCACCAGCGCAAAGTCACCAATGTATTCGGGCGTCCATGTGCCCTCGTCGGGTGGGTTGGGGTAATAAATCTGGCCCTCCGGTGTGAAGGCGCGGTCGGTCAGCATCAGCGGCAGCTCGAATGGACCTGTGGGAAGTCCCAGCGCGTCTTCCGCTTCGTCGCGGAGGATGTACCAGCCAGCGAGTCCTGCCAGCACGTTGAAGCGGCCAGTGCCCATGGCGTGGTCGTGCATCCACAGCGCGGCGGCGTCTTGCTTGTTCGGATAAAAGCACAGCCGTGAATGGCCGGTGCCAAACCAGTCCTCTGGATAGCCGTCGCTGATTGCGGGTACATGCGCGCCGTGTAGATGCGTGACGATGCGCGTCTCCGGTGCGGTTTGCATGCCGTCCATCTGCGGCGAATGTTTCATGCCCGGCAGCGGCAGGTCGATGGGCAGGAAGTGCTTCGCAGGCAGTTCGTTGGCCCACTCCACCAGCACGCCCGCTCCGCTGCGTACGTCAAACAGCACCGGCGCAGCGGAGCCGCTGTAGCTCCACAGCTGCGTGGGCGGCAGGTCGCGGTGCAGCTTTGCGGTGATGGCGCGGGCACGCACGCGGAAGTACGCGGCATCGGTGGCGTTTAGCTTTGTGTCGGACCGTTTGCCCGTGGAGTGTTGCAGCATCGGCAGCTGCAACTCATCCACAAAGGGCTGCAGGCTGCTTACGGCTAGTGTGCGTGCGTGGCTGGTGGATGCGGGCATGGCCATTTGCGGAGCCATGGCATGCTGCGCGCGCAACAGGTTGCCACGCAGCAGCGATCCTGCACCGGCTACCATGCCTGCGCGCTGCAACAGCGCTCTGCGCGTCCACATACTCACACGGGTAAGACTACTTCGCCGTGACGGATGTTACCGTGCCTGCCTCAGGATCAAGCAGTACGTGACGCATATTCTGCGGCTTGTTTTTGCTGAAGTCGAACATGTTGTCCAGGAGCCCGGCTGTGGCGTCAAACGATCCCTGGCCAATGCGTTTGCCGTCGAGGAAGACATCTTCCACAAACCGCAGGATGGACGTCTGGTCTGTCGTGGTGTGGTCCACAAAGTTTGGCTTTGCCCACGGCGAGATGGCAATCAGCGGCATGCGCGGACCAAAGCCACAGCGGCCATAGGCATGCTTCGTTGCAGGATTCACACCGGGCAGTGCCGTGGCTGCATCGCCGCATTTGCCGGGGCCGTCCAGCGCATCCATGGTGGCGGCGGAGCCGTTGCGCGTGGGCCCCATCACATGGTCGTACCAGCCATCGGAGTCGTCATACGCAATGAAGATCACCGTGTGCTCCCACTCCGGCGACTGCTGGATGGCGTTGATCATCTGCACGGTGAAGCGCTGCTCATCCAGCGGATCGCTGTTGCCTGCGTGGCCATCCGCATAGCCCGGCGCCTTCAGGTAGACGACCGACGGAAAGTTGCCGGACTTCAGAGCATCCAGAAAGTCGTGCGTGTCGTACTGGTGGTTCGCCTGCGTGTCGTCGTTGGTGCCAATGGCCTTCACGCTGGTTGGCCGCAGGTGTTGCGGGTTTGCCGTGGACTTGTAGTACTGGAACGGCTGGTGGTGCGGCACGTAATCGCCCACATTCAACTGCGTCACACCAACGCTGCTGCGGTGGCAGTCCGTGGTGCCGTTGCTGTTGACGATGGAGCGGTCAAAGCCACCCTGGAAAAATCCCCACGAGACCTTTGCCTCCGTCAGCATGTCGCCCACGTTGCGGCTGGTCATGTGCGCCAGCGAACCCGTGGTGCTGGAGCATGCATCGCCCACCGGCTGCGGGTCGCCAATCATGGTGAGGCCGCCATCGCCGTCGGGTATGAGGCCGCCCTTTGCGTTCTGGTCATCGACCGCGCCGTTGGTGGTGCCGGAGATGAGATTGATTGCGCCCGGCGTCGACGGCCCGAAGTTTGAGCCGAAGTGGCGGTCGCTCATGGCAAAGTGCTGCGCGTAATTCCACCAGGCGGTGACGGTGTTGCCGTCAAAATAGCCCATGGTGAGGCCGCTGGTCATGGGAATTCCGGCGTGTTCACCCGGTACGCGCGGGCTGTCTGCATGGCCAACTGAGGCAGGGAACAGGTCCATGGCACCGTGGTTAAAGGCCAGCTGCTCCGGCCGGTAGCTGTGGCTCTGGTCGGCGGTGGCGGCCTGGTCGCGCCGCAGCCGGAAGGGGTTGGCCTTACCCTTACCGTTCGCCTCGTTCAGAAAATTCGGATTCTTCGTCAGCAGCTCGGGCGTCAGTCCATCCACTGCGGGCGTGCCCGGCAGCGCGGTAAAGGCGGGCTCCCCCGGCGGGTTCTGCGCAACGGGATAGGTGCCGAAGTAGTGGTCAAACGAGACGTTTTCGTTGAAGATGACGACTACATGGCGGATGGCCTTCTTTGGCTGCGTAGCGGCCACCGCCATCAGAGGCGTGAACGCATTCAGGCTAACCAGCACACCGGCGCAAACCGCGCGCAAGATCATCTTCATTCTATCCCTCCACCCACAACGGGCACTGTCGCCACTTTAGCGTAAGCGACCATGAGAAATGTTGCAGTGAGATGCAATGTTGCAGTCCAGCGCAATCAAAACCACACCTATACTCACGGCATGAAGCTGGCCGGAGATGAACTTGTTGCCATGATTGTGGCCGTCAGTTTTGCGGCCGGGCTGAATGTGTATGCAACCGTGCTGACGCTGGGACTGCTGGCGCATACGGGCATTCTTAGCCTGCCGCCCACGCTGGCTTTGCTGGGCAGCTGGTGGGTGATCGGTGTCAGCGCTGTATTGTTCGGCATTGAGTTCTTCGCGGATAAGATTCCCGCATTCGACCTGCTGTGGAATGCGGCGCACACCTTCATTCGCGTGCCGGTTGCGGCGCTGCTCACG
>JAMFTB010000058.1 GCA_026225595.1 Terriglobus sp. | reverse complement strand
TCACCATCGTCGGCGCACCGGGGTACAGCTCTGGCCAGGTGATGAAGGCGCTGGAGGATACGTTCCACCAGACCATGCCCTCAGACATGGGCTTCGACTACTCCGGCATGAGTTACCAGGAGAACGCTGCTTCAAAGGGCATTCCATCATGGGTTGTATTCGGGCTGTCGATCCTGTTCGTCTTCCTGATTCTTGCTGCTCAGTACGAAAGCTGGACGCTGCCCTTCAGCGTGCTGCTGAGTACACCGGTGGCGATTCTGGGCGCGTACCTTGCACTGAATGCGCGCGCACTTGAGAATGACGTTTTTGCGACCATCGGTCTGATCATGTTGATCGGTCTCTCCGCGAAGAACGCCATCCTGATTGTTGAGTTTGCCAAGACCAACTATGAGAACGGCCAGAGCATTGCCGACGCGGCGCTGAACGCTGCACGGCTTCGTCTGCGCCCCATCATCATGACGGCGCTTGCCTTCATCTTCGGTTGCCTGCCGCTGTGGTTTGCGTCGGGCGCCGGTGCTGTGTCGCGGCAGATTCTGGGCACGGTTGTGGTGGGCGGCATGTTGCTCTCCACGGCGCTCGGCATCCTCTTCGTTCCGGTAACGTTCGCGTTCGTCGAGTACGTTTCGCACCGCTACACCAAGGGTGGTAAGGGAACAACGATGGACTCCAAGCCCCACTTCGATCCGGTCGAGGCGGGCAGACAGGCCGGCATTCACGACGGCCATGGCAACGTCACAAATCCCGCCACTCAGGATGCAAAAGGAGGTCACGCGTGATCCATCATCGCCTCATCAACGCAACAGCTTCTCTTGCGCTTGCTGCCACGCTTCTGGCTGGCTGCAACGTGGGGCCAAAGTACACGCGTCCGCAGGTGCCTGCACCACCGGCATTCCGCGGTGCGGACGATGCCGCCATCTCCAGCGCACCGACTGACTCCATTGGCGACCAGCAGTGGAGCGCCATCTTCAAGCAGCCGGAGCTGCAGGCTCTGATTACCGAAGCGCTGAAGAATAACTTTGACCTTCGCATTGCTGCGGAACGCGTTCTGGAACAGCAGCAGCAGGTGAAGATCACGCGGTCGCAGCAGTTTCCGCAGATCAGCGCGGGCGGCACAGGTGCGGGCGCAGATATTCCTTCGTCAACTACAGGCATTAACATCGACAGCCCGCTTGCTATTGGCAGCTTCGCTCTGAATGCATCGTGGACGCCGGACTTCTGGGGTCTCTATCGCAACCAGACGAAGGTGCAGCGCGAGACGCTGCTGGCGCAGACGTGGGCACAGCGTGCGGTGCGCCTGTCGCTGGTGCAGCAGATTGCAACCACCTACTTCCAGCTGCGCGCTCTTGATCAGCAGCTGGAAGTAGCCAGGCAGACGCTGAAGGCACGGCAGGACTCTGTAAAACTGACGAGCACGCTGGTGAACGGCGGTTCTGCACCGCTGAGTGACCTTCGGCAGGCAGAACAGCTGCTGTACACCGCTACGTCGCAGATCCCGCAGCTGGAGCAGCAGATTCAGCAGACGGAAAACTCCATGCAGCTGCTGTTGGGCCACGCTCCTGGTCCGGTGGCACACACGGATGCGACTGCACTGACACCACCGCCTCAGGATCTTCCTGTGGGGATTCCGTCGCAGCTGATTGAGCGGCGGCCGGACATTCAGCAGGCAGAGGCGCAGTTGCGCGCGGCCAATGCGCAGGTGGGCGTTGCCAAGGCCCAGTTCTTCCCGCAGCTCACCATCAGCGCGTCTGCGGGCTTGGGCGGCAACAGTTTCTCAAACCTGTTTGACCCCAGTGGACGCACCATCTACGGCATTGGCCAGCTGGCGCAGCCCATCTTTACCGGCGGCAAAATCCGCGGCCAATATGACCTGTCCAAACGGCAGCAGGATGAGATGGTGCTGGCTTATCAGAAGTCGATCTACACAGGCTTCCGCGATGTGTCGAACGCATTGATCGCCGTGAACAAGCAAAAGGCCACACGCGAACAGCAGGAGCTGCTGGTAGCCGCTGCAAAGGACGCAACCCGTTTGGCGCGGCTGCGCTATCAGGGCGGCGCGACCAGTTATCTGGAAGTGCTGACAACAGATACCAACCTGTTTACAGCGCAACTGAACCTGGTAACAGCCCAGCAGAACGAGGCGCTGACACTGGTGCAGCTATATGCATCGCTGGGTGGCGGCTGGCAGTAAACCCAACTACTTCGCAGCAAGCAAAAGGCCCGGCTTTCGCCGGGCCTTTTCTGTATCTTCAACACCGCTTACGCAAGGTCATAGCGATCAAGGTTCATCACCTTTGTCCATGCCTTGGCGAAGTCCTTCACAAACGTCTCCTTGGAGTCGCTTGCTGCATAGACTTCAGCCAGCGCACGCAGCTGCGAGTTAGCTCCGAAGGCCAGGTCCACGCGCGTTGCCGTGTACTTGATCTCACCGGTCTCGCGATCCAGACCATCGAAGTGGCCTTCCGTCGTGGTGGATGCCTTCCACTCCGTGCCCATGCTCAGCAGGTTCACGAAGAAGTCGTTGGTCAGCGTGTCCGCCTTGTCGGTGAAGACGCCGTTCTTTGATCCACGGAAGTTCGCGCCAAGCACGCGCAGACCACCAAGCAGCACCGTCATCTCCGGCGCGGTCAGCGTCAGCAGCTGTGCACGATCCAGCAGCAGCTCCTCTGCACGCGTGGTGTGACCCAGCGTCAGATAGTTGCGGAAGCCATCAGCAGTCGGCTCCAGCGGCTGGAAGGAATGCACATCGGTAAGCTCCTGCGACGCATCCGTACGGCCCGGCGCAAAGGGCACCTTCACGTCCACGCCACCCTTCTTCGCCGCCGCTTCTACAGCAGCCGTGCCGCCAAGGACGATGAGGTCAGCCAACGAAACCTTCTTGCCGAAGCTGCTCTGGATGCCCTCAAGCGTGCTGACAACCTTTGCCACAACCTGCGGCTGGTTCACTTCCCAGTTCTTCTGCGGTTCCAGGCGGATGCGTGCGCCGTTGGCGCCACCACGCTTGTCCGAGCCACGGAACGTAGCGGCTGAAGCCCATGCAGTCGCGATCAACTGCGACGAGGTCAGGCCCGACGAAAGAATCTTGCCCTTGAGAGCTTCAATGTCTGCGTCGTTGATGAGTTCGTGATCGACTGCGGGAACGGGGTCCTGCCAGATGAGCACTTCCTTGGGAACCAGCGGTCCAAGGTAGCGAACGATGGGGCCCATGTCGCGGTGCGTCAGCTTGAACCATGCGCGCGCGAAGGACTCAGCAAAGCGGTCTGGATGCGCCTGGAAGTACTTGCCGATCTTCTCGTACGCAGGGTCAAACTTCAGCGCGAGGTCAGACGTGAACATCATGGGCAGATGCTTCTTGTCCTTGATGTGCGCATCGGGAATGTTCTCTGCCTCTGCCGTGGCGTACCACTGCCATCCACCACCGGGTCCCTTACGCAGCGCCCAGTCGAAGTTGTACAGGTTGTTCAGATACTCGATGTCCCACTTGATGGGGTTGCTGGTCCACGCGCCTTCAAGACCCGACGAGATCGTGTCTTCCGAGTGGCCCTTGCCCTTGCTGTTCTTCCAGCCCAGGCCCTGCTGCTCAATGGATGCGCCTTCCGGCTCAGGACCAACGTTGGGTCCGGGATCGTATGCGCCGTGGCCCTTGCCGAAGGTGTGGCCACCTGCGATGAGCGCGAAGGTCTCCTCGTCATTCATGGCCATGCGGCCAAAGGTCTCGCGGATGTCGCGCGCGGAGCCAACGGGATCGGGCTTGCCGTCCGGACCTTCCGGGTTCACGTAGATCAGGCCCATCTGCACTGCGGCCAGCGGATTATCCAGCTCGCGGTCACCCTGGTAACGGTCGCTGCCCAGCCACGTGCGCTCCGTGCCCCAGTGAATGTCTTCCTGCGGCACCCAAACGTCCGCACGGCCGCCGGCGAAGCCAAACGTCTTGAAGCCCATGGACTCAAGCGCGACGTTGCCGGTAAGGATCATCAGATCAGCCCAGGAAATCTTCTTGCCGTACTTCGCCTTTATAGGCCAAAGCAGGCGACGTGCCTTGTCGAGCGAAACGTTGTCAGGCCAGCTGTTCAGCGGAGCGAAGCGCTGCGTGCCCATGCCTGCGCCGCCGCGGCCGTCATAGATGCGGTAGGTGCCGGCGCTGTGCCATGCCATGCGGATGAAGAACGGGCCGTAGTGGCCGTAATCCGCGGGCCACCAGCTCTGCGAGTCGGTCATGAGCGCGTGCAGGTCCTTGATGACCGCATCCAGATCAAGCT
>JAMFTB010000057.1 GCA_026225595.1 Terriglobus sp. | reverse complement strand
GTTGGCGCAGATGTAGAAGTTGTCGTTGACGCTGGTGGTGGTGTAGCTGATGCAACCTGTGAAGGCTGGTTTCGCGTCGGGCGTCCAGGGTGCTACGTCGTGGCTGGCGGAGAGACCTGCCTGCACGGTCCAGTGATCGTTGACTTGTACCGTGGCCAGAATGCCCGTGTCTGTAAATGGGTCAACCGCGTAGAGCAGCGAGTGGCTGAACATGTAGTTGTTCGGCGTCAGCTGCGCTTCAATGCCGGGGATGGAGATGTAGCGGCCAGCGCGCACATTCATGCCGTGCGCAACATGTGGAAAGTAGACGTCCACGTATTCCAGTACAGGGTCGAAGCCATATTGGCGGTCGTGATCCAGCAACTGGCTGCTGAAGTAGCCCTTGTTTGTGGTGGACCTGTAGTCCGTTCCAAAGAAGCCCGTCAGGTGAAAGCCCCAATCAATGTGGTCGCGCTGCACAGAATCAGGCAGCCGTTCGACGTAGACAACAGCCTGCCCCAGCTCCACGCGATTGGAATAGATGTCGTTCGTCTCGGGATAATTTCGATCACGCGATGTAGACACGTTTGCCGTTGGTTCGACCCATCCATAAACCTTGGTGCGGCCAGTGGCGCCGTTGATTGCGGTCTGCAGCGGATAAACATTTCCGTCAGATTCGCCGATGGTTGGTGATCCTCCATACGACCAATCAGAACTTGGAAATGGTGGCGAGTTCAGCGGCGACGGCACACCCCGGCGTGCCGCTGCCGGTCCGCTGGAAGGAGTGCCCTTCCAATCGTCGCGATAAAAGTCGCCCCATCGCGTGAAGAAGCCCGGGCGAAGAGCTGCCTGGACGGACGGTGCATCAACCGCAGGAGTCGCCGAAGCCTGGGGAGCGTTTTGCGCATGAAGAATCGATGCCGACAGAGCCATTGTGGCAACCGCAAGCAGGGTCATCTGCGCGTGGTAAGGCATGCTTCTCTTTGAAGCCATCATCAGGCCCCTGGGCGTAACCCATCATGGGTGCCTACGCGGTCGATGATGTGTCCCCAGTAGGCCAGCTCCGGCGCAAAGATTGGTTTGGCATGCGTGCTGTCCGGCACCAGGATGAGCTCATGGGGGCTGGCACATGCCTCTGCCAGCTTCTTTGCCATCTTGGATGAGAAGAGTCTGTCGTCTTCACCGTGTACCAACAGTGTGGGGATGCTGCACTGCCGCATCGCCTCCACGTTGTTCCACACGGGAGGTAGCAGGTAAGGCAGCGGCCACGGAAAGCCCAGACTTACAGCGGCCTCACGCAGAGACGTGAACGACGCGCACAGGATGAGCTGCTGCGGTTGGACCTGCGGAGCAATGGAAGCAGCAATGCCGCTGCCCAGTGAATAGCCCAGTAAAGAAATTGGCCGGCCGGGCATCAACTCCGGCAGCAAACGGTACGCAGCGCGCGCATCCGCCTCGCACTGATTCACATCTGGAAAGCCCGTGCTGCGCCCCCAACCGGAGTAGTTAAACAGCAGCGATGCGATTCCATTCTGCGCCAGCAGGCGCTGTGTGGACTTCCAGTGCCACACCGTTTCCCCAATGCCATGGCAGATCAGCACCACGCCCTTGGCCTCGCCCACGGGCTGCACCAGCTTGGCGTCAATCACGTTTTCACCGCTGGGAAATGTAGTTCTTACACGAAACGTCCCGCGCTTTTTAATGCGCAACCGGTTGCGACGCAGCAACCGTCCACCCGCAATGAACAGGCGGCTGACGATGGTTACGGCAACGGTAAAGACCCAGTACTGAAAGCGGCGCATCGACGTTATTATTCCTCGCGCAGCACTTCCAGTGGCTTCTGGCCCAGCACACGGAAGCTAGCAAGCCACCCCGTCACCACCGTCAGCGCAGCCACACCCAGCAGCGACAGCAGATTCGCCAGCGCAAGGAAGTGGTAATCCAGATCAAGCTGGCGCAGCACCACGCGCGCCGTCAGATTCGCAAAGACCAATCCAACAAAGCCGGCGATGAGGCCAAGCGTTGCAAACTCAATGGAAAAGATAGCAGCAATGCGTGAACGGGTTGCTCCCAGCGTCTTCAACACCACTACTTCGCGGATGCGCCGATAGCGTGTGCCCGCAATGGCGCTTGCAAGAATGACCAGTCCCGCAAAGATCGAGAAGCCCGCCAGGAACTGCACCACCAGCGACACCTGCTGCAACACATTGCGCAGTGTCTCCATGGCCTGTGCCACGTTCACGACGGTGACGGTTGGATACTTCGCAAACAACTCACGCTGCAACTCGCCGACGCGGTCCATGTCAGCATGCACGCCGCCGTAATAGACCATGGGCAGGCTTGCCAGCGCGCTGCGGTTCAGCAGAAACTCCGCCCGCGACCATACGTGCTGGCCGTCAGACTTGATGATGGCCGTGACCTCTGCATCCACGGGATGGTCCGGCGCGCCGGGCGCTGCAAACAGAATGCGCGAACCCACGCCAACGTGCAGCCGCTCTGCCATGCGTTCGCCAATGGCCACCTGCGCGTGCTGCTCGCCCGTGTGCCAGAAGATTCCCTTCACAACGCGCGTGCCCGGCGGCATCTCATCCACCCAGGTCAGCGAGGCGGTCTGCAACATCCGCTTGGGATAGTTCTGCAGCTTCAACTGCGCTGCGGGCGTCCCATCCACCTTCAAAATGCGCGACGAGATGACCGGCAGAATCTCTACGGTGCCATGCACCGTTGGCTGCTTTGCCAGCAACGCGCGCACGCCATCAATCTCTGAAGGGCTGACGTCGATAAGGAAAACATTCGGCAGCGTGGGCTGCGTGGAAAGGTTAAGTTCCTTAACCAATGCATGGCTCAGGAAAAACACAGCGGCAATCTGCATGACACCCAGACCTACCGCAGCCAACAGCGCGGCAGAAGGATTGCCGGGGCGATATAGGTTCGCCAATCCGTGACGCACCACCGGCCGTAGCGAACCACGCGTGCGATTCAGCAAGCGCCGCAACAATGCCAGCACCACGGTGGAGGTAATCACCAGCACCAGCAGCACGCCGCCGAGTCCCAGCGCGAAGACACGGCCCACATCCTTCGAGTCAGAGAGTGTCGTTGCGATGAGCGTGATGCCAGCCGCAATGACGATGCCCGCGACAATCTGCGCGCCGGACCGGCGAACCTTCGCCATCAGTCCGCCAATCGCGCTGTCATCGGCGTTATCCTCCACAGTACGGCGCAGGATAAGAATGGGCCGCACGTTGCGGATATCCAACAGCGGCGGCATGGTGAACAGCAGCGTGGTGAGCAGGCCAGTTGCAAGGCCAGCGACGATGGCCGATGCGGCAATGTGCAGCTCCGGCGTGATGCCCAGCAGCTTTGCCAGCAGCAGCGGCAGCAACAGCTGCACACCAACGCCCAGCGCCACGCCAAGCACGCCTCCGGCCAGCCCCAGCAGCAGCGTTTGTATCAGGTAGATGCGCAGCACATGCGATGACCGCGCGCCCATGGACTTCATGATCGCAATGGAGTCCATGCGCTGCAGCAGATGCGTGCGCATGGCCATGGCAACACCCACAGCGCCCAACACCAACGCGACGAGAGATACAAGTGAGAGGATGCCAGTTGCGCGATCCAGCGCCATGGTCACAGCAGGATTCGTCTCGCGATAATCCGTCACCTGCGCCTCTGGCAGGATGCCCTCAAGCTGCGTCTTCAACTTTGCAACGGTGCGGTCATCGCGTGTGGGTAGTTGAAAGAGGTAGCGCTGCCCTGCGCGCGAACCCGGCGCCAGCAAGTGCGTACTCTCAAGCTGCTGCAGCGTCATCAGGATGCGCGGCCCCGCGGCAAACGATCCGGAGAGCCGATCTGGCTCGCTGAGCACCAGCGCTGCAACGTGCAGCACAGCATCGCCCAGCTGGATGCGGTCGCCAACATGCAGCTTCAGCCGTATGAGCAGATCCTCACCCACCGCAACGTTATCGCCACCAACCGCCTGCTGCAGCGGCATTGCCGGCTGCAGATCGACCGTGCCATAGAACGGATACGCCGAAGGATCAATCGCCTTCAACGAGACCAGCAGCGGGTCAAGCGAGTTATACGCCGTGGCCATTCCAGACATTTCCGTCACCGGCGTCATGCGGACACCGTTGCTGGAGATCGCGTGAAGCTGCGCCACCTGCAGCGCGTCCGGCTGCTGAAACATCCGCGCGGAAAGATCAGCCGCAAGGATGGATCGCGCACGCACCATCAGCGTGCGGCGAAAGGCGCTGGAAAATCCACGAACGCCCGTAAGCGCAGCCACGCCAATGGCAACGGAGAGAATGACGAAGAAAAATTTACCGCGAGACGAACGTAGCTCGCGCGATGCGATGCGCGCCGCCGTCGTCCAGGAGAGTGCAGCCATGGCCTACACCAACTCCGGCAGAGTCGTGTCGGTCTGCCTGCGTTCGTCGTGGACGACCCTGCGTTCGTCGTGGACGACCTCGCCATCGCGCACCGTAAGGATGCGGCCTGCATGCGCGGCCACCGCGGGGTCATGCGTTACCAGCACCAGCGTTGTGCCTTCGCGACGGTTCAGGTCCAACAGCAACTGCATCACCTGCTCGCCGTTCTTGCTGTCCAGGTTGCCGGTTGGCTCGTCTGCCAGCACAATGGGCGGTCGCAGGATGAAGGCACGCGCCAGCGCCACGCGCTGCTGCTCACCACCGGAGAGCTGCACAGGATAGTGATCTCCACGCTCTGCCAGACCGACCGCAGCCAGCAACTCCTTCGCACGCTGCAGCCCTGCCGCCTGCTCCTTTGCAGGAGCGTTCAATTCATGCGGCAGCAGAACATTTTCAAGCGCGGTAAGCGTGGGGATGAGCTGATAACTCTGGAAGACGAAACCGATTAAACGCCCACGAACCTCCGCCAGCCGATCCTCCGGCAAGTAGCTGATTGCCGTGCCATCCAGCGTGACGGAGCCGGTCGTTGGTGTGTCCAGCCCGGCCAGCAGACCCAGCAGCGTACTTTTGCCGGATCCCGATGAGCCGACGATGGCGACAAACTCGCCCGCGGCTACATCAAAGCTGATACCACGCAGAATCTGCACCGTGCGGGTGCCGTTGCGGATGGACTTTGTAAGATCGGAGACGCGGATGCTGGGTTCAGCTGGGGTCAATGTGTGCTCGGGATTCGCGGACATTTGGTAGGTTGGACGAATGATGAAGAAGCTGTGGTCGATGATACAGATGCGCCAGCCGGTACTGACGATGATGTTGTTGCTGCCTTTGGCCCTGCTTGCCGGGTGCAGCCCCACCCGCAAGGACCGGCCCAACGACAGCCGCGACGGCAACGCCACGCCATCACAGCCCATGCGGCAGATGGCCGCCGCGCAGACTCCGGACGAAGCTGCCGCCGCAGACGACGGCCGCCCCGTCATCGCCTGCTTTGGAGACAGCCTCACCGCCGGCTATGGCGTGGAGATGGAAAGCAGCTATCCCGCTGACCTGCAGCGTGAGATTGACGCCGCCGGCTATCGTTACCGCGTTGTAAACATGGGCATCAGCGGCGACACCACGAAGGATGGCCTCTCTCGCCTGGACGGCGTGATGGCGCTGCACCCGGCCATTGTGGTGGTGGAGTTTGGCGGCAACGACGGTCTGCGTGGCATCCCCGTCGCCAACATGAGCCAGAACCTGGACGCCATCGTAAGCAAACTGGTCCACAGCGGTACGGGCGTGGCGCTGGCAGGCATCACGCTGCCGCCGCAGTACACCGCACCCTACATCAAGGACTTCACCGCGACCTATACCGTGCTGGCAAAGAAGTACAGCGTGCCCCTGCTGCCATTCGTCCTGCAGGATGTTTACGGCGTTCCAGGCAGCATCCAGCCAGACGGCATCCACCCCACGGCGCAGGGCTGCAAGCAGGTGGCAAAAAATATCCTTGGCCTGATTAAGCCGCTGCTGAAGAAGTAACTCAAACCGATACGGCGCGAAGTGACAAGCGGGAAACGTGACGGCGTGGCTGCGGCCAGTGTAAGAATGCTCCGTCTGGTGATTTCTTGCAGTGAGGTGTTTTGTTTGAAGACGCGACGTTGGATTGTGCTGGCTGGCGTAGCTGCTGCAGCTGTGTGTACTGTTTCGCCGGGGCTGCATGCACTCGCACAAGCGGCACTGGACACGGGTTCCCTGCCTGCATGGGTTTACACGGCGCCAGCACCGCGCGCACCTGACGCTCCACGGCCTGCACCGCTGGACGACACAACGCCGCTGCACATCCCGGGCTCAAAAGCCGGGTACACCGCAAAGTACATCGCCAACCTCGCCACCGTCACAGACTGGTTTCCAGACACACATCCCCCCATGTCCGAGGTCGTTGAAAGCGGCCATAAACCGGGCGGCGCGGCATGCGCCCACTGCCATCTACCCAACGGTTTGGGCGGGCCTGAAAACGCGAATCTTGCGGGCCAGTCTGAGGCCTACATGCTGCAGCAGATGGAGGACTTTCGGAGCGGTGCCCGTCAAAGCGCAGTGCCCACAATGGGCACGGTAAGTGGCATGATTCGTGTGGCGAAAGCTTTAACGCCGGAAGAGATGAAGGACTCCATCGCCTACTTCGCATCGCTCAAGCCTCGCTCCGGCTGGGTCAAAGTTGTGGAGTCCGACACCGCGCCCGTAACGCACGTGGGCAACTACATCCTTGTGCCCAACACGCCCGTCGTCAGCGAGCCGATTGGCGAGCGAATCATTGAAGTGCCCGTGGATGCCGCACGCACAGAGATGAAAGATTCCAGCGCCAGCTACATCGCCTATGTGCCCAAGGGCAGCCTGCAACGCGGCGAAGCGCTGGTGAAGACAGGCGGTGGCAAAACCATGCCCTGCGCTACCTGTCATGGAGCGGAGCTGCATGGCGTCGGCACCATCCCTGCCATCGCCGGACGCACACCCAGCGGCATGACCCGGCAACTCATCGACATTCAGCGCGGATCACGCAACGGTGCCGGTGCGGCGATGATGAAGCCGGTCGTCGCAAATCTTACGACGACGGATATGGTCGCAATCACTGCCTACCTGGCGTCCCTAAATCCTTAAGCGAAATCGTTAGGCAAGATTTACAAACGGCTGAATCAGCGTGCCTGCCACACGCCTGCCAATGCCCAGCAGCTGGCGCTGGCCGCTGAAGATGCGGATCAGCGGAGCATCTGAAAACTCCGGCAGATTGACTGCCATGCCGTTGTGCAGCTTGTTTGCAGACGCCTCATCCGCCACCACCGCAGGCATCTCCTGCAGCACCGCACGCGGATGCACCAGCAGCGACTCCACATTGCCGTGGTTGGCTGCTGCAATCAGCTGCTCGCGTGTCACAGTCTCCGCCAGGGTAAAGACTCCGGCCTGCGTCCTTCGCAACGACGCTAGGTGCGCACCGCAGCCCGCCTTCTGCCCAAGCTCATGCGCCACGGAACGCACATATCCACCTGCGGAAACATGCATGGCAAAGCTGGCGATATCGCCATCCAGACCCAACAACTCAAAGCCGTGGATGTGAATGCGCGCAGGCTTTACCGGCACCTCTTTGCCCTGCCGCGCCAGCTTGTGCGCGGGCACGCCACCAATCTTCTTGGCAGAGAAAACTGGAGGCATCTGGTCAATGTCGCCGCGGAAGCACAGGCTCATCTCCCGCAGTTCGTCCAGGGTGCGGGTCAGCGGCTGCGGCTTGCCAGTTGGCGTGCCTTCGGCGTCATAGGTGTCTGTCGCGTGGCCAAACTGGATGGTGCCGGTATAGCTCTTCTCTGCCGAGCCAAAAAACTGAGCCAGCCGCGTCCAGCGCCCCAGCAG
>JAMFTB010000008.1 GCA_026225595.1 Terriglobus sp. | reverse complement strand
GTGGTGACGCCCACGCATGTGGAGCTTGAGAGCACGGAGGGCGAGATCTTCACGGCTCCCATGATCATCGGCGCAGATTCCGCCAACTCCATCATTGCGCGGCACACCGGTTTGCGCAGCGAAGCCGCGCACAAACTGTATGCCGTGGACATGATGGAAGAGGCCGTTTACAGCAGGCTGGACGTGGCCGACCGTAAGGCCGTCTACCTCTTTCTGACGCAGACCGGCAGCTTTGGCTATCGCTACATCTTTCCCAAGACCGAGTATTTAAACCTGGGCTTTGGCTGCAAGATGGACTGGTATCTGAAGGAGCTGCGCGGCAAGGGTCCGCAGGCGCTTGCCGCGTGGGTGGATGAGCTGAAGGCGAAAGGCGATGTTACGGGCGAGACCAATCCCGCGAGCTACAAGGCCTTTCCCATTCCCATCAACGGGCCGCTGGAGAAGACCTACACCGACCGCGTGCTGCTGGCCGGTGATGCTGGTGGATTTGTGAATGCCTTCACGGCAGAGGGCATCTACTACGCCATGGCGACAGGCTCACTGTCAGCAGATGCTGCATTGGAAGCCATTCGAGCGCAACGTTACGATGCGCGGCAGCTCAGCAGCTATCAGGCAGCGTGGCAACGCGAGATGGGCGATGAGCTGCGCCATGCGCTGCACATTCAGCGGCGGCTGTACGAAGGCGAGGGCCGGCTGGATGCGCTGGTGCGTCGCGCACAGGACGACCCCGCGCTGCTGCGCCTGATCTGGACCTACAGCATGGGCGAGGCCACCTATGAAGAGCTGCGCAATCACCTGATGCGCTCAACGATGCCCACATGGATATGGGGCAAGATGAAAGCCGCCGTAGGACTGCAGCGCTAAAAGCATCACTGAGGACATATCCTGCCGGACGGGCCCGCTACGCGCGGGGCGGGCGTTCACACGCCCTTTTATTGCTTCGCTTGGCCTTCCCGTCGGTCAGGATGAAACTTAATCCCGACCAACGGGAGGGGCGAGGCGAAGCCAGTAAAAAGGTGCGTGAGCACCCGCTCTCCGCGAAGGAGGCCCGTCCGGCAGGACACCTGTTACTTAGCTTTCTTTGAAGGAGACTCGCCCGGTGTGAGCAGATCGTTATCTACAGAGAAGACGCCGGAGGTGCCGTTGGCTTTCAGGAAGGCAAGGTTCGCATCGACCTCGTTGTTCACCACACCCGTCAGCTTCACGTTGCCGTGGTCCACAATGATGTGGATGGCGTGATAGCCCAGCGGCGGATTGTTGGTGATGCCGCCTACGCCCGGCATTCTGCCAAAGCCCACCGGCGCGCCGGTGTATTTGCGCAGCTGCGGCGTGCTGTAGATGTTTACATAAACCGCAGCGCGGATGCGGTCATCCATGGGCGAAAGCGGCAGCACCTTGATCTGGTTGTCAACAGAATCAACGCCCTTGATGTTCTTCACCGCGCGCCCCGCATCATCCTTCAGCGTGGGCCGCGAAGCATAACCTTCCAACACAATGGTGCGGCCCTTGACGGCGAACGCAAGCGAATCGAACACGGCGTAGTTGGGCAGCGAGAGCAGCTGTTTGCGAACCTCGCCCACAATCCGCGTGCCGTCTTCCTGCGACCAGGTGTTGGTGTTGTACTCGGTATTCGGTGCGCTCTTAGCCGCTGCGCTCTGCGCGCTCGCAAGGCAGGGTGCCAGCAGCAGGCCAGCGCATACGATTGCAGCTCCAAATCGTTGCATCATCGAAATCCTCCGGGAACTTCTCCCACATTATGATGGCGAACCTTCAGCACTTGTCTACATTCCACCGCCGAATTTTGCAGAAGAAAGACATTCGCACAAGCCCTGTAAAAACAGATGTGCCCTGTCGATCACTCTTTAGTGGGCAGCCATCGCCGCGTTGAATTGCGAATAGAACTCGTCGTAGTTGCCGTTCTTCTCTGCATAGCGCAGCGGCAGCACACGACCCACCAGCACTTCCTTCACGTCAGGCTGCGTGCGCAGGATGTTGACCGTCTCGTCGATGTACTCCTTCAGCGGCATGGCGCGCGGATCGCTGACCTGATGCGCTCCCATCAACTCCGTCTGCACGTACGGCGGCACAATCTCAATCACCTCAACCTTGGTGTCGCGCAGCTGGTAGCGCAGCGACTGCGTGTATGAGTGAATCGCAGCCTTGGTGGCGCAGTACGTGGGAGTGGGGAACATAGGCACAAACGCCAGGCCGGACGACACGGTAAGAATCGCCGCATGTGGCTGTGCCAGCAACTGCGGCAGCAGTGCCGCCGTCAGCCGGATGGGCCCCAGCAGGTTCGTTGTAATGGTGGCCTCAGCTGTGTCGAGATTGCCTTCGGTCACATTCTCCGGGCGCATGATGCCTGCGTTGTGAATGACCACATTCAGCGCCGGATAGCTCTTCTTCATCTCCGCTGCAAAACTCACGATGGCATCTGCGCTCTCAATGTCCAGCACGGCTGCGCTCATGCCGGGATTGGCTGTGACGACCTCATCCAGCAGAGCCTTGCGACGGCCCGCGATGATGACGTGATTGCCTTCCTTGTGAAAGGACTCCGCCAGCGCGCGGCCAATGCCGGAGCCGCCGCCGGTGATGAGAATGGTGTTGCCTGTGATCTGCATGATTCGCTCCTGTACCTGCGACATGAAGTGTACGACCGGACTGCAAAAATACGTCTGTCCTGCCGGACGGGCGTCCTACGCGGACGGCGGGCGTTCACACGCCCCTTTACTGCTTCGCGTGGCCTTCCCGTTGGTCAGGATGAGATTCTCTTGCCGCCATGAATCCCCATATCAAAAGCGATATGTGGGGCACCCTCCATGCCGATACGGGGTTTGATCCCGACCAACGGGAGGGGAGAGGCGAAGCCAGTAAAAAGGCGTGCAAACGCCCGCCCCGCGCATAGCGGGCTCGTCCGGCAGGACAACAGTCTTAGTGTGCTGGAGCATCGGCTGCTGGCGGTGCGGGCTTGCGCACAATCCATACCAGCGGCACCATGATGCCGGTAAACACCGCCAGTACCGCAATGATGTCCAGGTAGGCCAGCATCTGCGACTGGTTGTGCAGCATGTTGTAGATGTTGCCCTGCGCCGCTGCAATCGCATCGGCATGGTTGCCGCCACCGGGTCCGCTGCGCGCCTGCAGGTAGCCGGCAACGGAGTTGATGCGGTCAGTGTAGGCGCCGCTGCCTGCGTTCATATCGCGGATCATGTTTGACTGGTGGCTCTGTGCACGACGCGCCAGCATGGTTGCTACAAACGCCGTACCTACTGATCCGCCGATATTACGCGCCAGGTTTGACAGGCCGGAGACGTCGTTGTTCTGCGATCGCGGCACACCGTTATACGCAATGGTGTTGATGGGGATGAACAGGAACGCAAGCGACGAACCCTGCCACACGCGCAACCACATCACCGTCTTAAAGCTGGAGTCGAGCGCCAGCATCTGGTGCATGGCAAGCAGCGACGACGTCATCATCAGGAAGCCGATGGTGATCATGGCGCGCGGGTCCATACGCGTGATGAGCAGACCCACAATCGGCATCATGAGCATGATGATGAAACAGC
>JAMFTB010000056.1 GCA_026225595.1 Terriglobus sp. | reverse complement strand
GCGATACATCTATGGGTTTCACCAGGCTCACCACGCCAATTACAAGTGCAACATTAACGTTGCAGGCTTTTTCGGAATTCCTCTTGCAGATCTGCTATTCGGAACTTACAAGCAGGCTGATCCGCTGTTGATCGACGGTGCAACCGCGACCAAAGAAGCAGCACGTAAATTGACTCCGAAACCGCGATGGCCTATCTCTTGGTTTGATGAAGTTGTGTTTCGGAGGCGGCGATGGATGTCAAAACAATCTTGAGTACGGAACGATCTGGCGAACAGGGCTACACCGTCAACGAGTTCCTTGTCCTGTCCACGGTAGTCCTCGTCATTGTCGGTCTGGCAGTTCCAGGGTTGCTTCGAATGCGTAGACAGGCAAATAACGAGGCCTTCGCAATTGAGCAATTGCGGACGATCTCTGCCTCGCAGTTTGCCTACGCAAGGTCCTGCGGCTCAGGAGGCTATGCCGTGGACTTCGGCGTACTGGGCAAGCCGCCCATAGATTCGACTACAGGTTTCCTTCCCGCTGAGTTCAGTCGTACTGAAACTCCCCAACAGCACGGATATCACTTCGGGCTTGATGCGAGTGCCACCGCTACTGCCGGCCCACTTGATTGCCATGGCATACCAACGCAGAGCGGCTACATTGCAACAGCAAAACCGGCGGAGTTCGGTATCGCGGGTACAGGCAGAAGGTCGTTCGCGATCACAAGCAAGAACACGATCTGGCAGGTTCGCTCAGGCAGCCCGCCTGACGAACCTTTCGCGATTCCAGAACTTCCATTGGACTGACATCGAACCAGACGGCATGGGGAGCTGCAAAAAGTAGAGAAATATGCCGGACATCCTGGTCGATGTCATCAGCGCGAAAATGATTCGAGAGCATAATTCCCGGAACGCACAGCAATTTCGACCAAGCCACTGTTCAGGACAGGCTGTGCTGCTCAGGCGGTTCTAGTAAGTCCCCATCTTTACTTTCAGAACCACGGGTGAATGGCGGAAGCGCATGCCAAAGTCGGTCTGGTCTCCATTCCAGATGCGAAGAGGCACCCATTCTCCCTTTTCGTAACGGCCTTCTTCCACGCGCAGTATCTGTGCATGGCCGTTGCCTTTGGAGCCAAGCTGGAAGGAGACGCTGGCATCGGCGCCGGTTACAACGAACTCGTCGGGACTGACCTGCGCAACCAGCAGGCGGCCCTGGTGTTTTTCCGTTCCTGAGGGCTGCTCTGTTCTGTGGTCGGCACGGTACGTGCCATAGGTGGCGACGGCGTTCCAGCGACCAAAATCTAAAACCTGGCGTGTGGAACCAAGCGTCTCCACGGAGGTTTGAATGTGCCCTGCGTAGGCCCACGTTGCCAGCTGCTCTTCCATGGGAAGCATCGCCGCGAAGTTCTGGCGAAGCCATTCCACCTGGTCAAGCTTCTGCATATTCCAGTCGGTAAGATCGACGCCGAACGTCGCAAGTCCGATTGCTCCATGCCCCATCGCCATATAGAAAAGCTGTGCGTACTTTTCGTTGTCTGCGGATTCGCAAATCCAGACTGGATTGTCGGGCCTGCCGTAGTTCTCAATGATCTTGCGCTGCGTTCCCACGTCGTCGGAGTACATGTCCGGAGCGTATGCATCAATCGTGTGTGCCGTGGCCTTCCACAAATCCAGCATGTTGCTGGTGGCCCCGCCACTTGGGTAGTCGGAGCCAGGGATACGGTCAGCAAACGGATAGCGTTGCCACACGTTCACATAGGTAGGCAGCGCCATCACCTGTTTGCCCGCATTGGAAACCTTGTCGATGTATTTGGCGACAGAGTATGCCTGAAACGCTTCATCCGCTTCTGCGCCAAAGGCATCGTGCCAACTGCCGCTCTTCCCAAGCGCATGCGCGAGTTCTGCAGGAACGCCCTTTGCAAACTGCGCGTCAGCCGCAGCGGAATGATCGCGGATTGCGCCAATGGAGCCGGGTTCGTTTTCCACCTGCATCATGATGACGGTGTGTTGCTGCCCGTCGATCTGCTTCAGATGCTTCATCAGCGCTGTGTAGGCTGCAATGTCTGCATGCAGACTGTTGTCAGAGCTCGCTGACAGCACATCAATCGGCTGGCCTGCCTCATTCATCATGCGCGGATACGTCTTCGTATCGGTCTTCACCCACTCCGGCGCATAGTGCATCTGCCCGTTCTTCCATGTGCCAAACCAGCAGAGGATCAGGTGCATCCTGTGCTCGCGGGCCTGCGTGATCAACGCATCGACCGTCGCAAAATCGAACTGGCCTTGCCTGGGTTCAATCTGCTCCCAGTACACGGGCGCTTCCACGGTGTTGATGGGCAGCGTGTCGACTACCCTCCAAACATTGGGCAACGCAGAAAGCCATGTGCTTGAGTTATTGATCTGCACACCCAGAATCAGGTACGGCTTGCCGTCGACCTGAAATTGAAAATGGCCATCGTGGCTGATGAGCGCTGGAAGTTCTTCAGCGCGCAGCGAAGCCGGCACAAAGATGCAGGAAGCGATTGCCATCAAGCAAAGGGAAGCGATCGAGCGGAGATTTTGCGGCATCCTTCGGATGTCTCCTTATAGGGTGAAACGGGTTCAGATCCAAGGAATAACGAAGCCGGTTCACCGGCTTGAGAAGGGAATGCAGACTGTCGCGATAATGTATTCATAACGCGAGGAACCCCATATGACCAGCACTTTCTGGAGAACAGCCTCATTCTGCGTGTTTTGGCTTGCATGTCTCGCTTGTTCCAGTCCGCTGCGCGCCAGTTCGTTTTATGTCGACTCTGCGCAGGGCAACGACGCGAATGCAGGAACGTCTCGCGGCAGGCCTTGGAAGACGCTCGAGAAAATCAACGCGACAGACTTTCATCCGGGCGACCGCATCCTTCTCAAGGCTGGATCGAAATGGGTCGGACAGCTTGTTCTTCATAACTCAGGCAGTGCGGGGCACCCAATCAAAATCGATCGATATGGCGATGGCGCGCGTCCTCGCATTGATGGTGAAGGCAACGTCGAAAACGTAGTTCAGCTGCAGAACGTTCAGCAGGTGGAGCTGAGGAACCTGGAGCTCACAAACCATGGCGATACGGAAGGTGTGCGTCGAGGTGTGTTGATAGCTGCGGTGGACTATGGAACGGCGCACCACATCGTCATTGGTGATCTGTACATCCACGATGTAAACGGCACGAACAAGAAAAAGGAAACAGGTGGAATTCTGTTCCGCACCATGGGCAGCACCAAGCCCAGCCGGTTCGACGATCTGCTGATCGAGCGAAATATTATCTGGAAGGTAGATCGATCGGCGATCGGCGCTCAAAGCAATGAGTTTGCGCGCTCGAAGTGGTATCCAAGCCACGGCGTGGTGATTCGCGATAACTATGCAGAAGACATTGGCGGAGACGGCATTGTGCCATGGGCAACGGACGGAGCGCTGATTGAGCACAACATCGTCCTCCACTGTAACCATCGCGCGGGCAGTTATAACGCCGGCATCTGGCAGTGGAGTACCGACAACTCTCTCTTCCAATTGAATGAAGCAGCGTTCACCCATACAACGCTGGATGGCGAAGGCTTCGATTCCGACTACAACTCGCGCAATACGCATTTCATTTACAACTACAGCCACGACAACGAAGGCGGCTTCATGTTGATCTGCACGCCAGTGAAGCGCGATGAGAAAGAAAACTGGGGCAATACGGGAACGTTGATCGACTACAATATCAGCCGCAATGACCACACTCGAGCCATCAATTTGCAGGGCGCCGATCAAACAACTGTGGAGCACAATGCGGTCTATGAGTCTGCGGGGGACAACGTAAACATTGTTCAGGTAACAAACTGGGAGGGCTGGTCGAAAGACGCGGTGTTTCGCAACAATACGTTTGCCGCGGCGGGAGTGGGCAGCTACGGACATGAATCGAAACGTATCGCCGACGGCACGTATGAGATCACGCCGGGTTGGGGAGAAGCTTCCGGCATTCGGTTCGAAGGCAACACCTACCTTGGCAACCAGATGAATCTGCCGGTTGATCCGCAGGGCAAAGTTGATGCCACTGTTCCGAAACCTGTCACCGAACCGGAAGAACCGCAGTTCGATCCAGCGGCCCCTGATAACTTTTCGGCCTACATTGCGAAGCACCGCGCGTGGATGCTGCGGCTGTTCGAAAAGCAATTCGGCACGCGACCACACCTGTTGCAGCCACACACGTTGTCGTCTGTGGTTGCTGATGCCGGGGTATGATTTAGCCGCCGGGATGAAAGACTTTTTGATGACTCACGGAATCGCCATCGCCGGGCTTCAGACTGCGGAAGACAATCGTTGAGACGATCGTCAACGCCCCAAGACCTATGAGTGCTTTGTGGATTCCCTGGATCATGTCGGCTGCTGCTGCGTGTCCGCTGGGAACGAAGAATGTTGTGGCCAGGCCCGCGGTCGCTACGCCAAAACTGATCGACATCTGCTGCATGGTGCTGGCGATCGAACTGGCCGCGCTGGTCTGCTGGTCTGTCGTGTCTGCGTAGACGAGCGTGTTCATGCTTGTGTACTGCAGCGACGTAAAGGCTCCGTAGAAGAAGGCCTGCAGCAGAATGACCCACACCGACGTATGCAATCCGATGGTGGCGAACAGCAGCAGAAGAAGACCAAGAATAATCGTGTTGGAGATGAGCACCCAACGGTAGCCGATGGTCGCTAGCAGTCGCGGCATGATCATCTTCATGCTCATGGCCGCAAGGGCCTGCGGCATGATCAGCAGGCCAGACTGCACGGGCGTAAAGCCAAGGCCAACCTGATAGAGCAACGGCAGCAGAAACGGCACGCCACCAATACCCAGCCGTGTAAAGAAACTGCCGCTCACCGCTGCGCGAAAGGTTCGTATCTTAAACAGGCTGAGTTGCAGCAGCGGGTAGGGAAACGATTTTGCATGCAGCCAATAGCCTGCGAGCAATGAGAGAGAAAGCACGAGCATTCCAGAGATTTCACGAGCGCTCAGCGTGTGTTCGCCAAAAACTTCCAGCACGTAAGACAACAATGCGATGCCAGATCCAAAGAGAATCAATCCGACGACATCCAGCGGATGCGTCTCTTCGCGGTAATCCGGCAGGTGCAGGTACACAAGCACCAGGCCGATGAGACCGATGGGAATGTTGAGGAAGAAGATGAAGCGCCAGTGCAGGTAGCCAACGATAAGGCCACCAGCGATAGGGCCCAGCATGGGAGCGACCAGCGACGGTATGGAAACAAAGCTCATGGTTCGCAGAAGGTCAGACTTTGCAAAGGTGCGCACCAGCGTTAGTCGGCCGACCGGCACCATCATGGAGCCGCCGAAGCCCTGCAAAATGCGGCATGCAACCAGCACATGAATGTCGCTGGATACGCCACATAAGAACGATCCCAGCGTGAACAGTCCGATGGCAGCAGCAAATACACGCCGTGTTCCGAACCTGTCCGCAACCCATCCACTTATGGGAATGAAGACCGCAAGGCTCAACGTGTAGCTAGCCAGAACGGCCTTCATGCTGAGCGGGCCCACATGAAGTGCCGCTGAGATTGCAGGCACTGCTGTGTTCAGAATCGTGGTGTCGAGCGACTCCATGAAGAATGCAACCGCCACGAGCCATGGCAGCAAACGCTTGGCGGCATCGGAGGCAACGGGTGAGGCGATCGCCTTGGAAGATTCTGTTGAAGCCATTGCAATAGGATGCGCCGCGGCGGCTCAACGGAAACCGCGTGGCGCAAACCGCCATCGTTAGTGTGCGGTCTTTGACTTTGTTGCAGCGTGTGAGGCCGCAGTATGTTGTGGCAGTCCCCATGCGTATAGCACTCCGCCACCAGCCATCAGCACCACCTGGTGCCCATCCAGCTCGTAGGTAATGGGTGAGCCGCCAATGCCGCCACCCGATCCTGCGTGCCACAGTGTTTTGCCGGTTGTGTTATCCAGCGCGAGGAAGTTGCCATAGGCATCTCCGGTAAAGACCAGGCCGCCATCCGTCGTCATCACGCCTGCTCCGCCGCGGCGCTCTCCCAGGTCATGCGTCCATTTAATCTTGCCGGTCTGGTAGTCAATTGCGTCAATCTCACTCCTGCTCCACAGGCTGTAGTCCGCGCCAGCCCAGCCGTATGTGCCGTCCGCAGGCTCTGAAAAATAGAGGCTGTAGCTGGGCGAAGCGTTCACCACAAACAGGTTGGTTTTTGTGTCGAAGCTGGGAGCGCGGAAGTTGGTGAGGCCGCCTTCATCAGGCGCGATAATGCGGCCATCCGGTGCGGGCTCTTTCGCGGGATTGGGAATGGGCTCACCATTCTTGCCAACGCCGCTTGCCCAGTTCACCGGCCCGTACGGCGTCGTCAGCAGGCTGCTGCCGTCTGTGCGATCGAGCACAAAGAAGTAGCCATTGCGCGATGTCTGCATCAACATCTTGCGTGGCTTGCCTTTAAAGATTCCGTCCACCAGCACAGGCGTTTCGACTGCGTCCCAGTCATGCGTGTCATGCGGCGAAGGCTGAAAGGCCCACACCAGCTTTCCTGTATCCGGGTTCAGCGCGACGATGCTGCAGGTGTACAGATTGTCGCCGGGGCGCACCTGTCCGTTGAGCACCGGCGTTGGATTGCCCGTGCCCCAGTACAGCAGATTCAGCTCTGGGTCGTAAGTGCCGGTCATCCATCCGCTGCCGCCTGTCGTGCTTTTCGGAGTGCCCGCCGGTGGTGTTGCATACCATGTCCACTGCGTTGCGCCTGTCTGCGGATCTATCGCGCTGATGAAGCCCTGCAGGTTATCGAAGTCGCCGGACGCGCTGACGATCACGTGATCACCGACCACCAATGGAGACAGTGTTGCCCACTGACCCTTGGTTGCGTCGGCCACCACAACATCCCATAGCATCTTGCCCGTCTTTGCATCCAGCGAGAGCAGGTGCGCGTCCGTGGACATGTAATAGATGTGCCCTTTGTAGATGGCGACGCCGCGCTGGCCAATGTGAAATGCGTTGTTCGGCGGAGCGGTGTAGCGCCACAGCTGCCGTCCGTTGCGCGCGTCAATGGCCCATATGTTGTCTGGGATGGTGAAGTACAGCACGCCGTCATGCAGGATGGGTGTGGACTTGATGCCCTGCGCCTGCTGCGTCTGGAAGGCCCACTGCATCGTCAGGTTTGCAACGTTGCCACGATTGATCTCCGTCAGCGCGCTGTGGCGGCGACCGGAGTAATCGCCGTGATACGTCAGCCAGCTGTCCTTCGGCGGATGCGTGAGCAGGGCACTGTCCACCTCCTGCGCGCTTGCGTCTGGCACTGCGAGTACCGCTGCGAACATCAGCAGTGTAACCTTCGAAATCCATCGCGCAGCAGCGGGCATGTTTGTACCTTTCATCTTCATCGTGCTGGGGTGCATCACGCTCATTGCTCCGGTCATTTCAGCGTCTGGATGTACGCCATCAGGTTGTGGATGTCGTCGTCGGTGTACCGGGGCAGCAGCTGCACATGCGCGTCCGCGGGGTTGTCAATCTTGTAGCGCACGCTGTTGATGGGGAACGAGTGATACGCACCGCCTGCATCGGTCAGCGCCAGCGTGAATTCGTCGTGATAGAGCAATGGACCTGTGAGTGTCTTTCCGTTTGCGAGCGTCACGGTTACGTGTGCGACTGCATTTTTCGGATTCAGCATCTGCTGCTCCAGCGCCAGGCCGCTGTACTTCGTCGCAACGCCCTTCAGGTCGCCGACGGGCGAATGGCACTTGGCGCAACCACCCTCGCCCTGAAAGTAGCGCATGCCTGCAGCAACGTTGCCCGTCTGCAGGTCAGCCACCTCCACGCCTTTGCGCGTGCCGGTCTGTGACAGAAAGGCATCCTGCTGTGTGTGGATGAAAGCAACGAGTGCCTTTGTGTCGGCAGCGTTGAAGTCGAAGCGGGGCATGCCCTTGTCCGGGCGGCCGGTGTGCAGCAGCGTGCCAATGTTCTCGCCGTCCTTGTCCGAAGAGACAAACTTCGACCGTGTCAGGTCAGGTCCGCTCTCGCCGCCACCCGCATCTTTGCCGTGGCAGAAGGCGCAATTCTGCAGGAACAGGCCACTGCCGCGCTGCGCATCCGCTGCGGAGAAGGCCGCGTGCTGCGGCAGCGCGCCTTGCGACCCTATGCTCACTGCAGGCTTCGCAACAGGAATAGCAGCGGGCGCTGCAGCCTGTCCTGAGGCTATCAACGGGGAGAACGAGACAGCAGCCATCAGGCTAAGTATGAACAGGGAGCATGAAAAGCTTCGTTGCATCGTTAGGGTTTCTCGATCCTGCCCAGGCTTCGCCGCGGAGGGTATTGCCCCTTCGGCTCGGGACAATTCTAAGGGCAAATGAACGGTGCCGGTTTTACCTGCCGGTCTTTTTTCGGATCGTCTTCCTTGGCTTTGCCTGTTGTGCTGCGCCTTGCACGATCAGCTGAAGACCTTCTTTATAGCGGCGATCGAAGTTGTCAAACAGGATGGCGCCGCTTTGCCGCAGGATGGGGAACTCGGCGGGATCCAGCACTGCATTTCGCTTTTCAATGTCGTACTGGGACGATCGCTCACCTGGCTGCGGAAACACCACCTGCTCTTCCATCACCAGGCTGAGTGTGTAGTCATAGACAGTGCTCAGCAAAATGGCGGTCTGCCGCATCGTGAAGCCGTGGCGAGCAAGTTCGCTGCCAATGCGTTCCACTGTCTTCATATACTCGGTGTTTGTCAGTCGCGTGCCTGCCACTGTCTTCGCCCCATCGCGATAGGCCAGCAGCGTCTTGCGCAGGCCTGTGCCAAAGGCAACGACCCACGCATCCCATACAGCGTCTGCCTTTTTCGGTAGCAGGCCGTGCGCGCCCTCTGCAAGCACTGTTGTGGCCATCTCATCGAGCAGCTCCTGCTTGCTTTTGAAGTGCCAGTAGATGGTTGCTGCCTGCACATTCAACTTGCTGCCAATCAGCCTGAGTGTCAGTTGTTCCAGTCCCACTTCGTTCAGAAGCTTGAGACCGGCACGGGCAACCATGGTGCGATTCACCTTCATGAATCCAGAGTATCAGGCGAGGCATCACATAATCGAATAGTGTTAGAGTTGTTGAACATTGTTCGATACTGTCGGGATGGTCCGGCAGTGTTGAGCAAAGGAGATTTGTTATGAAAGCAGCCATCATTACCGCAGCCGGTCAGCGGCCCATCTATGGAGATATGCAGGAACCTGTGGCCGGTGAAGGGGAAGAGGTCATCATCGTCAGCGCTGCGGCGTTGAGCAACTTCAGCAAGTCGCGCTCCTCGGGTTCGCACTATAGTTCCGATGGCGTGTTTCCATCCGCCGCGGGTGCAGACGGGGTGGGCCGCACTGCAGATGGCCGTCGTGTGTACTTCGCGTTGCCACAGGCACCCTTTGGTGCGCTGGCAGAGAAGTCGCTTGTGAGCGCACGGCAGTGCGTTGCCATTCCGGATGAGGTGGACGATGTGACCGCAGCCGCGATTGCAAACCCGGGCATGTCCGCGTGGGCGGCGCTGGTGGAGCGCGCGCATCTGCAGCCGGGCGAGACGGTGCTGGTGAATGGCGCAACCGGTACGGCAGGTCGCATTGCGGTGCAGTTGGCAAAGTACCTGGGCGCGGGCAAGGTCATTGCCACAGGCCGCAATGAAGCTGAGCTGCAGGAGGTTCTGCAACTGGGTGCGGATGTGGCGATCCCATTCACGCTCGGCCCGCAGCATCCTGATGGTGTGGAGCAGTATGAGCAGGCGCTGATTGCGGAATTTGCGAACGGCGTGAACGTGGTGGTCGATTACCTGTGGGGCGAAAGCGCACGGACGATCATTGTGGCCATTGTGAAGGCGGTTGACGATGCCACGCCGGTGCGCTTTGTGCATGTGGGGGGCGCAAGTGGTGAGGACAGCATCGCTCTGCCCGGAGCGGCGTTGCGTTCCTCAGCCATTCAGTTGATGGGCAGCGGTGTGAAGAGCGTGCCCTTCGAGAAGCTGCTGGAGGCGGTCCGCAACACCTTTGAATCTGTGGTGCCGGCAAAGCTTCAGATCGCGACGAGGACAGCACCACTGTCAGCGATTGAAGAGACATGGGTGAATGCATCCAACAAGCCACGCGTCGTCATTACGGTGCCATAGCTGTGAAGGTTGATTTCAGTACTTGTTGCAAATGAAAGTGGCCACTCTCGTGTGCTGAGAGTGGCCACTTTCGTTGTTGCTTAGTTCTTTACTAACGCTTACGATCACCGCCGCCGCCACGTGAAGGAGCAGGACGTGATCCGCCGCCGGAGGACCGTGCTGGTGCAGGCCGAGCCGCTGGTGCAGGCCGAGTTGCGGGGGAAGGCCGAGGTGCTGGTGAAGGACGAGGTGCTGGTGCAGGCCGCGCTACAGGCGTAGACGGACGGGGCCGCGATCCTTCAGGCAGCCCACCACCCGGCGGACGACCACCGTTGTTGCCACCGGGAGGACGACCTCCGTTATTGCCACCACCGCCATTGTTACCACCACCACCAATCGGCGGACGGCCACCATTGTTGCCACCTGGACGACCGTTATTCGGTGGTGGACGATAGCCGGGAGGACGGCTGCTGCCGTGGTATGGCGGAGGACGGAATCCCGGCCGATACGGCGAAGGGCGGCCACCGCCGTAATAGGCTCTGCGGTAGTTGTAGCGGTTCGCACCGGAGAAGTACACGCTGCGCGAGACGTAGATATTGTTCTGGTACATGGTGTGGCCGCTGTGCCATCCCATGCCCCATCCACCACCCCAGCCCCAACCGCAGCAGCTGTTGTGGATGGCTGCGCCAACGGCAATGCCCAGACCGAAGGCCAGGATGCCCGTGGTAATCAGTGCTCCTGTGCTGTAACCCGGAGGGTCATACGGAGTGCCGTACACAACCGCAGGGTTGTATTGCGGCACATACACCACGTCCGGATTTGCAGGCTGAATCACGATGGTCTGTGGGCTTTCCTGCACCACCTGTAGCTGCGAACTTGATTTAAGATTTCCCGTTGCCTGCGCCTGCGCGCGCAGATTTTGAATGGAGGCCATCAAAGCCGGCTGCTGGTTGAAGGATGCGTCGCCCAGCGTTGCGGTCCACGCCTGGTTCACTGCCATCTGGTCCAGCACGGAAGGGAACTGCGTCAGCGCCTTCACGCTGGGATCCCAGTCGTGCTGGTCGACCGCCTGCATCAGGTTGCCGCCCTGCAGCGACGGGTTGCTCTTTACAAAATTGTTTGCGTCTTCAATCTGATCCGGGTACGTGGACGCACCAAGAATCTGCGCGATCAGCTGGTCCGGATACAAAGCAATCGGCGATGCGATGTTGTCCAGCTCCTGGCTGGTTAGCGGC
>JAMFTB010000055.1 GCA_026225595.1 Terriglobus sp. | reverse complement strand
GTCGCGCCCAGCCGCAACTTCATCACGTTCTCTGGCACAGGCTCCGCGGTGGAGAACGCCTTTGGCGTGACGCTGCAGCAGTACCGCCGCAACAACCGCGAGTACTTTGAGAATGCGAGCAACGTCACGCTGCCGGCTGCGCTGGTTGAAGTGGTGGGGGGCGTTACCGGACTGAGCAGCTATCACCCGCCAGCTCCGCAGACGAAGCATGCCAAGCCACAGAAGACGGCATCGCCGAACTACTCAAGCGGCACCGCCGGTACCAACTACCTTGTCCCCGGAGACATCCAGATCATCTATGACATGACGCCGCTGTTGACCGCTGGAAGCAGCGGCGCGGGCGTCACCATTGGTGTCATCGGCCAGTCTGCGGTGGATACCACACAGCTGACAAACTTCCAGAACAATACGTCTCAAACGCCCGTAAAGCTGCCCACCATGACGCTGGTGCCGAACACCGGCAACAGCAACAAGGTGGAGGGCGATGAGGGTGAGAGCGAGCTGGACCTGGAGTATTCCAGCGGCGTGGCGCAGGGCGCGACCATCAACTTTATCTACACCGGCTGCGGTACCACAACCAGTTCCTCCCCGTTGCCATCCACCACAAACTGCAAGAACAGCGGCGTGTTTGATGCGCTGACCTACGGCGTGACCAACGGCCTGGCAAAAATCTTCTCGCTGAGCTACGGCGAATGCGAACCGCCGTCGGTCAACTCTTCCGACATCACGTCGCTGGAGCCAGTGCTGCAGCAGGCAAACGCGCAGGGCGAGACGGTGGTGGTTGCATCGGGCGACAACGGATCTGCCACCTGCGACACGGGCAGTGGATCGTACACGGCGACGGCTGGCCTCAGCGTCTCTTACCCGGCATCGTCACAATACGTCACGGCCGTAGGCGGCACGCAGCTGTCCGCCACCTCCAGCAACTGGAATACCACCAACACGGCCAACGGCAGCAGCGCGCTCGGCTACATTGCAGAAACAACGTGGAACGATACGACCGCGAACAACACCCCTGATCCCGGGCCTGGAAATGAGTCACCAGCGGCCAGCGGCGGCGGCGCCAGCAAGATATTTTCGAAACCCACATGGCAGGCAGGCACGGGCGTTCCGGCGGACAGCCATCGTGACGTGCCGGACATCGCACTGCCGGCGAGCGATTACGTAAACGGCTACCTGGTCTGCAACGCGGATTCACCCTGCACCGCTGGCCAGGGGTTCAGTGGCGGCTACGTGTATGGCGGCACCAGCGTCTCAACACCAGATGTTGCCGGTATGCTTGCCGTCATTGAGCAGGCCAACGGCAATACGGCCGGTCTGGGAAACATTAACCCCACCCTGTACACACTCGCGCAGGGCAGCAGCTACAGCACAATCTTCCACGACATCACCACGGGCAACAACCTGGTGAACTGCCAGCCCGGCACCACCGGCTGCACCACTGGCGCCACCGGCGTGCAAAGCACAGGCTGCCCGCTTACGGTGACCACCCTGTGCTACGGCTATAGCGCCGGCACGGGCTATGACCAGGTAACAGGCCTGGGATCGCTGGATGCGAACCAGCTGCGGGTTGCGCTTTCTACTGTCAGCAGCAACACGCCGGCGCTGGCGCTCACGCTGAGCAACAGCTCGCCCGCACCGTCCGCCAGCGTGACCTTTACGCTGGCTGTTACCGGCACCAACGGAACGGCCACCGGCAGCGTGCAGTTTGCAGTGGACGGCACCAACGTGGGGTCGGCGGTGACACTGGTCAACGGTGTGGCAACGTATGCGTATACCAGCGGCTTCGCCAGCACGGGTAGCCACAGCGTGACTGCGTCATACTTCTCCGGCAACTACAACGCAGCCACGGCCACTGTGTCTGTGACGTCGGTACAGGCCACGCCAACAGTTGCGGTTACCTCAACCCCGGCAACGCCCGTGCAGGGTGCCGCTGCGACCTTGACCGCAACCGTCACGGGCACCCAGGGAACACCAGCAGGCACCGTGCAGTTCCGCGTGAACAACGCCAACGTAGGATCGGCGGTGACGCTGGTCAACGGTGTGGCCACACTCAGCAACCCCTTCACTCCGAATGGCAACTACACGGTGAGCGCCGTGTATAGCGGCAACGCCTCCTATGTTTCGGTGGCATCGCCCAACCTCATCGTAGGCGTGGCTTCAACCACGGCAACGTTGACGCCCACAGTCGCCGTGTCCAGCGCGCCATCATCGCCCAGCACCACCGCTGCGGCTACGTTGACCGCAACCATCACGGGTTCCGGTGGAACGCCCACTGGTTCCGTGATCTTTTCCGTGCTGGCACCCGGTGCCGCAAACTCCACGGTGGTTGGAACGTCAAATCTCTCTGGCGGTGTAGCGACGCTCTCGTACACCTTCGCGGCATCGGGCGGTTATACCGTTACGGCTTATTACTCCGGCGATGGGGTCTACATTCCCAAGACAGGCACGGGCGCGGTGACGGTGACATCGCCCAGCTTTACGCTGGCGGTGACGCCGGCCAGCCTCACATCTCCAACGGCAACAGCAGCAACATCACGCTGACGGGGACCTCGGTCAACGGCTTCAATGGCATGGTCTCGCCAGGTGGAGGGACCGCAGTCACTGTGAGCGGAGCTAGCTTCCAGGGATGTGTATTGCTCACTTCAAGTACTGCCACGACGTTGACGATTCCGGCAGGTGGCACCGGTAGCATGCAGCTGGTGGTGGACACAAACGCCAATGACTGCGCGGCGGCGGCGGGCGAGAGCCGGTTGGTTCCCATGACGACGGGCAACCAGGGCCTGTCGCGCTGGGGACGCACAGGCTTTGGTCTGGTGTCTGCGGCGGGTCTGCTGGGCTGCTTCTTCCTTCGGCGGTGCATCCGTCCGGGCCTGCTGGCGCTTATCGCCATCACTGCCCTGGCGTTTGGGCTCTCCGGCTGCGGTGCAGCAGGAGCAGGCAGCGCAGGCAGCAGCGGCGGAACCTACACGGTCACCATCACGGGCACGTCCGGCAGCTTATCCGCAAGCACCACCTTCAACCTGACGGTGCAATAACAGCAGAGACAAAGACAGCAAGAACAAACGCCGCCCTTTATCCGGGTGGCGTTTGTGTTTGCTTTGGCTGAGTATTTAGCGGTGGCGTTCGGGGTACCAGCGCAGCTGCATGTCGCCGATGTAGTTGGTGTGTGTGCCGTTGGCCAGCATGGGAGCGCGCCACAGTTCACCGTGGAAGGCAGCGGTTACCTCAAGCTGGGGCACCGGCCGCAACACAGCGCTGATGCCGCCCTGCTGTTGTGTGGTGCCTCCGGTGAGGAAGAGGTTTGAGGCCTTGGCCATGCGGTAGTCCAACTGCACCCATTGGTCAGGCTTCAAATGCCACGTGAACCATGCCTGGCCACCCTTGCCCTGCCGGCCGATCCAGTCGCCCATGAGCTGCCCCTTGTTGGTGTAGCCGTTGGGCTGCGCTGTCTCCCAGTAGGTGTACTGGCCCTTGTCGAGCGATCGCACGTTGGTGTCTGTGTCTGCGGCTTCTACGCGCAGGTCGGCATGGTGAGCCCATGGCAGCCGCGAGATGTAGATGCCGGGCCGCCAGCCGGAGCGCGGCGGGTTGGCGATGGGAAAGACCGTGTCGTGCGTGATGGAGTCTGTGTATAGCGTGAACAGGTGACCCTGCCAGGGGATGCGCCAGGTGAAGTCGAACGAGGAGAAGCGCGCACCGGGATCTTCTCGCGAGGCCTTGACGGCGGGAGTGACGCCGCTGACGCTGACGAACGAGCGCCAGAACGATCCGATGGTGATGGGCGCGTGATCCTTGCCACCCCAAATGACCGCGCGCGAGAAGCCAAACTCAATATCCGGCGTGGGTTTGAAGCTGATCTTTTCGTTGTGTACCCACGGGGAGTTGGGTACGGTGTGGCCCTTCAGGCTACCCACGCGAAACTCGTAGCGGAAGAGGCCGGTAAGGCGCGAGAGGCCGGGTACCCAAAGCGGCTCTGTGCGATTGATGCCGAACGTGTACGGGCTCTCCGCATTGTTGGACCAGATCATGGAGCCACCAGTGCCCGGACCAAGCCAAGCATCGCGCTTGCCAAAGGAGACCTCATGGCCCAGCACGTGAACACCTGCGTCCGCTTCGATGATGCGGAATACATCCGTCGCAGGGATGGGGCCGGGCTGAACGACCGGCGACGGGAAGCGGGGGTCTGGCCCGGTGTCTACCGCAGTAAGCGCTGCGGCGACGGCGGGGGTAAAGCCGGGGGCTGAGGGCGCGTGCTGATATTCGCCGCGGAAGTAGACGCTGAAGGGGCCGCTGGCGGCTTGTGCGCTGTAGCCGGTGCTGTTATTGAAGCCGCTCTGGTAGGGCCGGCCGTAGTCGTTGACGACGCTTTGGCCGAAGTGGAAGCTGTCGTTCAGAATGTCGCCGTGGATGCCGCGGATGCGCGTATAGACCGACTCTGGAATGATGGCGGTTTTGGCGCCGCCCGTGCCCGCTTCCAGCTCCGGCCGCAGTTCGCGGCTCAGGCGATCAAAGATGCCTTCGGCCTCGGAGCCCGTCTCGTGGGCCAGTATCGCGTCACGCGACAGCAGCAGCATGTGCGCCAGGGATGCGCGCGTCCAGGGTCGAAGGCCGGTATATAGCGTGGGCAGGTAGCCCAGCTCATATAGCCGGAGGGCGGCAGCGTTGATCCATGAGTCGTTTGGTATGAAGGAGGAGCCGGCAGAGCTGCGCGATGCCTTCGCAACCTGTGAGTGTTCCGGCGTCTGCTGGCCGTTTTGTGCGTGCGCGGCACTGCCCGCAAGGACAAGGCTGCATAGCAGCGGCGAGACAAAGGGATACCGGTGGGGGTGCGGCCTCATCTATGTAAAACAAACCCTTCTGTGCGCCGTGGTTGAGTGTTACTGGAACTTTACGCTCGACACAGTTGCATAGGCCGAGCTCCGCATCTTTGATGATACCGGCCTTTGCACCATGTTGCGGTCGCATGGTTCTGCCCCATTCGTGTAGCGTAGAAGTGGAGCGCGGCCCGTCACACTGGCGCGGGCGATCGGCTCCGCAGAGAGACTTAATGGCTGATTCCACCACCCCCCCATCACCAACGTCGTAATCGGTGAACCGACCGCCGCAGAGGCGGGCGTTTCGCTGCTGGACCTGCTGCTGGTGTTGCGTCGCAACGTCCGCCTCATCCTGATTACCGGTGCTGCCACCGCGCTGCTGGCGTTTGGCTATTCGTCGACGATGACGAAGCGCTACACGGCGACTACGGATTTTCTACCGCCGCAGAGTTCCAACTCCGGATCGTCTGCGTTGCTGGCGCAGCTGGGAGGCCTGGGCTCGCTGGCGGGCCTTGCCTCCGGTGGCGGGATCAAGAGTCAGTCCGATCTGTACGTGGGATTGTTGAAGAGCGAGACCGTGGAAGATGGCATGATTCGCCGCTTTAACCTGATGGAGCAGTACCACGCCAAGCTAATGTCAGGTGCGCGGGGCGCGCTGGAAGGTGCTGTCAAGATCGACGGCACGGGTAAGGACGGGCTTATCCGCATCTCCGTGACAGACAAATCGCCGGAACGCGCGGCAGAGCTGGCAAACGGTTACGTGGACCAGTACCGTCAGCTGTCCGCCTCACTTGCTATTGGCGAAGCAGCGCAGCGGCGCGTGTTTTTGGAGCAGCAGTTGCAGCAGGCAAAGAACGCCCTGGCCACGGCTGAGGAAGATTTAAAGCGCAGCCAGCAGACCAGTGGCATGATTCAACTGGATAGCCAGGCGCGTGCGCTGATTGAGTCTGTTGCGTCGCTGCGAGCGCAGATTTCTGCCAAGGACGTGCCCGTACAGGCGATGCGCACTTATGCCGGCGCAGGCAATCCAGACCTGATGCTGCAGCAGCAGGAACTGGATACGCTGCACGCGCAGTTGGCGAAGCTGGGCGCGAAGCCGAACGGCGACGCTGCGAGCGATGACTTGATTGTGTCCCAGGGCCGGCTGCCGCAGGCGGGTTTGGACTATGTGCGCAAGACGCGCGAGGTGAAGTACCAGGAGACGCTGTTTGAAATTCTGGCACGTCAGTTTGAAGCTGCTCGATTGGACGAGGCCCGCGAAGGATCCATGGTGCAGGTGGTTGACCGCGCCTATCCGCCGGATAAGAAATCCTGGCCACCCCGTGCGCTGTTTCTACTGGGTGGAGGTGTGCTGGGCACCTTATTGTCTTCGCTGTGGATAGTGTTCCGCGATATGATGCGGCGGATGCGGGCAGCGCCGGAATGGCAGGCGAAGGTGGCAGAGTATCGCCGGTGATGTTCGATGAGAGACGACCTGCTGGCGGCTGTGGTCCGCTACAATACGCCGCTCGATGAGTCTGCCACCGTTCGGGGACTTCTTCGTGCATTCGCAGAGGAGCCCTGGCTGTGTGGGCGGATACGCGTGGTTGTCTGTGACAACAGCACGGACGCCCTGTCTCCGGAAGCCGTGCCCGCAGGTTGGGACTACTGCCATATGCCACGGAACCTGGGCATTGCAGGTGCGTATAACCATGCTCTGCACACGGCTGAAGCAGAAGGCCGCAGATGGCTACTGACACTGGACCAAGACACGGACGTGACCACGGACTATCTTGCAGGCATGTGCCGCCATGCAGCTGAGGTTGGCGAGCGTGCAGCGATTGCAGCGATTGCGCCAACGATAACGGCCGCTGGCATGGTGGCTTCGCCCAAGCGGCGCGGCGTGGCCGGCGAGCTGCAGTACCCCGCGGGTGAATGCGGTATGGCGGAAGACGAAGCAGTCGTGATTAACAGTGGGGCTGCGCTGCGTGTGAGTGCACTTGCGGGCATTGGCGGCTATAGCTACGCATTCTGGCTGGACTTCTCCGATATGTATGTGTTCCACGAATTTCACCGGCGCGGCTGGAAAGTGTGGCGGGCAGCCGACGTTTCCCTGGAACACGAAATGACGGTGATGGACTATGCCGGCCGCATGCGGCCGGCACGGCTACGCAATATGTTAGAGGCCGAATCTGCGTTCTATGACCTGTATCGTTCGCCGATGGAAAATGTTTTGCACAACCTGCAGCTGCTGGGCAGGGCGGTGAAGCAGAGGGTCAAATATGCCAGCCCCGAATTTTCGCGGATGGCGTGGTCGCAGCTGACGTATCGACTGCGCAGCAGTCGGGCAGAGCGGTTGCAGCGGTGGCAGGCGGGCGCAGCCGCAAGGATGGACGGAACCGGCCAGGCAGGCGGGGCATGATCGCCAGGGACATACCTTCGCAGAGGTACAAGCCCTGGCTGCTCCGGGTAGCGCACAGCCCTGAGAGCTGGATGCGCTTTCTGCTGGTCGTTGTCTTTCTGTTGGTGTGCCTTCTGGTTTTCTTTGGTGTGGAGCGGCCGATTGAGAATGGCGACCTGACCCTGCGCCTGGGTGCGGACACGCAAACCTACTACGACTTTGCGAAGCTGGTGCGTGAGAATCCGGGCAACAGCGGCATAACCTTTCTGAGCTTTAACAACAACCTGATTGGGCCGGTGGCGCTGGCACTGGCGCTGCAATCCCCGCTGCTGATTGTGGTGTTCAATATTGCGGCGTTTCTGCTGGCGATTGAATTTCTGCGGCCTACTGGCGTGAGCCGGACATGGTTAGCGCTGCTGCTGGCGATAAATGCGACCACGCTGGTAAGCCTGGTGACGCTGAACAAGGAGATTTTCGCGCTCGTGGCGACGCTGATGCTGTGCCGCTATGTGAGCGTACCGCGGCCTTCGAAGTGGTTGCTGTGGAGTATGCTGCTGATCGGTTTGATGGCGCGCTGGCAGCAGCCCGCACTCACGCTGCTGTTTCTCTATTTCAGGCGCTACCGGCCCTTTCGGCAGCGGCCGTTGCTGGCCGTTGGATCGGTGGTACTGCTGATCACGGTATCGTACCCGCTGATTGCGAACCTGCCGTTTGTGCGGGATTTCGCGACGTATACAGCGGACAGCCAAAAGGGCTCCATCGCGCTGGCAAACACTCTACAGACACGCGGCCTGTTTCCGATTGCACTGTTGCTGAAGGCCGTGCAGTCGCTGGCTGGCAGAACCTTTTCCATCACCTATTGGATGGGCGAGTACTGGACCGAGGACTTCACGGACTTGGCAGGCCAGGTGGTGATTCACCTGCACACGCTGGCGATGGTTGTGCTACTGGTGGTTGCGTTTGTTGTTGGGCGCATCCGTATGAATCGGCCGCTGATCCTGTTCAGCGTGGTGTATCTGGTGGTTACTTCGGCGAACCTGTTTATCCAGCCGCGGTACCAGTACCCGCTGTACATAATCCTGGCATTTGAGCTGGCGCGGCGTGAAGATACGCCGAGTCCGTTGATGGCTTCGTTGCGACCTTGGCAGTGGTTTACGCGTCCCCTGTTTGGAGCCATCCGCGTGTAGCGAAGCGTCGGCCCGTGGGTAAGCTGCTTGTTTTTCTGTGCGGATGAGGCTATTGCATATCGCGCAGCAGGCGGCGAAGGTGTTGATGGAATAGCTGCACGCGAGAGAGAACCTGTTTGCGCAGGGAGAGCGGCCTGCTGACGTTGTTGCCGTGCCTGCGGTAGAGCAGCAGAGCCTCATCCAGAAAGTGGGTACGGTGGCCGAGCAGTGCGGCGCGGGTGCCGATCCAGGCATCGTGAAGGAATGCCTGTCGGCGCGGGAAGGGCAGCACGTGAGGCAATAGCGACGACCGGAACGCCATGGCAGACCCTTGGTAGGAGTTGCGAAGAATATTGCGAAGGAAACCAGCGCGAAAGGGACGGCCGGGCGATACGGGTGAGACGCGGTTGCCGTTCTCATCGATGATGTCGATGGACGTGGCGACGATGTCCACCTCCGGGTTCTCAGCGAAGATGCCCAGCGTCTTATCGACCTTACCCTCGACCCAGATGTCGTCCATGTCGCAGAGAAATAGGATGTCTCCCGAGGCTGAGCTGACCGCATCGTCAAACGCCACGATAACTCCGCCGTTCTGTGGGCGGACGATGAGGACGATGCGCGGGTCGGCGTATGACCGGACGATATCGACTGTGGTGTCGCGGGAGCCGTCATCGACCACGACGAGTTCATCGGTGGACGTGAGCTGCGGCAGAATCGAATCGATCTGCTGGCGGAGGTAACGCTCGCCGTTGTAGGTGGCCATGCAGACTGAGACCCTGGGTCGCGCTGGGGCGGTGTCGCTTACCGGGTTCTGTGCGGACAGGCTCAAAACTAGCTGATCATACACAAGATGGCTCCGATGTTCCCGTCCTGTAGCGGTAAATAGCATCCCGATGATGTCTGACGTAGAATGTGTGAGGCGACCTGTCACAGCGGGCCGAGCATCTACCTCTTACGAACCTACTGAATGTCTTATCCCTTCGATCTTGCTGCCACCATCGTGGCTTTCCATACCGATTCGGCCGAGTTGGAACAGTTGCTGCGATCGCTGCAGCAGAGTTCGCTGTGCGTTCTGGTGACGGTTGTGGATAATTCGAGCGACCAGTCGCTGCGAGCAATCGTGGAGTCAACCGGCGCGACTTATATCTATCCGGGCCGCAACCTGGGATTTGCCGCGGGCAACAATGTGGCGCTAAGCAAGACCATTGAACTGGCGCCGTACCAGGCGCTGGTGAACCCTGACATTACGCTGACCGGCGAAGGCGCTGTGCTGCACGAGCTGTTTGACTATATGCAGGCGAACGAAGATGTGGGCTGGGTGATGCCGACGGTGCGCTATCCCGATGGAAGCGAACAGCGGCTGACCAAGCGGCTGCCCACACCATTTGACCTGATCGTGCGGCGGCTTCTTGGTGGGCTGGGCAAGCGACTGCTGCCGGAGTTGTGGGGCCGTTACGAGATGCGCGACATTGACCTTTCGCATGGGCGCGAGGTGCCCTCATTGTCAGGCTGTTTCATGTTTTTGCGCAGTTCTGTGCTGCAACAGGTGGGCCTGTTGGATGACCGCTACTTTCTTTACATGGAAGATGTGGACCTGTGCCGGCGTGTGGGCCGTGTGAGTCGCACCATGTTTCTGCCCACGTCTTCGCTGCAGCATGGCTATGGGAAGGGTTCGTACAAAAAACTGTGGCTGGCATTCCTGCACATGCGATCCGCGATCCAGTACTTCAACAAGTGGGGCTGGATGCGTGACCCGGAACGCGACGAGCGCAATCGGCTGACCTGAAGTAAATTTCCAGGCCAGCCTAGCGGTTGCTAGCTTACCACTGCATCCAGTGGTCTGCGCCCATGACGAGGCCCAGTGTGATGATGGCGATGACGACCTCTCCAATTGCGCCGACGAGGAATGGACGTGCGCCCTGCTTCGAAAGATCTTTGAAGCTGGTGCGCAGACCAACACCTGCGAAGGTAAGCAGGAAGGCCCAGCGTGACAGGTTGCCGAGCGCAGTGAGCTGAGGCTTGGCGAAGACGCCCACCGTTGCAAGCGCGGAGATGAGCAGGAAGCCCAGCACGAACTTGGGAAACTTCTTCCAGAGGAACGAGCCCTTGTTGGAAATGGCTGCGGCCTGACCCTGCGACGCCCAATAGATCGCATAGCCAAGGACGACGAAACCGATCATGGCGTTGCGGCAGGTCTTGACCAGTACTGCGACCTTGCCGGCTGCGTCGCTGAAGAGCGCTCCGGCAGCTGCTGTCTCGGCGGTGTTGTCGACGGCGAGGCCGGTCCACAGGCCGTAGGCCTGGTCGGTCATATGCAGGGCATGGCCGACGAGCGGGAAGACGACGAGCGACAACGCACCCAGCGCAAGAATGGCAGCGATGGCGACGGACGAATCTTCTTCATCTGCTTCAATGGCGCCCTGCGTTGCGATGATGGCAGACACGCCGCACACGGATGATCCAACAGCGAGCAGCGTGGTGAGTTTGGGCGGCAGCTTGAAGCCACGGCCGAGGTACGTCATAAACGTGAGCGCCAGCGCCAGCTCAATAAACACAAGGACCAGCGAGACGCCGCCGAGCTTGAGGATGTCGCCAAGGATGAAGCGCGCGCCCAGCAGGATGATGCCGGCCTTTAACCAGAACTCATACGTGGCTACGCCTGCCTGAAAAATCTTGGGCAGGCCAACCGTGTTGGTGATGAGCACACCGATGAGGATGGCCCACATGACGTACTCAATGTTGGGCAGCGCCTTGTGGTGCGACTTGCCATAGGCAGAGATGGACTGCTCAATGATCTTGCCCAGGTAGCCCACGACAAAGAGCAGGGCGATGCCGGGCAGCAGCTTTAGAAATGATACGAACGTGGACTGTGGTGTGGAGTGATCCACAGTTGCAGAGATGCTTGCCATGTATGGACCCTCCTTACCAGCTGACAGTCTTGATGATGTTGAGCTTGACCAGCAGAGCCAGCGCAAGCGAAAGGATGACGGCCCAGGTATCGAGCGAGAGACGAAAACGTGAGGGCGCAGAGGCCGGCATACAGGAGGCTCCTTGGTCTTGCGTGTGGTGCGGGTATTGCAGGTGTGGTGCGCGCACAGGCAAAGGCAGGCCATGCGTTACGAATTCAATATGAAGATGGAAGACTGCGGGTGCGCGTTAGCGGGTACAACAACAGCCGCAACAACACGCAGCAGTGCGACACAGCATAGCAGCGGAATGGCCAGCGGTCAGCAACATGAGCATTCTTATATCAGAGGCGTGTTACAGCAACGCATTGCTTTTGACGAAGAGTCAATAAGTTGTCGCTGTGACTCGCTACAATCATCAACATGTCGTACGCAGCGGCCGTTGAGCATCTGTATTCGTTGAGCGGTGAACTGAGTGCGCCCAAGCCCGGCGCGCCTCGCCGCAAGTTTGACCTGGAGCACATGCGCGCGCTGGCCCGCGCGCTGGGCGATCCGCAGCTGCGCTTTCCATCGATATTGATTGCGGGCACCAATGGCAAGGGATCGACCGCGGCTACGCTGGCCAGCATCTTTGCCGCATCGGGCCTGAAGGTTGGTCTGTACACGTCGCCGCACCTGGTGCGCGTGAATGAGCGCGTGCAGATCAGCAGTCGCGCGGCCGGGGCCAACACGCTTGCAGAAATTGAGGACGACACCTTTGCCCGGCTGTACTTTGCCGTGGACGATGCCGCCACGCGCCTGGTGGCGGAGGGTGCACTGCCGCATCCGCCAAGTTTTTTTGAGGTGATTACAGCGCTGGCGCTGCTTGCCTTTGCGGAGGCACAGGTGGACGTTGCGGTGCTTGAGGTTGGCCTGGGTGGCCGGCTGGACGCGACCAACATTGTGCAGCCGCTGCTCTCAGTCATCACAGACATTGCGCTGGACCACACCGAGTGGCTGGGCGAGACCATCACCGAGATTGCGCGGGAGAAGGCCGGCATTTTGCGGGCGGGCGGCACGCTGGTGACGCTGCCGCAGCATCAGGAGGCCAACACTGTCATTGGTGAGGTGGCCATGTCGCTGGGCGTGACCGGCGTAAACGCTGCCGACTACCTGCCGGAGCGCGGTGCAGGCGCTGGCCCTTATTCGCTGACCCTGGGCGGGCAGGTGGTTGAAATTGCGTCGCCACTGGAGGGTGACCACCAGCACCGGAATATTGCCCTTGCGGTTGCGGTTGCGATGCAAGTACATACGAATCAACAACTTGAAGGAATTACACCGGAGAGTATTGCTGCAGGTGTTCGGTTGACGCGCTGGCCCGGGCGGCTGCAGAGGCTGAGCTTGCCGAATGGCCGCGCTCTGCTGATGGATGTGGCGCACAATCCTGCTGGCGTGTGGACGCTGCGGTCGTACCTGTCGCATGCGTTTGATGCGGGCGAGCTGCCGGGACCGCGGACGCTGGTGTTTTCTGCATTACGCGACAAGGCAATCCGGGAGATGGCGCAGATTCTGTTTCCGCTGTTTGACGAGCCGGGCGACCGCATTGTGCTGGCGCCGGTTTCTAATCCACGCGCTGCCACCGGCGAGGAGCTTGCTGCACTGGCCGCAGAGCTGGATGTGCCCGCAACCATCTGCGCATCTGTAAGCGAGGCTTTGGATACCGCCAATGCGGCTGGAGCGGGCAGCGTGGTGATCGCCGGTTCTGTGTACCTGGTGGGCGAGGCTGACCAATGGCTGGCGGCGCAGGGTCTGGCAGCAGCCAAACCTGACGGCGGTGCTGTTTGAGCAAGCTGCTGCCGTGGCTGTCGTACCTGGTGTTGATTCCGATACTGGCTGTGGTTACGGTGGTGTGCGGCTTGCTGGCGATGCTTTGCTCGCTGTGGGATAAGAGCGGGCGGCAGCAGCATGCTGTTGCGCACGCGTGGGCGCGAATGGTGCTGGCGATCTCGATGTCGCCCATGAAGGTGGTGAATCCGCAGAACCTGAAGCTGCCGCTGGACGGGCATCCTGCCGCGGTCTTCGCCTGCAACCACCTCAGCTACATGGACACGCCTGCGCTGTTTGGCGCGCTGCCATTTCAGTTCCGCATTCTGGCGAACCATTACCTTTTTAGGTACCCCGTCATCGGCCCGTATCTGAGGCGGTCGGGGCAGGTGCCGATTGATCAATCGAGCATGCGGTCGATGGTGGCGGGGCTGATGCGCGGCGTGGCCACGCTGAAAGCCGGCATGCCGATCCTGCTGTTTCCGGATGGTAGTCGCTCGTCGGACGGACACATCCGGCGCTTCCTGTCAGGAGCGGCGTTCATGGCGATCAAGGCGCAGGTGCCGCTGGTGCCGCTGGCGCTCATCGGAACGTATGAACTGCTGCCCATGCACACCTACCACCTGTCTCCGCGGCCGCTGATGCTGGTGGCATGCGAACCTATCTCGACAACAGGCATGGTCGCCCGCGACGCCGACGCTCTGACCACGCGCTGCATGGAGGCGATTGCTGCCGAATACTATGCGCGGTCCGTCATGCAGCGTCCGGCTGAGTTCCCGGAGAGCCAGGCCAAGATTCCCAGTAACCAGCTTTAGCTCTTGTCCTGCCGGACGGGCCTCCTTCGCGGAGGGCGGGCGTTTCACGCCTTTTTACTCCTTCGGTGGCCTTCCCGATGGTCAGGATGAAACTTGATCCCGACCATCGGGAGGTCGCGGCGAAGCAGTAAAAAGGTGCGTGAGCACCCGCTCCGCGCGCAGCGGGCCCGTCCGGCAGGACGTATTATCAAGATCGTTATGAGCCGACCGCGCATTCTGATGCCCGTTCCGACCAGCTTTGATCTGCCCTACAACGGGAAGAGCTGGCCGGAGTATGCCGCCTCCATTACTGCCGCCGGCGGTGAGCCGGTGAAGGTGGAGCTGACGCACTCCGCAGCGGAGTTGGAGGCGATGGTAGCTGGTGCTGGCGGTGTTCTGCTGCCGGGTTCCGGTGCGGATGTGGACCCAACGCGCTATGGGCACGAACGCATCCCGGCCTGCGCGGAGCCTGATCCTCTGCGAGAAGGTACGGATTTTGCCTTGCTGGAGGCTGCGGAACGGCTGAAGCGGCCGCTGCTCGGCATCTGCTTTGGAACGCAGGCCATGAATGTCTTCCACGGTGGCACGCTGATTCAGGACCTGCCGCCGCTGCCGAATCACAAGGCCGGGCGTCCCGTGCAGGTGGCGCATTCCGCTGTTATCGCGGGTGAGAGTCGTCTGGGCCGCATCCTTACCGGGAGCGGCGAAGGTGTTGTGGAGGGCGATGAGCTTCGCCTGCCGGTGAACTCCAGTCATCACCAGGCTGTGCTTGCCCCCGGAGACGGCGTGCGGGTGGTGGCCCGTTGCCCGGAGGATGCCGTAATTGAGGCGATTGAGGGCGGTGATCCGGATCATTGGCTGATTGGCGTGCAGTGGCACCCGGAGCGGACCTACGAGGGCAGCGCTGCCTCGCGGGCGTTGTTTGCGGCCTTTGTTGCTGCCGCGGGGGCGTAATCCAGTGGCTGAGCTAACGGAGAGCCGTATTGCAGCTCTGCTTGCACCTTACCCGGCTGCTCCGCTTTCTTCTGAAATCCTTACGAACCTGCGCAGTTATCTGGAGCTGGTGCTGCGCTGGAATGCCCAGACGAATCTGACCGCGATCCGCGAGCCGGAGCAGCTGGTGCAGCGGCAGGTGGGCGAGAGCCTGTTTGCGGCGCGACTGGTGCCGGCGGAGGCACGGACACTGCTGGACTTTGGCTCCGGCGGCGGCTTTCCCGGGATTCCCATGCAGTTGCTGCGGCCGCAGCTGGCGGTGACGCTGGCGGAGTCGCAGGGCAAGAAGGCTTCGTTTCTGCGGGAGGCGGTGCGGACGCTGGGCCTGACTTCTGCGGTGTGGTCGAAGCGGGTGGAGGAGCTGCCTGCCGGACAGATGTTTGACGTGGTGACGATGCGCGCCGTGGATAAGACCGGCGCGATGCTGCCAGTGGCTGAGGCGCGGGTGGCGCAGGGCGGTTGCCTGCTGCGGTTTCTGGCTGAGGACGAGGCAGGCGCGATGCCGGGCTGGCGCGTGCAGGAGTCGGAGTCAGTGCCGCTTTCGCGGGGATTAGTTGTTCGGCTGGTTCGGGAATAAGGCGCTGCCGGTCGTTGTTCCACGTGGAACATGCTGTGGAACGAATGTTGAGAACTGGTCCGGGGACAACGAACTCTTGTTCCACGTGGAACAATCTCTTCTCTCACTGAAAACAGGCAAACAGCACATGAGGTGGGACTTGTGGCTACGAGTGTTTCCTAGAAGACACTAGTGTGCCCATGTTCCACGTGGAACAAACTCTTTCCACAGCCCATCGTCGGCTACTCTTCATCAAGCGCCATGGGCAAGATCATTGCAGTAGTGAATCAGAAGGGTGGAGTCGGTAAGACGACCACCGCCATCAACCTGGCCGCGGGCATCGCGGCGAACGGGCTGGCGACGCTGCTGGTCGACTGCGATCCGCAGACGAACGCGACCGGCGGGCTGGGCGTGGGGCGCGACCCCGAGCGTGTTTCCACCTACGACGTGTTGCTGGGTGATGCCACCGCGGAAGCCGCCATCGTGGAAACCGCGCTGGCTAATCTGTTTGTGATCCCCAGCAGCAAGGACCTGATTGGCGCGAACTTTGACCTGGCGCAGCAGGAGAGCCGCGAGTTCCGATTGCGCGACGCGCTTGCGCCTATCCGTGATCGCTTTCCATTCATCCTGCTGGACTGCCCGCCAGCGTTGGACTTGCTGACCTTAAACGCGCTGGTCGCGGCCGACAGCCTGCTGGTGCCCATGCAGGCGGAGTACTTTGCGCTGGAAGGCATCTCTGAACTGACCGGGACGTTGGACCGCGTCTCTGCGGCGTTTCAGCCGGACCTTGGCCTTGAAGGCGTGGTGCTGACGATGTATGACCCGCGGACGTCGTTGTCGCAGCAGGTGGCGGAGAATCTGCGGGGGTATTTTGGCGACAAGCTGTTTACCACCACCATTCCGCGGAATGTGCGCGTAGCGGAGGCGCCCAGCCATGGCCTGCCTGTGCTGGAGTACGACCCGAAGTCGCGCGGCGCTGAGGCCTATCGAGACCTGGTGCGTGAGCTGCTGGCACGGAACGGCATTTATGTGACTGAGGGTAGCCCGGCCGGTGAAATCGTCCACGAGTCGGACGCAGAGGAATCAGAGTAATCAACACCGCCCGTTGTGGCATCCGTCACGCGGCACGAACACCCTTGGCCCCTATGGGGGCGTTGTGAGGAATGAATGGCAAATGTACCCGTCGATTTGAAACGCCGCGCGCTTGGTCGCGGGCTTGAGGCGTTGCTGCCCAGCCGCCCGGCCGCTGCGCCGCCACCGCCTGCTCCTGTCGCCGCTCCCAGCGGCAAGCCGCTGGACCTGGATGTAACCGTAATCCAGCGCAACCCCTTCCAGACGCGTACGCGCTTTGACGAGGCGGCGCTGGAGGAACTGTCGCAGTCCATCGCTGCTACGGGCGTGGTTCAGCCCATTGTGGTGCGCGCGCTGGGCGAGGGCAAGTACCAGCTCATTGCGGGTGAGCGCCGCTGGCTGGCGTCGCAGCGTGCGGGCAAGCAGACCATTCCAGCCATCGTTCGCGAGGTGAACGACGAGCAGGCGATGGAGATGACCATCGTCGAAAACCTGCAGCGTGCGGACCTGAACCCGATGGAGCAGGCGCGTGCATTTGATCGGCTGGGTCGTGAGTTCAAGATGACGCAGGATCAGATGGCGAAGCGCACCGGCAAGGATCGCGCTTCAGTCGCGAACTTTCTGCGGCTGCTGCGACTGCCGGAGGCGGTGCAGGGCAAGGTGGAGGCGGGTGAGCTGAGCTTTGGTCATGCACGCGCGCTGCTGGCGCTGGAGTCGCCGGAGCAGATGCTGTCGGCCAGTGGCAAGATTGCCGCGCTCTCCATGTCCGTGCGGCAGACGGAGACGTTTGTACGCAACCTGCTTGACCCGGAGCGCAAGCTGGGCAAGGTGGAGGCGGCCGCGGAGGAGATGGACCCCAACGTAAAGGCGGCGCAGGAACAGCTGCAGCGTTCCCTGGGACTGAAAGTGCGCATCGAAGATGTACGTGGCAAAGGCCGCGTGGTGATTGAATACAGCAATCTTGAAGACTTTGACACTTTACTTGAGACCCTGTCTCGCTGAACCACTTGTGACCATGCAGAACTCCTAAAGGATTAGGAGGTAGCTCCTAAAGTTTTAGGAGGAGACGGGAAGTGAATGCAGGCAACCGCACTGGAATATAAGCACCGTTACCTGGTGCATGGACTTATCTACACATTGTGCTTTGCAGCGCCGTGGTCAAAGCTGTTGCCGCCGCCCTACCGCCAGTCGGTGTGGGGCTTTATGCAGAACGGCAGCATATGGTTCCAGCTAAGCAATACGCTGTCGCGGCCCACGTATGCGCGCTTCGCCTTTTTTTGGAACAGCACGATCATCGCCATGATCCTGCTGGCATCTGCGGGTGCGTTTCTGCGTGTGTGGGGAGCGGCCTACCTGGGTGCAACCACGGTGCAGCGCGGCGGCATGGTGAGTGAACGCATTGTTGCCGACGGTCCGTTTCGCTATGTGCGGAACCCGCTGTACCTTGGCACCATTCTGCATACGCTGGCGTTGTCGTTGCTTATGCGGCCAGAGGCTGCGGTGCTGTGCGTGGTGCTGATCACGCTGCTGCAGTTGCGGCTCATTGGCCGCGAAGAACCTTACCTGCAGGAACGGCTTGGCAGCGCCTACACCGCATACCTGCAGGAGGTGCCGCGGATCATTCCTGAAGTGCGTCCCTTCACCGCGCCAAATATGACGAAACCAGTGTGGAAGCAGGGCCTGCTGAGCGAGCTGTACATGGTGGGCGTTGCCATTACGCTGGCTACTGTGGGCTGGTCCGGCGGCTACGGCTGGGAGGGAGCGATTCTGCGCGTGATGCAGGGCATTCTCATCTCGCTTGGGTTGTCGGTGGTGGCGCGGGCGTTTATTCCGAAGGCTACTTTTTAGGTGCCGCAAAATTTGTCATCCTGAGCGAAGCGTAGCGGAGTCGAAGGACCTGCATTCTGTTGGCAGCGCCACGAACCTATGTTGAGAGCGAGTGCTTCACTCAATCGACATTTGTGGCTCGTCCAGTTAAATGCAGGTCCTTCGACTGCGTGCTTCGCACTCCGCTCAGGATGACAAGATTTGGTGGCAGGGCTTGCCGATCAAGCGAGTTCCTTGCCGGTCCACGCACGGGAGCGGGCTACGGAGATGCCGCGGACTGGGTTTGGCCTGACGCCTCCTACGGCGCAGTAGAAGTGGTAGAGGTCGCCCTTCCAGCTGACGACGGATGGCTTATGCGCGTAGAAGCCGTCGACCGATCCTGGCGCGCCCACGTCGATGAGTGGCGCGGGCAGTTTGGTTGTCACGTGGAACAGGTCTGGCCCGGTGGCTGCCAGTTCACGCGCTACGCCCTTGTTGTCAAGACCGAAGTAGAAGAAGGCCCACTCGCTGCCGTTGCGCAGAACGCAGGGGTCGCTGGCGAAGTGTGCGTCGGGCGAGCCGTCCGGACCGTTGGTGATGATGGGATTGTTTGCGTATCGCGTCCACGTCTTCAGGTCTTTGGATGTGGCTACGCCGGTCTGTTCGTGCCATGAGCCTGTGGTGTGGTCCTTCGCGTTGTAGAAGAGGTAGAAGGTGTCGCCGTCGCGCATGAGGCATGGTTTGTACAGGCCGCCTCGCTCCCAGTCGGCACCGTCTTCCGGACGCAGGATAGCTGGGCCCGCCGTCCAGTGCATGAGGTCTTTGCTGGTGGCCAGGCCAATGATGGCTGCGCCGCTCTCATACCCTTCGCTGGGATAGGCGTGGTAGGCGCCGACGTATTCGCCGTTCACCATCTGAATATTGCCCTCGGAGGTGATGTTGCTCTCGCGCAGGATCCAGTTCATGGCCACGTTGTACTTCAGCATAGGGTTCGATGGATCGCGCTTGAGGATGGCGCCGAGATTCTTCCAGTGGATGAGATCGCTGGAGGATGCAAGGCCTGTCTGGTAGCCGGCTCCGTCAAAGACGACAAAGGTCATGTACCAGGTGCCCTTGTAGCGGAAGACGAATGGGCAATCGACGGACTTTTCATCAAACGCGCCTGCGGTGTTGGATGAGCCAAGCACCAGCTTGTTCAGCTTGTGCGGCGTCTGCAGCGAGATGGGCTTGTCTGTCGTTGCAGCCAGTGCCTGCATGGGAGCGGAAGATGCCGCGGCTGCTGCCGCGGTGATGGCCAGAAACTCACGCCTTGTGGGCTTAGCTTTCACTGTAGAACGAACGTTCACCGACACACCTCATCCCAAAAAGACAACGCCGCCATGCTATCGCAGGGCGGCGTTGCGTTGCGCAGTTGCGCGGGTGTTGTTACTTCTTGACGGGGGTCGCCTTGACCGGAGCGATCGAGTCCTTGGCAGCCTTGGCTACGCGGAACTTGACGACGGTCTTTGCCTTGATCTTGATGGCTTCGCCGGTCTGGGGGTTGCGGCCGGTGCGAGCCTTGCGCTCAGCCTTTACCAGCTTGCCGATGCCGGGGATGGTGAACTCGCCGTTCTTCTTGGTCTCCTTGACGGCGGTTGCAGCCAGCAGATCCAGGAAGCCTGCTACCTGCTTGGTGGGCAGCTCGGTTGCGTCGGCCAGGCTACGGATGAGTGCGGTCTTGGTGAGTCCCTTTGCCATTGTGTGTTGCTCCTTTGTCTTGCGTTGCGAATCGTTGGTTGGCGCGGGTGAAGAATCGCATGAAGGTAAAGCCGGTGTCCGCTTCGCTGCTCTTCGCGGAAACGCCAGTATTCATGCGGGCTCCCGCAACCGTTCCGCATATCACGATGGACTTTTGCCAGCAGGTTGTCAATTGGTAAACGTAGGTTTTTAACGGTTTTCTTGGGGTTTTATCCGTTTCGCTGTGGAAAGGTGCCAAATCCGGTACTTGGGGGTGCCATGAAGCGGCATTTTCCCGTGAAAACGGAGACTTCCCGCAAACAATTTGGGTGGGCCGCTCGTCTCCCTATCCACGCACTGGAGAATGAAGCTCCGGTCCGTCATGAGGAAGAAGATCACTATGAACATCAAGACGATTCGTACGTTCGCCATGCGCATGGGCGCAGTGGCTCTCTTCAGCGCGGCACTCTGTACAGGCTCCATGCAGGCCCAGGGCCGCGGCATGATGAGCTCTGACGACCGCGTTGCCGCAATCGACAAGGCAGTTACACTCACCGGCGACCAGAAGACCAAGATCAAGGCCTTGCTGGACGATGACATGACCAAGATGCAGGCCCTGCGCGCTGCCCAGGACCCGGATATGCGCACCAAGATGATGGCCATGCGCACCGACGAGAACACCAAAATCAAGGGCATGCTGACCGACGATCAGAAGCCGAAGTACGACGCCTACGTGGCAGCCATGCCGCAGCGTGGCCCCGGCGGCGCTCCCCAGCAGTAAGCAGTAGCTCACGCATTGTCGAAGCGGTGCGCCCAATGGGTGCGCCGCTTTTGTCTTAAGCAATGTCCTGCCGGACGGGCCCGCTGCGCGCGGGCGGGTGCTCACGCACCTTTTTACTGGCTTCGCTTCGCCCCTCCCGATGGTCGGGAAGAAACATCTCACGCTCAATTCTTTAAACATCTCACGCTGGAATTCTTTCGGAAGGGCATGGCTTCAGCCATGCCGTAAAAGCCGCCTAACTAAAAGGGGCTTTAGCCCCTGAGGGTATACCGGCAAAAAGCTTCATCTCGACCAACGGGAGGGCCACCCGAAGGAGTAAAAAGGCGTGGAAACGCCCGCTCCGCGCGTAGCGGGCCCGTCCGGCAGGACATGGTTGTTTAGAAGAGTGTCTTGCGTGGTGTTGATTTGGTGGCTGCGAGTAGTGGCGCGTTCAGCAGCGCGACCATGGGTGCGGCTGCGCGAAAGCGGCTGACCATTTCCGTCAATAGCTTTGGTGATGTGGCTGCGTCCGTGGGCAGCGTTGCGGAGATGGCCCACTGACGGCACAGCAGCAGCTCTGCTGCGGGGTCGTCTGCGGCAAAGCCCTTGGGCATGCGGTGCAGCGGATTGCTGTCGAGATCGGGCAGTAGCTTACGCAGCTTTTTATTCGTAAGGTGCGCGCGCATCCCTGTGTGATTGGTTTGCAAATGACGGCGGATGGCCAGTAGCTGATCCGGCTGCGGCATATAGACGCCGGCCGCGATGAAGACTTCATCCGCACCGACATGCGCGTAAAAGCCACCGCCGCTGGTCTTGCCCAGCGCTGCCGGCGACCACCATGCCCCAAGGCGCGTTTTGTAGGGCAGCTTGTTGGCGCTGAAGCGTATGTCGCGGTAGATGCGGAAGAGCGCCTTGGGCGCGGGCTTGATGTAGTCCGGCGCAAAGTCTGCAAGTGCCGCATTTACTTCTTCGATCAGCGCGAGCCAGGGCGCTTTGACTTCGCTTTCAAAGATGGCTTTGCGATCGCCAAACCATGTGCGGTCGTTGTTCTTCTTCAGGCCCTTGAAAAACTTGATGGCGGCAGGTGCAAAGTGTGTGGGCATGGCTTCTTCATTTTAGTGACTCGTGTCCTGCCGGACGGGCCTCCTGCGCGGAGAGCGGGCGTTTCACGCCTTTTTACTGCTTCGCGTGGGACTTCCGTTGGTCGTCACGGAAGTTTGATACCTGCCTTGAATCCCACGTCTCAGAAGCGAGACGTGGGGCACCCGCCTGATGGCAGGAAATTAGATCCCGACCATCGGGAGGGCGAGGCGAAGCCAGTAAAAAGGTGCGTGAGCACCCGCGCCGCGCGTAGCGGGCCCGTCCGGCAGGACATGAGTTACTTACGTCGTGGAGGAGATTGTGTTGCGTGAGTTTTCATGCACGCGAATATTCAGAGGACTATGCTTAAGTATGGCCGCGTGAAGTGGCCAGAAAGTTAGTTTTAGATGGCCCCGGAGGGGGCCGCAACATGGAAGGCTCTGGTTTTCCGATAGTAGCTATTCTGCTGCTGGTTGTTCTTATCGTCGTCATCATTACGGTTGCCAAGACTCTGTACACCGTGCGCACATCGCAGGCGGGCGTGGTGGAGCGGATGGGCAAGTTCAACCGCGTTGCGCGGCCGGGTTTGCACTTCCTGATCCCTTATGCCGAGCGTGTGTTCTTTGTGAACCTGCAGGTGCAGCAGGCCAGCTTTAGCGTGGAGACAAAGACGCGCGACAACGTCTTTGTGCAGATTCCGGTAAGCGTGCAGTACCAGGTGCTGGATGACAAGATTTCCGACGCGTTTTATCGGCTGAGCTATCCGCAAAAGCAGATTGAGAGCTTCGTCTTCAACTCCATCCTGGGGCATGTGCCCAAACTCACCCTCGACGAAACGTTTGAGCAGATGAGTGGCATCTCCATTGCGGTGAAGGTTGAGCTTGACCAGACGATGCGTGAGTTTGGCTTCAACATTTTGACCGCGCTGGTGACGGACATTGTGCCTGATGCCAAGGTGAAGATCGCGATGAACGACATCAACGCGGCGCAGCGCAGCCAGGTTGCCGCGATGGCGCGCGGTGAGGCAGACAAAATTCTGAAGGTGAAGCAGGCCGAGGCGGAGGCTGAGAGCAAGGCGCTGCAGGGCAAGGGCATTGCTGCAGAACGGCAGGCCATCATTGATGGTTTGCGTTCGAGCATCGAGCACTTTCGCGAGTCGGTACCCGGCGCAACGGCCGAAGACGTGATGGCGCTGGTGCTGTTGACGCAATACTTCGACACGCTGAAAGACATCGGCATCCGCTCAAACACGAACACGCTGTTTCTGCCGAACAATCCCGGCGCTGCGAATGATTTTCTGCAGCAGATACTGGCAGGCCTGCGCGGTGGCACGCATCGCGCATCGGCCTCTGTACCTCCAGCGCAGTAAAAGCAATGTCCTGCCGGACGGGCCTCCTGCGCGGAGAGCGGGTGCTCGCGCACCTCTTTATTGCTGTCGCGTGGCCTTCCCGTTGGTCAGGATGAAGTTCTCTTACCGACCAACTGGAGGACCGAGGCGAAGCCAGTAAAGAGGCGTGCAAACGCCGCCCCGCGCGCAGCGGGCCCGTCTGGCAGGACATTGCTTCTATGTCTTTCCATGATGCATGCGCTCCGACTTATACTGCCGGGGCGAGGTGAATCTGTGCGTCGATTGCTCTGTGTGTGGTTGCTGTTTGTTGCGTGCGTTGCTGCGCGTGCGCAGGATGTGAAGCCGTACAGCATGCTGTATGTGTTTGGCGACAGTTACTCTGACAGCGGCGCGGGGTATGTGGATGGCAACGGTCCCACGGCGGTTGTGTACCTGGCGCAGCGCATGGGTATTCCGTTTACGTTTTATGGCGACGCGAAGTCCGCGGAGAAGGGGCTGAACTTTGCCATTAGCGGAGCGCGCAGCGGCGTGGGCATGGACAGCCGCAATCCGCATGGCGAGGTGTTGAGTCGCGGCATGCGCAACCAGGTGGATAGCTTCGCCTCATTTGTGAAGGCAGGCATCATTCACTTTGATGGCGCGCAGACGATGTTCTATTTTGCCGGCGGATTGAATGATCGATCGTTGAAGGATGGCGAGACGGTCGCAAATATTGAGGGAGAGATTGACACGCTGTATGCGCTGGGCGCGCGGCGTTTCATGGTGGCTCTGCTGCCAACTAAGATTCCGTCGTTTGCCACCGCGGGCACACGCTTCAATCCGCAATTGTCAACGATCCCTGCGGCGATGAAGGCGAAGTACGCGGACATACAGATTGCGAACAGCGACTGGGGCGGCTTCTTTGATGAGGTGATGACGCATCCTGCGAAGTACGGCTTGACCAACACCACAGACAAGTGCGCGGGCCGCGTGCTGCACAACGAAGACCCAACGCCATGCGCCGATCCGGATGCGCACTTCTTCTATCACGAAGGGCATCCGTCGACTGCGGTGCATAAGGCCGTGGGCGACATGCTTTACGACGAGGCAGTGAAGAAGCCGTAACGCTTACAGCATCAGCAGCAAAACCTTGCCGCCTGCTCCGCCTTTTTCTGCGAACTCGTGTGCGGCTGCGGCTTCGCTCAGAGCAAATCGGCGGACGATGGGCAGGGCGAATTTGCCATCGCGATAGTCGTCTGCAAACTCGCGCACCTTGCTTGGATCAGGATGTGCCTGCTGGCGGATAACGCGAATCTCCGGGTGCAGCGCGCCGTCTGGCATGGGCATGACGACCGTGCCACATATGCCACCATCCTTGATATTGCTGAGTAGCTTTGTCGTGGAGGCGCCAATGGTATCTGCGATTGCGTCCACCTTGCCGAGTTCCTTCAACGCGTCTTCATCGTCCAGCGCTACGACTGCGTTTGCACCAAGCAGCTTTGCCTCAGCCAGGGAGTGTTTGCGAACGCCTGCGATCACGTGCGCGCCAAGTTTCATTGCGCTGTGTATGGCGGCGCGGCCCACGCTGCCCATCGCTCCGGTTACCAGTACGGACTGCCCTTTCTTCAACTCGCATGCTTCGCGCACGAGTTGATCGCCGGTGAGAGCGATGAGCGGGATTGCCGCGGCGTCGATGATGTCTACGCCGTCCGGGATGTGGGTGATCTCATCGGCGGGCATTGCGACCAGTTCCGCGTAGGTGCCGGTGCGGTTGAATGCCATGACGCGTTCGCCCACCTGCACGCCGCGCACGTTGCTGCCCACGGCGCGGACAAGGCCGCTGACGTCGCGTCCAAGAATGCCGGGGAATGTAACGGGGAAGCGCTCCTTTGCCTCGCCACTACGTATCTTCCAGTCCACAGGATTGATGCTGGCTGCGGCCACCGCAATCAGCACTTCGTTCGCGCCCATCTGCGGATCGGGCACATCGGTTTCGTACTTCAGCACCTTGGGTGAACCGTACTCATATATGCGTACTGCCTTCATCGTCTTACCCCGCTGCTGTGTCTGATGCCGATGCGTGCACTTCGGTCTCTGCTAAATACCGCCGCCAGTCTTCACCCTGTGCAATGCGGCGGATGCGCGCGAAGCGGCTACGGAGCAGGCGAAGAACGTGTGGTGCCATGATATGCCTTGCGATGGCGCGACCGATAAATTCCATTGGCAGTGTGAAGCGAACCTCATCGCGCAGAAGCGTGCCTGTGGCGGTTTCGGTTAGATGATGGTCGTGTTGAAAGCTGCGGAAGCGGCCTGCGGCCATGCTGTCCTGCATGTAGACGGGGCGGTCGTAGCCGGTGATGCGGGTGACGTGGAAGTGTTTCATGCCAAGCTGCCAGCCCTCCCAGCGGACGGCGTCGTTTGCAACGACGAAGCCGCTGGCGCGTCCGTTTACCGGGTGCATGCCGAGTTCTTCCTGTACGAGAGCGATGCTGGTCGTGAGTTGAAAGCAGCGGTCGATTGGTGCATGCACCAGCGCAGAGCCGCGCACGATGAAGACGCCCTCGCGTTCTTCCCAACTGAATTGGTCTGCTGTGTTTTCGTCCGCAATCATCACGCTTGTTGTGATGTAAGCCGAGCCGCGAACAGATGGCCGCCGTTGCTCAGACAGCGCAGGTTGTCTGCACGGTTGCTGAAGTAGCGTTCGTTGATGGCGTCGCGGTCAAGGTCTTCGATTGTCTGCCAGCCCATCCCGTTCATGCGTGCGTGCAGTTCGCCTGGCATGAAGAAGAGTTGGAAGGGTTCGCCTGCCAGCGCCACGCGTTCTGCAAGGGAATCGAAGGCGCGCTGTTCATCCTCTGTGGGCAGCGCGTGGCGCGGTAGACCATAGTCCATGATGAGCACGCTGCCTGCAGCACACCTTGAGAGATAGCGCATCGTCGCGGTGAAGGCTTCGTCCGTAAGGTAGGGCACCACGCCCAGCCATGCGAAGACCGTTGGCGCTGCTGGATCAAAGCCTGCCGAGACAAGCTGGTCTGCAAGTGAGTCGTGATGGAAGTCCACAGCGACATGGACTGTGTCTGCGGGAATAGCGATGCCTGAACGCGTGAGCAGGTGCAGCTTCCACGCCTGCGTGTCCGGGTGGTCCACCTCAAAGACGCGCAGGCCTGTGTGAGGATTGCGATACGCAAATGTATCCAGCCCTGCGCCCAGCAGCACGTATTGGGTGATGCTGGGTTGTTGCACTGCGGCAGCCAGCGTCTCCTCTGCGAATTGTGACCGTGCGACAAGGAATGCACGCAGGCTAACGGATGTTGGACGCGATGGTGCTCGCAGGTCTTGCGCGGCGCGCGAGTCTTTGCGATGTGCGCCGAGGATCTGCAGTGCAAGCGGATCGGTGAAGACCACGGGCTGATCAAAGACCTGGTGCGCAGCGCGGCGCAGTGCCACACGATAGGCGGTGCCGGATGGTTTGCCCTCAAGCATTGTCGTTGTCTCTAACGATGCTTTCTTCAACGCGCGGGCCACTGCGGCGCTCGCCTGTTTTGGCTGCATCGAATCGTTTGCCCATTGCTTCAAACGATGGTGTGGGGCCGTTCCATCTCAGTTCGTCTACGGATGCGAAGAGCGGTATGTCTTCGCGCAGCGTTGCAATGTCGCGGAAGAGCAATGCGTTGGCCCACTGTGTGCGCAGGGTTTCGTTCAGGCCGCGCGGATTGCTGACACGTACGCCCCACTGCAACGGATCCTGCGGGATCGATTCAAAGTGGACGTACTTTGCCAGCACCGCGGCCGCACCCTTTGCGCCCCATCCGCGCAGGCCCGGGAAGCCGTCGGCTGCGTCGCCTACGAGTGCGAGGTAGTCCGGTATGGATGCGGGCGCGACGCCAAACTTTTCGATTACCCCTGCTTCATCGCGGATGGTGCGTTTGCGGCGATCCATCTGCACCACGTGCGAGCCGCGCACACACTGCGCCAGGTCTTTGTCGGGCGTGCAGATCAGCACCTGCTGCACACGCGGATCGGCAGCGGCGATGGCTGCGGCAGAGGCCATTGCGTCGTCTGCCTCAAACTCAACCATGGGCCACACGGTTATGCCCATCAGCGTCAGCGCTTCTTCGAGTAACGGGAACTGCGACAACAGATCAGGGTCAATGCCTGCGCCGGTTTTGTAGCCCGGCCACAGGTCGTTGCGGAAGGATTCGATGACGTGATCGGTGGCCACGCCAATGTGCGTTGCGCCGTCCTTCACCATGCTGAGGATGGATGCGAGCACGCCCTTCACCGCGCCTACTTCGCGGCCGTCCGCATCACGCGCGGAGGGCACTGCGTAGAAGTGGCGGAAGAGCTCGTAGGTGCCGTCGACCAAGTGAACCTTCATGTAGGGCAAGCGTATCGCAGCTCTTCGCTTCGCGCTGTTGATCGCGTTACTCCTCCCGTGACATTTGTGGTGGCACGGGTTAAATGCAGGTCCTTCGACTGCACTCCGCTGCGCTTCGTTCCGCTCAGGATGACAAATCTTATTGCTGCTGCGCTTCGTTCAGGATGCCCAATGTTTGGGGCAACGAAAGGGGGGACATGGATTATGCATGTCCCTCTCGCAAAACTTCGTTGCTGCTTACGCTGTGGTTGCGACGGCGCGCTTGGGCAGCTTCCACTCCGGGCGTACCCAGTGGCAGGTGTAGCCGTTGGGGATGCGTTGCAGGTAGTCCTGGTGCTCCGGTTCTGCGGTCCAGAATGGGCCTGCGGGTGCGACCTCCGTGACCACCTTGCCGGGCCACAGGCCGCTGGCGTCCACGTCGGCGATGGTGTCTTTGGCGATGGTCTTCTGCTCAGGCGAGGTGTAGTAAATCGCAGAGCGATAGCTCATGCCCATGTCGTTGCCCTGGCGGTTGCGCGTGGTCGGGTCGTGCAGCTGGAAGAAGAACTCCAGCAGTGCGCGATAGCTGATCTTCGCCGGGTCAAAGGTGATCTCAACCGCCTCAGCATGTGTGCCGTGGTTGCGGTAAGTAGCGTTGGGCACGTCGCCGCCGCTGTAACCCACGCGCGTTGCGATGACGCCGGGGTAGCTTCGCAGTAGCTCCTG
>JAMFTB010000054.1 GCA_026225595.1 Terriglobus sp. | reverse complement strand
GCCAAAACTTCATCGGCGTATTTGAAGTTGAGGACCTCGCCCTGTTCGGTGATGCGTAACTGTCCTTCAAAGGAATCCATGGGCTGGGCAAAGATAGCGCGATGCGTGGGTCCGCCGCCGCGGCCAACGGTGCCGCCACGGCCGTGGAAGAGGCGCAGCTGCACGTTGCACTCCGCAGCAACCTCATGCAGAGCGCGGTGCGCCTTCCATACCTCCCACGTGGAGGCGATCATGCCGCCATCCTTGTTGGAGTCGGAGTAGCCCAGCATGACCTCCTGCCTGCGGCCCCAGCTCTCCAGCAGCGGCTCATAGGCTTCGCTGGTCCACAGCTCGCGGCATATGGCCGGAGCATTCTGCAGGTCTTCAATCGACTCAAACAGCGGCGCAATCAGCAGCCCAGCATCATGCTCCGTCTTTTCAGGAGTGACGCCACCGATGCGCGCCAGCCACAGCGTCTTCAGCACATCCTCCACGCCGGTGGCGCCGCTGATCACGTACTGCCGGATGCTCTGCGGATCGCCCGCGCGCTTGACCGCGGCAACGGTGCGGAAAGTGTCAATCACCTCAGCCGTTGCAGGCGTCAGAGCTTCGGGAAGCGAGCCATCACCGTGCCACGCGCTGATCTCGCTGATGGCGGCGTCATGCACCTTGGCATGCTGGCGTATGTCCAAGGTCTGAAGATGCAGGCCGTAGGTGCGCACCTCCACAATCAGCGGATCAAGCAGGCTGTGTGCAATGCGTTCGCCGCGGTTGCTCATCAGCGAATCGCGGATAAGGCCAAGGTCGTGCAATAACTCATCTGCGCTGCGGTAAGGCGGCAGGCGGTCTGTGTCTGCGCGCGCAATGAACAGGTCATTCACATCGCCCAGGCGCACCAGCATGCATGTCAGTAGGATGCGAATCTGTTCGCACTGAAAGCGTTCGCGCATCTCCTGCTGTGCCAGCGGAATCTGCCGCAGGTAATCCTCCACGGCAGACTGCAGCGCAGGCGTTACCGGGGCCTGCTGCGTCGAGGACGATATCTGCTTTGCAGCCTCAAGCAGGCGCACGCGGTAGTGCGCGATCACCAACTCGCGCGACATGCGCAACGCCTCGCGCGTGACCTCCGGCGTTACAAACGGATTGCCGTCACGATCTCCGCCAATCCATGAGCCAAAGTTGATGAGCGTGGGCAGGTCCGGCAGCGCAAGCTCCAGCCCATACTCCTTACGCAGCGCGTTCGCTACCTCTGCATACAGGGCGGGCAGCGTCTCAAAGATGCTGTCGTTGAAGTAGTCCAGACCCATGCGGACTTCGTCTGTCACAGCAGGCCGCTGCAGACGCACATCGTCGGTCTGCCACAGGCCGGTAATCTCCGTGAGCAGGCCACGCTCCAGCGCCTGCACCTCGTCCGCGCTTGAGGGGATGTCATCCAGCCGTTCCAACAATTCAGCAATGCGATGCCGCTTGCTGATGACGGAACGCCGCGCCACCTCCGTAGGGTGCGCGGTGAACACAGGCGTAACGCAAATCTGGTGCAGCAGCGCCATCGCTTCATCGGCGGTGTAGCCCGCCTTGCGCATGCGGCGCAGCGTGCCCTGCAGGCTGCCGCGCTGGGGCTCTGCGTCAGGGGTCAGCGCACCGGCCATGCGGCGGCGCTTGCGGTGGTTAGTCTCCGCCAGGTTGATCAGCTCAAAGTAAAAGGCAAAGGCGCGCGCCAACTGGTAGGCGCGGTCCACGGGCAGCGTATGCACCAGCAGCAGCGCCTTTTGCAGCGCGCTGGCACTGCGGGCGGTGTCGCCGTCAAACTCGGCCTGGCGGCGTTCGGTGGCCAGCCGCCGTAGCGACTCCACCTGCTGGAAGAGATCGTCGCCCACCTGCTCGCGCAGAACTTCGCCCAGCAACGTGCCCAGCGAACGGACGTCGCGCCGCAGCGGCGCTTCTTTCAGCTCGGGCGTCGTCGCTTCCAGCTCCTGAAGCCGCTGAGTCCAACTGCCCGGTTGCCACAGACCTGCCATAGTTTCGATTATGCCTGAGTGCGAGGACTTATCGCTTTGCCGCAAACTCCGCCGCGGGTGAGCCGGGTCGCGGCTTCAGCGTGAGGGCGATCAGCAGGAAGGCCAGCGCGATGACGGCGAAGACCCACACACTGCCCTCTGGCCCAACGGCGCCGCCGCTGAACACGGGATTGCCCTGCGGGATCGACGTCATCAGCCGGTGGGGAAGCAGCTCTCCGCTGTCTGCTGTGCCGTAGAAGTATGACTCCGCCCAGTCCCACGCCATGTGAAAGCCAATGGCCCACCACAGCGACCCGGTGCGCCACAGGCTGAAGGCAAATGCAAAGCCGATGAGCCCTGCGGAGAAGAGCCCGATCGTGGCTTCACCTGTGTTGAGAGCATGCACGCCGCCGAATGCGAGGACCAGCAAGACAGCGGCAATCCAGAAGCCGATGGCCTTGGCATGCTCTTCCATGCCCACGTTGCGCAGCACGCCCGCGATGCCGCGCGTCAGCGTGAACTGCAGGTAGCCGCGGAAGGCGAACTCCTCAAACAGTGCAACGCCCAGGAACGACAGGCCAAACAGCAACGCCCACAGCACAATGCTGCCCGCGCCATGCAGGTTCATGCCGGCAAAGGTGAGCTTGCCTGTGCTCCACAGAATGCCCACCAGCAACGACAGCAAACCAAAGCCCAGCAACTTGCCCTGCGCCACCTGCCCCAGGCGGCCACGCAGCGAGTTGATGCCGTACGCGCTCCACGGCCGATGCTCAATCAACGAGACGATGTAGCCGGCGAGTCCCGTAATCACGAAGAGGATCGCGCTCTGGGACATCATTAGCCACTCCGGCGCAGGCGCGCCCTTGGGACGCGGAGCGACGGCATGGAGTACTTTGCCCATGAGTTGGACCAACAGCACGGTGAACAGGATGAACAGCAGCAAAGACCAGCCCGCGCGCAGACCATCGCGGCCGTAAAAGACTTTGTGCAGTGGCGATTCTTCCGGCCGCTGCTGCCCGACATCATGTTGCAGTGTGTCATCATCCTGCGGCGGAGGAAACCATTCCGGCTCACCGGTGGTTGCAATGGGTGTTGCCTGCGGCGTGATCTCGTCGGACATGATGTTCCTCGCTCCTGCAACTGTGTATGCAACACGATACGCGAAGGTGGGCACTGCAGTTCCTGGACTCTGTCCCGTACCGTTAGTTTCTTCAGCCTTCCTGAAGAGCGCGGATGATGCTTAGAGCCTTTGCTAAAGGCTCTTTCCCGACCTGTTTCTCAAAGTTCCGCTGCATCTTGTCAAATGCTCCTACCACGCGTACCGCGCACTTCTTTCCAGCGGGTTTCAAGGTCAACAGATATCCGCGTGCATCAATGGGATCGATCTTGCGCTGTACCAGGCCCTTCGCTTCCAGTGACGACACGGCGTGGCTCACATTGCCGCGAGTCGTGCCAAACGTATCTGCGAGCTGAGATGGCTTTGTCTGTTGCGATTCTTCGAGGAACGTGGCGGCTAGAACCAGCCCTTCGGTGAACCCCAGATCATCCGCAGCGAACGCCTCCGCGGCCAGGGCATCAAAATGTCTCGCAGCACCCTTTACGACAAACATCGGGCTCTCCCGAAGATATGCTTCGATACGCATCGATAAGGTTCTCCGTATTCGGCGGTCGCCATTTAGTTTAAGACTAAATAATCAAGTTACATAATAATTTATATCAATACGAAACTGCCCTTGCATGCTCCGCCCTGACATGGTCAGGTTATGTGTCGAGATCATCAAGTTCATTCCACTGGAGTGTAGAAGTTGTCTTCTTTCCGTATCGCTTCGTTGTGTTGTTGTGTGACGGCGTGTGTCGCCTCGAGCGTAGCGGCCGCGCAACAGCAAGCTGAGCCTCCGCCCAGCGTGCAGGACACCATTACCGTTGTCGGCGATGCGGAGCCGGTGACGGTTGGCCAGACGTCACGCTCAGTGGAAGTGATTGAAGCGCAGAGCCGCTCGCTGGCCTTTCAGGATGTTGCGGATGCTCTGCGGTCCGATGCATCCGTCGATATACAGCAGCGCGGAACGATGGGCGTGCAGTCAGACATCTCCATACGAGGCGGTACCTTTGAGCAGACGCTGGTGCTGCTGAACGGTCTTCGCATGAACGACGCGCAGGCATCGCACTTCAACCTGGATGTGCCCGTGCCGCTGCCCGCACTGGCCGGTGCTGCGGTACTGCATGGCTCAGGTTCCACGCTGTATGGTGCGGATGCGCTCTCTGGCGAGGTGAACATCACCACGTGGAAGCCGCAGGAAAGTTCGCTGCGGCTGCGCGCGGGCGGCGGCAGCTTTGGCGGCAACAACCAAAGCTTCGTGGGCGCGCTGGCAAACCAGCGCAACAGCGTGGTTGCTGCGGGCCAACGAGATTTCTCAACCGGCTTTATCCCGGGCCGCGACTATCGCAGCGAAAGCGCCAGCGTAGAAGGTCGCGCTACATCCTTCCTCGGTGAAAGTGATCTGCTGCTTGCGGGCAGCGACCGCAGCTATGGTGCCAACCAGTTCTACGGCAACTACAACTCGTGGGAGCGCACCAAGGGCTGGTTCATCGCGCTGACGCAGGTCTTCAACGCGGCCACCTCAGCGTCGGTTGCATATCGCCGCCACGCGGATATCTACGTGCTGCTGCGCGATGATCCCGCGTATTACAACAACCACCACATCGACGATAGCTGGCAGGGCGCGCTGCGGCACACGGTGTCGCTTGGCGGCGCGGGCAAGCTCTTCATTGGTGCGGAAGAGAACACGGACAGCATTCACAGCAACAGCCTGGGCCAACATGGGCGCAACCGCACCGCGCTGTATGCGGATGCAGATCTGCACCGTGGCCGCGCCAGCTTCTCGCTTGGGCTTCGTGAGGAGTTTCTCAGCGGCGGTCGCATCGTCTCTGCGCCATCGTTTTCTGCAAGCATGCTGCTGCAACAAAAGTGGAAGCTGCGCGGCAGCGCAGGCTACGGCTTCCGCCTGCCCACGTATACGGACCTCTACTACAACGACCCAACCACCATCAGCAATCCAACCCTCAAGCCTGAGACGGCATGGAACTTTGATGGCGGTGTGGATTGGTATCCGTCCGGTCGCGTAGCTGCTTCTGCAACGGCTTTTTACTCCAGGCAGAGTAACGCCATCAACTATCTGCGTGCATCGCCATCGCAGCCGTGGCAGGCGGAAAACCTTGCGATGGTGCGTCTCACCGGCGTGGAAACGTCTGTGCAGGCGCGGTTGAACGGCGACCAGCTTTTGCTTGTGGGATGGACTGCGATCTTTGGTGCGCAGAACACGACCAACAACCAGCAGGCGCAGCTGATGTTTCAGTATCCAGTGAACCGGGCGCATGTTGAGTGGAACCTTCATGCGCCCGGCAACATCGCTCTGCGGCCCGCCTTTGCTGTCACGCAGCGTGTTGGTCTGTCGCCATACACCACGCTTGATTTCGCAGCATCGCGGGACAAGGGCATCCTGCGCCCTTACATCCAGGGGACGAATCTGTACAACACCGGCTATGCAGAACTTCTGGGAATACGCATGCCCGGCAGGGGCATTCTCGTGGGTCTTGAGGTAGCGTTGAGCCGCAAAGGCAAATAGACCCTCGAACACTGTCATCCTTCGCTACGCTCAGGATGACGTGTCAGATTAGACCACTGCACCCTGTTCTTCCAGTTGGGTTGATAAGTCTTCCCACTCCAGCATCAGCGCTTCATGCTGTTTGCGCAGCTCTGCAAGTTGCGCGGTTTGCTTTTGCGATTCTTCCGCGCTCACGAAGTTTCCCATCGCGGCTTCCAGCGCAAACATGCGATCTTCCATGCGAGGCATCTCATCCTCCGCAAACTTCACGCGCTCCTGAATCTGCTTCAGCTTGATGGGGTTCAGCTTCTTCGCATTGCTTGCTGCAGCGGGTATTGCCACCACCACAGGCGGAGCCTCCACCACGGGGATGTGCGCCTTCTGCATCTCAATCGCTGCGGCCTGCAAGGCATCCGGGCCGCCGCTCTTGCGCCACAGGTAATCCTCATAGTTGCCTGGGAAGACCTGCACGCCGCCGTGCTCACACTCGAAGACGCGCGTGGCCAAGCCGTCAATGAAGTAACGATCATGCGATACGAAGAGCACCGTACCGGTAAAGTTGCGGATCGCCTCCAGCAACACATCCTTCGCGCGCAGATCCAGGTGGTTCGTCGGCTCGTCCAGCAGGATGAAGTTCGCAGGCGACACCAGCATCCGCGCCAGCGCATAGCGATTGCGCTCGCCGCCGCTGAGCACGCCGAGCTTCTTGAAGACATCTTCACCAGCGAAGAGAAATGCACCCAGCAGGTTGCGCAGTTCTGTTGTTGGCACCTTGGGCGCGGCAGAGCTGATGTCTTCCAGCATGACCGCATCGGGATTCAGCACCTTGTACTGGTCCTGCGCAAAGTAGTCGGCCAGCACGTTGTGTCCATAGCGAACAGAGCCCGTGGTGGGCTCTTCCATCATGCTCAACATGCGGATGAGTGTGGATTTACCCGCGCCGTTAGGCCCTACCAGTGCAATGCGGTCGCCGCGCTCGATGGTGAAGTTCACATTGGAAAGAATCTGCTTTGGCTCGTAGCGCTTGGATAAACCGTTAACTTCGCAAACTAAACGGCCACTTACAGGCGGCTGCGGAAAGGTGAAGTGGATGGTCTCTTCATCCTCCGGAACATCGATCCGCTCAATCCGGTCCAGCTCCTTCACGCGGCTTTGCACCTGCTTGGCCTTGGTGGCCTGGTAGCGAAAGCGGTTGATGAAGGCTTCGAGCTGCTCAATGCGTTCCTTCTGGCTGGCGTAGTCCTTTGCCAGCTGTTCGCGGCGCTCCGTCTTCTGCTTCACAAACTTTTCGTAGCCGCCTGTGTAAAACCACACACGCTTGTTCCACACCTCTGTGATCTTGTTGACGGTTACGTCCAGAAAGTAGCGATCGTGCGAGATGAGGATGAAGGCGCGCGGATAGCTGCGCAGATATTCCTCAAGCCAGTTGCGGCTTTCCAAGTCAAGATGGTTCGTCGGCTCATCCATCAGCAGCAGCGATGGCTTTTCCAGCAGCAGCTTGGCCAGCGCAATGCGCATCTGCCATCCGCCGCTGAACTCTTCGGTGTGCCGCGTCCAGTCGTCCTTGGCAAAGCCAAGTCCGCCCAGCACCGCGCCTACCTGTGCGTCCAGGTTGTAGAGGTCATGCTGCTGCAGCGTGTCACTTACGAGCGAGAAGCGATCCGCAACCGTGGCGTACTCCGCGCTGTCTGGCGCGTAGTGCGCCAGCTGATCGCTGAGCGTGTCCATCTCCTTGTCCATCGCAAGCGCTTCATGGAAAACGCTTAGGCATTCGTCAAAGACGGTCTTGCCGCGCATCACCAGGCCATCCTGCGGCAGGTAGCCAATGGTCAGGCCCTTGCTGCGGTTCAGCTTGCCGTGGTCCAGCTGCTCAATACCTGCAAGCACCTTTAGCAGCGTGGATTTGCCGGTGCCATTGCCACCGACAAGGCCGGTGCGTTCGTCTGGCGTAATCAGCCAGTTGGCGCCCTCAAAGAGCAGTTTGTGGCCAAAGCGTTTGGCACCGTCGGCAAGGTGAAGCATGTGTCTATTCTAGCGAGTCAACAGGTCAGCGAGTCAGCAAGTCAGTTTGTTCGTCGAAAGCTCGTTCATTGACGGACAATTCAAACTTCGCGAAGTCAAAAATCTGTTCCCAGCGACAAGCCGGCTGACTCGCTGACTTGCTAACTCGCTGACTCGCTGCTTTTATAGGGCCATGCCACTTTCGCGCCGACGCCTGTTGCTTTACACCGCCTGCCTTGCCGCAGTGCGCGTGACGGGTTCGTTTGCGCTGCAGGCGCAGATGCTTTCGCGGCCGGGCTGGCGCGGCACCAACATTACGCCGGAAGCATGGTGGAAGCACGCAGCCTTCGTTCGCCTGGATGCGGAGACCACCTTTGCAGACGCCGCAACGGAGCTCCCATGGATGAGCGATGTAAGCGCCGACAGCATGGTGCTGCCAGACCTGCTGCCCACCGCGGAGATTGCTGCTGGTACGCCTCCGCTGCCTTTTGCACCGCGCTTTGGTACAGAGGATGAACTGGATGCGCTGATGCGCGAAGCATCCGCAAGGCACATGCACGTTTTGTTGCAGGCGCCTGTTCATCGGCTGGTGGCGAATCAAGGCGAAGTACGCTTCTGGATGAACCGCGGCATCGCAGGCTTTGACGTGGGCACGGTGGGCGCAGCAGACATGGATGGTCTGCGGCAGCTACGATCCGCGCTGGATAAGTTTCCGGGTCAGCGCATTTTGATGGCGCGCGTGACTGCCAATGGTAGCGGCACTGCGGACGCTCCTGCTGCAAGCGCACACACGAAACATGGCGGTGCCGCTGGCTCTGCAAGTTCGTCAGGCGGGCATGACCCGGTGACGTTGCACATTGTCTCTGCTGCCGATGTTGAGTCCGGTAAGCTTGGCCGCAGCGCTACAACTTCAATAGCACCGCTGCTGGTGGAGATTGCTGCCGATGTTGCGACACCCGCTGCGGCCAAAGAAGCAGTTGACCCGGCAGTTCTGCTGCCCGGCTCTTTGCCGGGGCTTCGCAGCCTGCTGCCTTTGTTGCTCGCCTCTGGAACGCCGATTTTGGATAGCAGCCTGATTCGCACGCCGGAACAGCGTGCGGCAATTCAGCAGGTGCTGGCGCTGCGCAACTCGCACGTGGCTCTGCGCAACGGCACATCCACCCCGCTGGCTACGCAAACGCAGGGGCTGCGCGCATGGCTCATCAGTGGGCGCGAGCGCGCAGGCAAATCAAGCCTGCTGCTGGCCGTCAATGAAGGCACCGTTGTCGCGACGCTACACATGAGCGACGCCATTAAGCACGCGGGTATCCGCGGGACCTACCTGCGGCCCATCCTGCGGTCAGATGGTGCAATGGGTTCGGTGAATCTTGAGAATGGCCAGCTGCCGCCGGGCGCTGCCATCCTTGCAGAAATCCACGGTGACTGATTGCGCTAGTGGGAAATGGACTTCCCGGGTTTCAACAGTGGAGCATAGCCGCGATATACATCCTCAAAGATGGCATCCCAGCGGCAGGTCAGTGCGTATTCACGCGCGGCGTGGCCCATGCGCTGCAGGAGTTCCGGCTGGCTGATCAGGTCGCGCACAGCAGCAGCTAAATCATTTGAAGGCCGCACCACGCCTGTTTCGCCGTCCTTCACGATGAACTTGGGCCCGCCTGAAGTCGTAACAGCCGCGGGCACGCCGGATGCAAGCGCCTCCAGCACCACGTTGCCAAAGGTGTCCGTCTCAGACGGGAAGACGAACAGGTCCATATTTGCGTAGGCCTGCGCCAGGTCGTCTCCGCGCAGCACGCCGGGGAAGCTGGCGGTGGGCATAGCTGCACGCAGCGCCGCTTCATCGCCACCGTGGCCCACCACTACAAAGCGCGTGTTGGTTATGCCCGCGGCGCGCAGCTCTGCTTCAACGCGAGGCAGCAGTTCAATGTTCTTTTCCACGGAGAGACGACCCACATAGCCCAGCACGATGGAGTTGTCGTTAGCCGGGCGTGTGCGGCGTGCGGGCGTGAACAGCTCCGTATCCACACCACGGCGCATCACGTGGCAGGGTTTGCCCGTGCGTTCCGCCAGCAGCGCACATAGCTCCTCATTGGGCGCGTACAGCACGCGCGCCAGCTTGTAAAAACGCGCAGTGGCGGTCAGCGTGGTGGACTCCACCAGCCCCGGCACAATGCGCGACAGCCGTGCCGTGCGCCGCGCCAGATACTCATGCACGTTGGTGTGCCAGCTGGCAGCCATGGGCACGCCGTGCTTCCAGGCAAAGTACGCGCCAAACATACCCAGTTCGCTGGGGCCGGTGATGTGGATAACGTCCGGGCGAAAGCTCTGCAGCTCACGATCGATGGCTGCAAAGTGGCGCGCAAACGCCGGGTCAAAGCTCAGGTCTTTTTCCAAGGCCACGACCACGCGGCTGCGCGGCAGCTCCAGCGTGGTCACGGAGCGATCCACCGCGCGGCCACCTTCGCCTCCCGGCAGCGCCGCGCGCACACACAGCAGCGGCAGGCCATGTCGCTGCGCATATGCCTGGAAGTTGCGTGCCGTGTGCGCCACGCCATTTACTTCATGGAACGAGTCAGGAAACAGCGCCACGCGCGGTGTCCGTGTGGAAGCAACGTCAGCCGCAGCATCCCATGCAGGGGCGAGCCCGGCCGGGGGGATGAATGTGCGTGGATCCTCAGTGGCCACGTGCATGCCCCACACGGTAGCAGATGAGCGTCACCGCAGTGTCAAATCCGCAATGCAATAAAGCGTATCTGCGGAGTGGCCTTTGACACGGACTTTTCATCATTCCCCACCGCGACTTCATGCACTCTGGATGCGTCTTCACCGCAAGTTATAAATCATCCCATGCCAGATACGATCCAGCCCGAAGCTTCGCAGACGCAGACGCAGGAGACGGTGCCGCTGGCCCGGGTGCTGCTTGGCATCGTGCGGCATCCGCTGGGGCTGTTGCGCGGCTGGAACTGGAAGGCCGCCATGTTCTCTGCCATGGTGCGCGCCACCATCTTTCTGCTCACTAACCTGCACGCAGGTTTTGTGCATGCACTGCGCGCCATGCTGGTGGAGCTGGCATTCTCATCGGTCGCCGCGGGCATCGCAGGGTCGGTAACGCAGCGGCTGCGGAACACCGTGCCGGTGGCTGCCACGGCAGTGGTGGTGTGGCTGGGCATACCGCTGGCCATGATGACGCTGCAGCTTACGGTTCACCACATCAATGGCACAGCGCATGTGCGCACGGCCGTCATCGCGTCGTTCATCTTCGCGGCGTTTGCCACGGGCTTTAACTGGTTCAGCATGCGCAACGGCGTCTTTGTCACCGGCGAGGGCCGGTCGTTTGCGCGTGATCTGCTGCTGGTGCCGCGGATGATTGCGCAGTTTGTGGCAGCCCCGGCGCGGATGTTTCTGAGGCGGACGTAGCCCTGCATAGCTGGTAGGCTCATCCTCAGGGTCGACCCTTCATCGCTTATGAGGGCGGCCACCGACGACCATGAGACTGATTCCGCGCACCATAGCAGCTGCTCTGCTGTTCGCTGCCGCTGCTGCCATCCCGCTTAGCCTCCACGCCCAAACACACCCGCATGCCGCTGCATCTGCAGCGGCCGGGCAGCCGCGTTTTGAAGACATCTTTGGCCACCCGCTGCCTGCGCAAAAGCACGTTCGTGTCTTTGGCCAGAACATCGCCTACTACGACATGGGCGCGTCCAAAGCAGGAGAGCCGGTGCTGGTGCTGCTGCACGGCTACGGTTCGCAGGCAGACGTGGATTTTGGCCCGTCGCTGCCGGGGCTGGCGAAGCACCGCCGCGTGATTGCGCTGGACCAGATCGGCGCAGGCAACAGCGACAAGCCCCTCGTCGCCTACCGCGTGCAGACCTACGTTGAGTGGCTGGGCGAGTTTTTGCGCACGCTTGGCATCACAAAGTTTGACCTGCTGGGTGAGTCGCTTGGCGGCTGGACCGCCGCAGCCTACGCGGAGCAGTCGCTTGCGCCCGGCAGCACGTTACGGCCGCCATCACGGCTCATCCTTGAAGACACCGCAGGCTTTACCGCGCCCGCCGGCCCGCCGCCCGCAATGCATATGACGGTGAGCACCGTCGACGAAGTGGTGGTGGGCCTGCGCGCCGTCTTTTTCAACCCCGCGCTCATCACGCCACAGGTGGCAACGCGAAGGCTCATCAGCAAACTGCAGGCGAATGATGCCTTTGCCGCCAGCACCTTCAGCACCAACCCCGCCGTACAAAACGAAGCAGTGGGTGAAAAGGCCGGCACCATCTCGGTGCCTACGCTTGTCGTCTGGGGTGACCACGACAACACGGTGCCCATCCGTGATGGACAGAACTTTGCGTCGGCGATTCCCGGCGCAAAGCTGGTGCTCATTGAGAAGAGCGGCCACGTGCCGTCGCTGGAATCACCCGTGATGTTTGTGCAGGTGGTTGAAGGCTTCCTGAAGTAAGTTTTCTACCCGCTATGAATTCCTTTGATCGTCATCCTGAGCGAAGCGAAGGATCCCGACGATGCTCCGGCAGCCACGGCTGTTGATGCTTTTCGCTGCACGAACTTTCGCCCGCACGAATGCCGTGGCTGAAAGTCACCACCAGTGTTGGCTGACGCGAAATGCGTCGGGATCCTTCGCTCCGCTCAGGATGACAGCGAAGGCGCACACAGGGTCACAGCAATCAGTCGCGCGTCTTCGCGATGTCCGGTCCCAGCTGTTCCTGATCGCTGGGCGCGGGCTCGTCCGGCACCTTCTCGTCGGGTGGGCATTCAGGGCAGTGCTTCTCCAGGCCCGCCTTCAGGATGGCGAAGGCAGCCTCCGGCGTGTCCGCAAAGTTGAACAGGTCCTTGTCCTTCACCGCGATGGCGCCCTTGTCTGCCAGCAGGTCCAGGTTGATCACGCCGCGCCAATACTCTGACCCGTAGATGACAATGGTCATCTCCTTGGCCAGCTTGTGCGTCTGTGCCAGCGTCAGCAGTTCAAACATTTCGTCCAGCGTGCCAAAGCCACCGGGGAAGACCACCAGCGCCTTCGCAAGGTACGCAAACCAGAACTTGCGCATGAAAAAGTAGTGGAACTGAAAGTTGAGCGCGGGTGTGATGTAGGGGTTTGGCCTCTGCTCAAACGGCAGCGCAATGTTCAGGCCAATGGTCTTGCCGCCGGCCTCATGCGCGCCGCGGTTGGCCGCCTCCATAATG
>JAMFTB010000053.1 GCA_026225595.1 Terriglobus sp. | reverse complement strand
GCTGCCGCGATAGGTCGCCTTGACGTTGCCGTTGACCGGCACATCCTGCAGCGCGCCGCGGCGCTTGATGCCCTGCGGCGCCAGCTTGAAGTCCGCATTCACCATCATGGACGTCGCCGCATCGGCAGTGGTGCCGCCCCACTCCACATGCACCGGGCCATTCACCGCGGTGTCAAAGCCCATGTCCGTGTAACTCTTTGGCTCGGTAATTTCATTGATGGTGCGCAGGGAGATGTTCGTCAGTCGCGCGTCGATATACGCATGTGCCGTGACCACCTGTGGCACCTTTAGCGAGCCCTGCGCAGGCTGCTTTGACTGCGCCAGCTGCGCGGTTGTGTTGATGGTCTTCTGCCCGGCCACAACCGTGGCTGCCTTTGCAGGTGCGTCCTCCGGCACTTCACCCAGCCAGTTGTGGATGCGCATATCGCCTGCAAGCGCGCCGCCTGCGGGCAGGTTCAGTGCAATGGCGTTGAACACCAGGTCTGCCGGTGTAACGCGCAGCGATGCGCCGCCGTTCACGCCCACTACATTCACATGCTCATCGCGATAGCCCACTGAGTGCAGCTTCGCATTGCCTGCAAGCAGGTAGCCCTTTTCGCACTCTGGCGCGGGCTGCAGCACCTTCGTGCTGTTGGGGCTTTCCTTCGAAGTCGTGGGGTTGTCCTTACGATTGCGCCGCCAGAAGGGTGCCTTCTTCTGCTGTGCTGCCTGCGGCGCCACCGTGCAGGAGTGGCCTGCAAGATCAAGATCGACCGTGCCCGCATCCAGTCCAGGAAAGCCGCTGAGCACTGAGATCTGCGGCACCTCCACGCTGCCCTTCACGCTTACGTTCCACACCGGATCGCTCAGATGCTCAACGTGTGCGTTCGCATCCAGGTGCGATGTCTTGCCAGTATCAAACGAGAGGTTCTTCACGCTGATCAGGTCGCGGCCAATCTCCGCATTCAACTGCAGTCGCGACTGCGCCTCTGGCATGGCCATCATGCGTGTGCGCAGATCATTCAGACCGATGTCGATGCCGTAGTGATCCAGCTTTCGGATGTAACGCACGTTCACGCCAAAGTCGCGCGCGGCCATGTCAAACGGAATCGCCTTGTCATTCAGCAGCGCAATGCCATCTGCCAGTTCAACCTTACTGGCCTGCAAATCCAGCAGCGTATCCAGCACTGGTTCGTTGCTGTCGCTCTTGGTCTTAGGCGTGGGCTGATTGGTGGTGCCATCCTTGTTAATGATCAGGTGAATCTGCGGCCGGTCCACATGCAGCAGCGACAACGTGATGTACTTCATCGCGCCCTTGGAATCGGTCGCGTGCGAGAACAGGCTCTTCAGCGTAATGCGTACAAGAATGCGATCTGCGGCAAGATACGGCGCTTCGCCCGGACCTTCAAGTCCGTGAATGACGAGACCATCCGCCTCCACGCCAAGATGCCGCAGGCTGAAGATGATGTGCGAAAGCTCCACGCGGCCGCCTGTCGCATCACCAAGCGTGTTGATGAGCGTGGCGCGAATGCGGTTCTGAAAATCCTGCGTGGTGGTGTAGTACGACACGCCCGCCAACAGCACAATCAGCAGCGTGAGTACAGACGCCACGATCCACGCGAGAAGGCGCAGGCCGTTGTTGCGCTGGGGCTTTCTCCGTTCTTCCGGCGGAGGCGTCTGTGCGTCCATCAAAGTCATCAGGGCGCCTCCTCAGTTGGATTGAGGACGCGCACGTGACCTGCATCGCGCAGCGACTTCAGCCACTGGTCCAGCAGCGTGCTGACCTGCTGCTGCAGCAGAATCTCTTCAATCCGGCTGCTTATCGATTCCAACGGTGGCGCAGGCTTGTTGTTCTTTGCATACTCCGGCAGCAGCGTCTTGTTATAGAAGTTTTCAATCTCCTCGTCGCGGATCCGGATGCCGGCGCGGAAGCGCTGCTCCACAAACCGCAGCACCTGGATGCGCTGCCGCAGGCGGTCCCGCAGTTCATCCTCGGTAAAGCCCGCTGCTGTCAGAAACTTCTTCCAGCCCGCATCACTCACGCAATCCGCGCTGCCACATGCAGGCAGGTTCTTGCGCAGATCATCCTCGTCGGCCTTCACCTGCTCGTCGGAAACAGGCGTCTGCGGAAAGCCAGCCTCCTGCTGCAGCAGCAGGGTGCGGTCAATCAAGCTGCTGAGTGCCTGCTCGCGGAGGGTTTTGCTTGGGTCATTGCCATAGGGGTATAGCTTTGTGAAGCGCTCCTCCTCCTCCACGTCGCTCTCAAGCACCAGGTCACCGTTCACAATGGCAACAATGCGGTCGACGACGTCGCCACGCTCCGCGGGTAGCTTGTGCTGGTCCGCGACCACCTGCTCGCCAGTGGCAGGCTTGCCCTGCGCAGCAGACTTCGGAGCTACCTTCTGCGCATGCAGAGACAACGCTCCACACAACAACACGCAGCACAGCGCCGCCACGATTGTGCGGTGATTTCTGCCAACGATGATGTGGCGTGTGCGCATGCGTTAGAAGCTCTGTCCGATGGAGAAGAAGAATTGGAAGTGCGGGTCCTGACCTACGTGGTGCGTGGGCACGGCCTGCGTGTAATCGTCGATGACGGGATAGATGGGCGGGTTCAGGTTGTAGCTCAAATCCAGGCGAATGGGGCCAACGGGCGTGTTGTACCGCGCGCCCACACCCACCGCGTGTGAGAAGTAGGCAAAGTCGCACGTGCCCACTGTGACAAATCCCGTTACCTGGCGGCACGTCTGTTCATTGGGTTGATGGAAGCGGCCGAATGATGGGCCCATATCTTTCAGATGCAGAAACGCATTTCCCATGTCGTGAAAGATGACAAACGACACACTGTCGCCCACCAGCGGCAGCACCGGCGGTGGTAACCGCAGTTCGAACGTATTGACGAAGACAGCCGTGCCGCCCACAGGAAAGCCAGTGGTCAAATCGCGCGGACCAGCGTCGTTAATGCCAAAGCCACGATGCGATGTGCCGCCGCCGGCATACAGCCGCTCCGGCAGTGGAATGGCGTCGCACGATGCATTGGTGGTCAACAGTATCCCTTCACAACCCTGGATACCCGCGTTGGGATTGGGTCCGCTTGCGACCTCAAAGCCAAAACGGGTGTTGCGTGCGAAGGTGTACTTCCGCTTCTTGCCCCACGTGTAATACGTGGAGAAGGTCGCGTCCACCTTGTTGAAGTCCGTCTGCGAACCGAAGGCGCCGTTGGCAAGAAAGTCTGTAATGGAAAAGTACATGCCCTTCTGCGCATCCAGCGGCGAGGGCGCGCGCGTGTCATGGATCCACGTAATGCCGGGGCCACCGACGCGCACCGGCTGCGACAGCAGCGGGATGAGATTTGCCGTGACCTGCAAACTATCCTGATCCACACTCACGCGGCGATAGGTAAAGTCGTAGATGAGTGTGTCTGTCTTGGGAATCTTCTGCGTCAGGCGGAATAGCGCCTGCAGCGTGCTTGCCTTGAAGGTGGAGATGTTTTGCACGTTGCTGTAGCCGCCGCTTACCTGCGTGGAGAAGTTTGGCCGCCCCAGGAATTTTGGCGTGTTCAGCGTGGCCGTTGCCACACGCTCCAGCAGGCCGTAGGTGGCATGCACGGTGAACGATTGGTCTGTGCCGAAGAGGTTGATGCGAGTGACATCCGCAGAGACGCGGAACGATGTGCCCGCATTGCCCGAGGGCGTGCACGCCGAGCCCACACCGCCCAGCGACTGCTGTGCGCGGCAGTTGGTCTGCGGCGTGGATGTCTGCGCCTCAAAGCCCGCGCCATAGGTCACGTCCCAGCGCTTGGCCTCAGTCAGTTGCACCAGCACGTTCTTGCGGTCGGCTAATCCTTCAGGATTCTGCACGGCTACAACCGCTTCATTGAACAGAGCCAGGTCATAGTAGCGCCGCTGCATCTCCACAATGGCAGACTCATCCAACGGGTCGCCCGGCTTCAGCAGCAGCTGGTTGTTCACAAGCCTTGGCTTCACGTGATGCACGCCGCTCACCAGCACGCGGTCCACCGCAACCTGCTCGCCCTCGGTGACGAGGTACTTCACATCGGTGAGGTTCGGGTCGTCCTTGCGCGTGGTTTCCTTCACCTCAACCTTCGCCTGGTCAAAGCCCTTGGAGAGATAGGCCTGCAGAATATTGTCGCGATCGTTCGATACGTTTGCCAGCGCAAGGGGCTGGCCTGACTCCGCCGTGATGAGCGCCTTCATCGCATCTTCGCGTTTGGGGTCAGCACCGGTCATGGTTACGTCGCCAAACTTGCCCTGCGGGCCTTCATCAATGACCATGTTCACCGTGATGGTGCCCACGTTCTTGATGTCTGCGCCCTTGCTTTCGCTGCTGGTGATCTTCACCTTGCTGAAGCCGTTGGCCTTGTACAGCGAGGTGATGGAATCCACATCGTTCGACAGCAGCACGGGCGAGAAGCGGCCGTTGCGCACATACGCATCGGCCTTCACCACGGACATGCGTTCCTTGATGTTGTCCGTCTCAAAGTATTTGTTGCCGGTGACGTTCACCGCAACCACCTTGTACTTCTTGCCCTCGTTGGCGTGGAAGATGACGGTAGCCGTAAGGTTGCTGGGCGGCGGCAGCGGTGTGCCGTCCTCTGCGTAGTTGGGCGTGTCTGTCACACCCTGCACGCTGGGCGTCACCTCCGCGTCAAAGTAGCCCTGCCGCGCAAGAAATTCGCGGATATTGTGTGCGCCTTCATTCAACAGATCGATGTCGACGGTGCTCTCTTCATAGATAGGCAGCAGTTTTTTGCGGCGGGCAGTGGACACCTTTGTGCCTTCTACCGTGACCTTCACGGTGGGCCCCTGCTCATCGCGGAAGGTGTAATCCACCTGCTTGCGATCCGCAGCATACTCGCTCTTCTCAAGCGCCACCGCGGCCTCCAGCCGCTCCTTCTTCTGGTAGTAGGCGCGCAGCTTGCTGAGGGCGTTGCTGGTGGTGGTGTTCGACACCTTGTTGGTTGTCTTGAAGACGTGCAGGGTCGTATTCTTCGGCTCCAGCTTGCCGGTTTTGCGGAACTCATCCACGGTCAGGCCGCTGTCGCCGTGGACGGTCACGTTGCCCACCGTAGCCTTTACACCCAGCGCAATGGAGTAGATGACATTGACCTGCTTGCCATCGGTCAGGTGCTCCGTGGAGGAACGGACCATGGGCGCGTAGAAGCCGTTCTGCGCAAGGGTCTTGGTAATGTTGTCCGCGCCTGTCTTCACCTGCGAGTTGGTAAAGGGCAGGCCGGGCTGCAGCTCCGTAGACGCCTCCAGCAACGAGGTCATCCGTTCATTGTTTATGCCCTGGATCGTTACGCGCCCAACGAAGAAGCGCGGCGTGCCCTGGAAGACGAGCGTGATGCCGTCGGCCTCTTTCACGGCGCGCACCGCAATGTCACGGTACAGACCCGTGAGGAAGAGCCGCCGCGTGGCTGCACGGATCTTTGTGGGGTCAATGGTGTCGCCGGCCTTCAAGCCCAGCTCTTCCGGCAGCTGATCGCCTTCGCCAAACTCCACACCGTCAAACGCAATGCCCTTCAGACGCTGCCCGCGTAGCGCAAACAAACCGGCGGTTGCAGTGTCTGCCTTCTGGTTCGCGACGGCCGCCTGCTGATCCGCATCCATCTGCGCGGCAGCGCCAGCGGTAGTGGCAGCGGTTGAGGCACCTGCAGCGGGAGTGGAAGTAGAAGGAACCACTGGAGGGGTTGTTGCAGGAGTGGCTACAGTTGGTTGCGCCGGAGCCTGTGCATGGAGTACAGGAACAACCAGCAGCATCGACAGGGCCAGCAGCGTCAAAGCGTTTGTGGCGACAGACGCCACCACACCGCCGCGCCGCGCGCCTGCTACTTTTTCCCAGTGATTGGGTGCCACCAACGTCGTCTGCCCCTTTGCTGCCACGGACACGGCATGGAGCCGGTCCGCTTCATTCCACCTTCAACACGAAAACGAGATGGGTGTCGCGTGCTGCATGCGGCACCGCTCGAATCCCAATAGCTGCTGAACTCATCCTGCTTATTGAAGCGGTAGGATGCGTGAACCGCCCATGGGGTTCACCGTCTGTTGGGCCGGACGCAAGTCCCCGCCCGTACACTGGATAGGGTGAACGATGAAGGCTTTAGAGATCATCGCAGAGCAGCAGGGCGGCACGCCACCTTCCCGCGAAAACGCCGGGCCCGATGTTGCGTCTGCTCAAAGCCCCGCAGTGCCTGCTGAAACCCCGGCAGCGGATGACCGCTACTCCCGCCAACGTCTCTTTCCGGGCATTGGCGATGCCGGCCAGCAACGGCTGCGTGCATCGCATGTGGCGCTGGTGGGCTGCGGAGCGACGGGCGCTGCATCGTCCGGCCTGCTTGCGCGCGCCGGCGTGGGCACGCTCATCATCATTGACCGCGACTTTGTTGAGCCCAGCAACCTGCAGCGGCAGATGTTGTTTACAGAAGAGGATGCCCGCGAGGCACTCCCAAAAGCCGAGGCAGCGCGGCGGCGCCTGGCTGCCATTAACGCAGAAGTCACGGTCCACGCGCACATTGCAGACCTGGTACCCGCCAACATCCATACCCTGCTGCAGGGCGCAGACCTGGTGCTGGACGCCACCGACAACTTTGAGACGCGGTACCTGCTAAACGACTATGCCGTGGAGACGGGTACTCCCTGGATCTACGCGGCCGCCATCGGGTCCTACGCTGCGACCATGAACATCATCCCCGGCCCATCGGAATATCAGACAGCATGTCTGGCGTGTATCTTCCCCGAACCGCCGGGTGGCACGGTGGAGACCTGCGATACAGCAGGCATTCTGAACACAGCCGTCAACCTGGCCGCTGCTCTGCAGTCCACTGAAGCCATCAAGCTGTTGACCGGCCAGCCACAGGCCATGCGCCGCACTCTGTTCTCTACCGATCTTTGGACTGGTGAACACTCCGAGGTCAACGCCGGCAAGCCACGCGCGAGCTGTGCCGTGTGCGGACGCCGAGAGTTCCGCCACCTGCGCGGCGAAGGCCGCCCACACATCACCATGTGCGGCCGCAACTCCGTGCAGATTCATGAGCACAACCGGCCCGTGGACTTTGCCGAACTGGCAGACCGGCTGCGTCCGCTTGGAGATGTTCGCTGGAACAGCATGATGCTGCGCTTTGCCTACAACAACTACACGCTGACCGTGTTTGCTGACGGACGCACGGTCGTTCAGGGCACCGCAGAAGTGCCGCGCGCCCGGGCGCTGTATGCCCGCTTTATCGGTAGCTAGTGATGGCGGTAGGCCCTCTATCCGTCAAACTTTTATCTTTCGATACAACCTTGAACCCTGTCGCCTGCTTCACAATTGGTGCGGTATTCCATGCGAAGAAATGCGGCTGCACCGTCCTGTATTCTGCAGGTAGAGCCAACGGTCCTATCCATGGAATTACGGCGCACCATACGGGTGCGTCAGACCGGAGGCAAAAGAAATTCAGGACCAGGGAATGACTCAACCAAATTCGACGCCGCCCGCCGGTCACTTTAAGCGGAATCCTCCCATTGCAGGTGAGGCGGATGCTCTGGAACGCGCAAAAAATGGCGACCCCGATGCATTTTCAAAGCTGTACGCGCTGCACAAGCGTCGCGTGTACACTCTGTGCCTGCGCATGCTGGGCAATGTTTCTGAAGCGGAAGACATGACGCAGGAAGCCTTCCTGCACCTGTATCGCAAGCTTGGCTCCTTCCGTGGCGAAAGCGCGTTTTCAACTTGGCTGCACCGTCTTACGGTGAACCTGGTGCTGATGCATCTGCGTAAGAAGGGTCTGCAACTCGTCTCACTGGAAGAGACCATCAACCCGTCAGAAGAGGACGCACCAAAGCGTGACTTCGGTTCACGCGATCCGCGCCTCTCCGGCTCAGTAGACCGCGTAACGCTGGAACGTGCGGTGGCAACACTGCCCCCCGGTTACCGCCTGGTCTTTGTGCTGCATGACGTGGAAGGCTATGAACACAATGAAATTGCGGCCATGCTGGAGTGCTCCACGGGCAACAGCAAGTCCCAGCTGCACAAGGCACGGTTGAAGTTGCGGGAGATTCTGCGCGAGAACGAACAGGCTGCAGCGCTGCAGGGGGAGTCAAAGTAATGGCACAAAGTGAAGAAAAGCGCTGGACCTGCGAAGAGTTCACGAAATCTCTGCCCGATTTGTTTGAGCGTGCGGATGGCGGCAAGCTGAGTGCGGATCCCAGCTTTGCGGAGATTCTGCGCGATTGCCCACAGGCAGCCGAACTGGTGCGCGACCTGGAATACATTGCAGAGACTGCCCGCATGTTGCTGGAACCGGAGGGTGAAGCTCCCAGTGCAGACCTGTGGTCCAAGATCGAACGCGAACTCGGCAGCAACCCGGACGGCGGTTCGGCTCAGTAAACATCGTCGTTCAAGAACCACAAAGGGAGCGAGCCACTGGCACGCTCCCTTTCCCTTTGCCACGTAGATTTTCCCTTGCTCTCCCCCGCCACACAGGTGTAGTCTCCTCCCTGATGACGCAGTTCTTCCAGCCCGCCAGCTTTACCTATCGCTACTGGTATTCAGTGGCGGCTTCGGCGGAACCTGCGTTCTTTTCGCGATAAATTCAGCGCAAAAGTACCTTTAGGAACCATCCGAGCCGCACCCTGAAATGGGCGCGGCCTTTCTATTTGTGGCGCAGGATCAACCAAACTGAGATCATTACGATGACGACACTTGCAGCAGAACCCAAAATGACCGAAACCAATACAGAACCCGCTCCCCCCGCTACCACTGCCCTCACCACCCGCCGCATCGTGCTCACCGGATTTATGGGCGCGGGCAAAAGCACCGTCGGCATTCTGCTGGCAGAGGCGCTGGGCTGGAACTTTGCCGACATCGATGCCGAAGTAGAACAGCGCGCCGGTTGCACCGTTGCTGACATCTTTACCGCCGAGGGCGAGGTGGCCTTTCGCCGACTGGAGTCTGCCGCGATTGCACGCGCGCTTGGCACCGACCACACCGTGATTGCCCTGGGTGGCGGCGCACCGGAGATTCTGACCAACCGCCTGCTGCTGGAGCAGACCACGGCAACCGCCGTCATCTTCCTGGATGCGCCGTTCGAGGTGCTGTTTGACCGCTGCGTTCTGCAGGAGGGTGCCGCTGTTCGCCCGGTGCTCATGGACCCGGTCGCCGCAGCAGCACGCTTCCGCCAGCGCGCACCGCACTACCGCCGCAGCGCCAAGCACCACGTCGCCACCGCAGAGCAGACACCGGAGGAGACGGTAGCCGCCATTCTCGCGCTGCTCCGCTAAAAATTTGATCCCGACCAACGGGAGGGCCAAGGCGAAGCCAGTAAAAAGGCGTGCAAACGCCCGCCCTCCGCGCAGGAGGCCCGTCCGGCAGGACAGAGCTTTTACTGAATTAGAGAGCTGGAAACGACTGTAGTTTCTATACCTTGAGTAACGGCAGGCGTTCGCGCTGCATCAGACGCGCAAGGCCACACAAATCACTCCACCGGAGACCGACCCTGGACGCCGATCACCAAGCACAGTTTCCGTCAAAGAACTTCCGCGACACGCGCAAGCACATCGTCTTTACGGTGGCGCTCTTGGTGCTGCTGGGTGTGCTGTGGCAGCTGCGCCATGTGCTGGGAATCGTCTACATCTCCTGCCTGTTTGCGGTGGTGCTGAACCCGGTCGTCGACCGCATCTGCAAGATGCATTTTCGCAAGGGCCACCACCTGGGCAAAGGTGCGGCGGTGTCCGTGCTGATGCTGACCATCCTGATCGCGCTGGGTCTGTTCTTCTGGCTGGGTCTGCCGCCGGTGCTGCGCGACTTCCGCAGTTTTGTTACGGATATGCCCAGCCGCCTGCCCGTGCTGCTGGCAAAGATACGCCGGGTGCCCATGGCCGACAAAATTGGCCTGGACGATCTGAACCAGAAGATTGCAGACAGCGCCGGTCACGTTGCCAGCTACCTGTTCAGTTCGCTGCCGCTGTGGGCAGAGCACATTCTGGACATCCTGACCACGGCGATGCTCACCATCTACTTCATTCTTGAGGGCGATAACGTCTACAAGTTTGCGCTGTCGCTGGTGGTGCCTGCATCGCGCACGCGGCTGGCCAACACCCTGCTTGCGGCGGAAGAACGTGTAAGCCGCTGGCTGCTGGGGCAGCTGGCTCTGATGGCCTGCGTGGCGGTGTACAGCACCATCGTCTTCCGCGTGCTGAACGTGCGCTACTTCCTGCTGCTGGGCATTTTGATGGGCATTACCAACATCATTCCGGTGGCCGGCAACCTGGTGACCATTCTGCTGGCAGCCATGATTGCAGCGGCAGACACATGGACTAAGGGCGGGCTGGTGATTGTGTTCTACGCGCTCTACGCGCAGGCGGAGAACGCCTTCCTGACGCCGCGCATCATGAAGTCGAGCGTGGACCTGCTGGGCATTACCGTGCTCATCGCGTTGCTTTGTGGTTCAGCAATTGGCGGTATCCCCGGCGCTCTGGTGGCCGTGCCCAGCGCCGCCATTGTGGTGGTGTTTGCCAGCGAGTACCTGGTGCAGCACAACGATCCGGAACGCCTTTCCGTTCTGGATTAGCGCTGGATTAACGCGGCTTCTCCTCAACCAGCTTCGTTTCGATTAGCGACGCCAGCACTCTGCGGCTGGGATATCCTTGAAGGTGGATACCCCATGGCAACCGCAGCCTCCATCCCGGCAACGCACGCACGCACTTCCGTGTTGACGGACTATGCAGAGCTGTTCAAGCCGCGCGTCACGCTGATGGTGCTGATCACCGCCGCCGCCGGCTTTTACCTTGGCTGCCTGCGCAGCGGCATCAGTCCCCTCAATCCGCAATTCATTCAGGCCATGATCGGCATCGGCATGGTCACCGCGGGTTCAAGCACGCTGAACCAGGTGATTGAGCGCCGCACCGATGCGCTGATGCCGCGCACACGTCAGCGCCCGATGGCCGCGCGCCGTATTTCGTTTGGTCATGGATTGGCCATCGGTCTCCTGTGCATTGCATTGGGATCGGCCTACCTTGCTGTGACCACCAACCTCATCACCAGCATGCTCACCATGCTCACGGCGATTGGCTACGTCGCCATCTACACGCCGCTCAAGCGCATCAGCATGGCCGCTACGTTTGTGGGCGCGTTTCCCGGCGCGCTGCCACCGCTCATTGGCTGGACGGCCTCACGCGGCTTTATTGAATGGCAGGCGGTTGCTCTCTTCGCAATTCTGTTCGTCTGGCAGTTCCCTCACTTTGAAGCCATCGGCTGGCTCTACCGCGACGACTACGCGCGTGCCGGCATCCGCGTAACCGCAGTGGCCAAGCCCGGCGGCCGCGCCACCGCCGCGCAGGCGCTCTTCTACGCCGTGCTCATGATTCCGGTAAGCCTGTGGCCGGTTTGGCTTGGCACCAGCGGACGCATCTACGGCGTTGTCGCCGTGGTGCTGGGCATTGCCTACCTCTACTACACGCTGCGCTTTACACGCATCACCCGCGATCTGCCGGCGGCGGAGTCACGCAAGATTGCACGCGACCTGCTGCGGGTCAGCGTCATCTACCTGCCGCTACTGCTGGCTGCCATGATGCTGAACGCGCAGGGCCGCATTTTCTACTAGGACGCAGATGACCTCGACCAACTCCATTCCCGCCGCGGAACGCATCAAGACGCCGCCCTCCATCATCGCGGCCATCCTTGCCATCTCCGTCGTAGCCAGCCTGTTTTTGTTCTGGCTGGTGTACTTCCACGCGCCTGCGGATACGAATCACACGAAGCTGCTCTTCCTGCCATCGCTGAATGCGGTCTTCAATGGCCTGTCCGCAATTGCACTGCTGGTTGGCTTTGCGTATGTGAAGGGTAAGAAGATCAAGCAGCACCGCGCCGCGATGTTTGTGGCGTTCATTTTCTCCACGCTGTTCCTGGTGTCGTACATCGCCAACCATGCATTACACGGCGAATATCGCCTGCCCATTGCGCATGTTGGCCTGTTGTGGAACTTCTACTTCTACATGCTCATCTCGCACATCACTCTGTCGGTGGTGGCGCTCCCACTTATCCTGATCACCTTCTTCTTCTCGTTGTCGGGACGCTTCCCGCAGCATCGCTCCATCGCGCGTTGGACCTTTCCCATCTGGCTGTACGTGTCGGTAACGGGCGTGCTGGTTGCAGTGATTCAGGCCGTGGTTCACGGATGAGCGCAGCCCTCAAGAAGCAAGCAGGACACATGCGAAGCGATACACGGACGATCCTGCGCTTTGCCGGAACGATTGAAGCAGTAGGCGTGCTGTGCTCCGCGGGCGTGTGGGCCAGCGGCGGCATGAGCGTCCACGGACCGCACAACAACCTGGGCTGGTTCGCGCTGATTGTGGCTCTGTGCTGCGTACCCATCGGCCTCTTCTTTCTGCTGCTGGGCGGCGGCAAGTGGTTCTTCGACCGCAGCCGCACCGACTAAGGCCATCTTCGCTGCAACATTCGAATCACCCTCTGCCATTAGGATTTACAACGTGCCAAAGAAACCCACCGCCGCCTTTCTCGAATCGCCTGAAGCCATCGCCGTCGTCGACGACATTCTTGCAGGCGTTGGCCTGTCGCATGGCTCGCGCGCCACACGCAGCGGCAGTTGGAGCGACGGCGCACGCAAGCCCGTTGGCCGCAAGAAAGACGCCGCGCTCAAAGCTGCTGTCGCACCAAAGGAAAAGCCTCAGCCGTTGACGGTGCCCGCGCTCTCTGCAGCCCCAGCGCTGGTGCATGGCTTCTCTACGCGCATTGGCGGCGTCTCGCGCTGCTACCGGCCTTATCTGCCCGCGAAGCTGGGTGACCTGAACCTGGGCTTCATAACGCATGACGACCCGAAAAACGTCCGTGAGAATCGCGAGCGTTTTCTGAAATCGATGAAGGCGCAGAGCTTCAAACGCTTTGGCCTGCTGCGGCAGATGCACACGCCCATTGTGCGCACGCTGGCCGCGAGCAACGACGCAGCGGACGACTTCACCAAACCCGCACAGATGCGCGGCGACGCCATGATGACCGACGTGCCCGGCGTGCTGCTGACGGTGCAGGTTGCGGACTGCATCCCTGTGCTGCTATTTGATCCCAAGCGACGCGCGATCGCGGCATTCCATGCGGGCTGGCGCGGCACGCTGGCGCGCATTGTGGAGCGCGGCGTGGGATCGATGCGGCTGCGCTTCGGGTCTGACCCTGCGAACATCATCGCCGCAATTGGCGCGGGCATTGGACCTGCAAGCTACTCCGTGGGCGAAGAGCTGAGGCACGAGTTCACATCGCAGTTTGACTACGCCGACGCGCTCTTCCAGGACATCTACGACTCAGACCCCATCCGCGAAAAGTATCCGCTGCTGTTTCTCACAGCGCGCGCGCCCGGCCACTCGCCCATTGGGCCGCAGCTGCACCTGAACCTGTGGGAGGCCAACCGCCGCCAGCTGCTGGATGCAGGCGTGAACGCTGCCAACATCACCGTGCTGGGTGAGGACACCGCCGCAGACACAGGCCGCTTCTTCTCACACCGCGCAGAAGATGGATTCACCGGCCGCATGATGGCCGCAATTGGAATGACCAAGTAGGCGTTCACACGCCCTTTTACTGCTTCGCGTGGCCCTCCCGTTGGTCAGGATCAAACGCCACTAGACTTGTCATCCTGAGCGGAGCGCAGCGAAGTCGAAGGGCCTGCATTTCGTTGGCGCCAGCACGAAATTTAACGCCGACCAACGGGAGGGCAAGGCGAAGCCAGTAAAAAGGTGCGTGAGCACCCGCCCCACGCGCAGTGGGCCGTCCGGCAGGACAAGACCCTTCATGTTTTCTAGCCCAGCGAAATGTCTTCGTTGCCGGTATGTTCGCGGATGAGCCGCTCGGTAAGCGGCTTCAACTCCTCGCCGGTTTTGGGCAGCTTGAATGCGCCGTCAATCCAGTCCAGCTTGAAGCTGGTGGAGAGCGCTGAGATCCATATCTGGCGAACGGGTGTGTTGGGTGTGAAGACGAACTTGCCCTTGGGCTCGTCGAAGACAACGTTCAGCACGCCGCTGTTCTCTTCCGCCTCAAAGCCGCCATCTTCCTCAGCGTCAATCAGGCTCTGCTTCAATTGCTCCAGCGCGTTGTCCGCCTCGCGGCGAAATTCCTGCTCGTCCATCATGAAACCAGTTTACCTGTCTGTCCTGCCGGAGGCGTTCACACGCCTTTTACTGCTTTCGGGTGGCCTTCCCGTTGGTCAGGATGAAATTTGATCCCGACCAGCGGGAGGGCGAGGCGAAGCCAGTAAAAAGGTGCGTGAGCACCCGCTCTCCGCGCAGGAGGCCCGTCCGGCAGGACAGGCATTGGCACGCCTAGAACGGGATATCGTCGTCGGTGATGCCTTCGCCGGCATAATCCGGTGCAGGAGCGGGTGTGCGCTGGTCAAAGCTGGTGGTATTGCTTTGGCTGTAGCCGCCGCGCGATGCGCCGCCGCCGTAGCTGCCACCGCCGCCGCCCTCACGGTCGCCGCCGCCCAGCAGCGCCAGCTCGTTCACGATGATCTCAGTCCGGTACTTCTTCTGGCCGCTTTCCTTGTCGTCCCACGAGCGCGACTGGATCTTGCCCTCAATGTAGAGCTGCTTGCCCTTTTTGACGTAGTCGCGGACGATCTCCGCGGTGCGGCCAAAGCAGACCAGGTTGTGCCACTCCGTGGTGTCAACCCACTTTTCGCCTTCCTTCTTGCGGTCCGCCGTGGCCAGCGTGAACTGTGCGATGACCATGCCGCTGGGGGTCGCGCGCATCTCCGGGTCCTTCCCCACATTGCCCAACAGAATTACCTTGTTCACACCCTTTGCCATCGCTTTGCTCCGTTCCGTTATGTAGGCCTGAGGATAGCAAATCGCGGCCACGGACGGCGATTTGCACGGCCTGATCGCCGGGATAGGCTTTGCAGCTTCCCTATCCGGGGCGATACCATCGGCCCTGTGCCCCAGCCTGCGAACCCCGCTATCCTGAACGCCCATCAACTGCGCCAGTGCGCAGGCGTGGTGTGCGTTGCGCTGGGCGGTGAGGACCTGTTCACGCAGGCGCAGGCAGCCGTACAAACCGCAAAATTTGTGGAGTTCCGGCTGGACTCGCTCGCCGACCCCGCAGCCGCCCTGCCCACCCTGCGCAGCTTCTTGGCCGAACATCCCGACATAACTGCCATAGCCACCTGCCGCCGCGCAGCCTACGGAGGCAGCTTCAACGGCACTGCCGCTCAGCAGCTTGAAATTCTGAATCAAGCCTCGAATTCCGGCTGCCTGCTGGTCGACATCGAAATTGAAACTGCCGAAGAGCTGGGCCAGGCAGCGCTCGACGAACTGCGCAGCGCAGGCACAGCCGTCATCGTAAGCTGGCACGACTTTGCTGCGACGCCGCCGCTGCAGCCGGTGATTGACCGCATGCAGCCCTTTGCGCCGGACTTTCTAAAGCTTGTGCCCACCGCGCAGACGCTGCGAGACAGCCTGCAGGTGATTGACCTGCTGGAGAATTACTCAGGCGAAAACCTCGTGGCCATGAGCATGGGCTTTCGCGGCGTGCTGACACGCGTGCTGGGGCCTCGCTTTGGGTCAGTCTTCACCTTCGCCGCTCCGGACGGCGCAGCGGGAACAGCTCCCGGCCAGCCCAGTCTGACGATGCTACGTGACCTCTACCGCATCCAAAACATCACCGCCAAAACAGCGATCTACGCCGTCGCAGGCGAACCCATCACCGGCTCCATGTCGCCGCGCATGCACAACACCGCCTTCGCCGCCGCAGGCATAGACGCCGTCTACCTGCCGCTGGAGACGTCCGACCCAGCCGAGCTGCAGCAGGTGATGCAGCGGTTGGACATCCGCGGCCTGAGCATCACCATGCCGCTGAAGGAGACGGTGCTGCCACTGCTGGCAATGCGCGATCCAGCGGTGGAGCACATGGCCGCATGCAACACGCTGCTGCGCCGCGCAGACGGATCACTCGCAGGCTTCAACACGGACGTCAGCGGCATTGTGGAGCCACTGCAGCGGATTACTCCGCTGGCAGGCAAGCGCGTTCTGGTGCTGGGCGCTGGAGGTGCTGCACGCGCCGCCGTTTATGGACTGGTAGAGGCTGGCGCGCACGTCTTCATACTCAACCGGACAGAGAGCAAGGCCGCCACGCTGGCCGCAGAGACAGGCGCAACCGTTCAGACACGATCGGCAATGGCAACCGCAGACTTCGACATCATCGTGAACGGCACGCCGTACGGCATGCGTGGCCAGCAGTATGACCCGCCCATTCTGCCGGTGGAGATGGACTGCCGCATCTTCTTTGACTTGGTCTACAACCCCGTCGAAACACCGCTGGTGCGCGTCGCGATGGAACGCAACATCCGCGTGCTGCCCGGCGTGGCCATGTTTGTAGAGCAGGGTGTGCGCCAATTCACCCTGTGGACCAACACCCCAGCACCCGAAGGCGAAATGCTCCGCGCCGTAATGGACGCTCTTCAATAAATACATGTCCTGCCGGACGGGCCCGCTACGCGCGGAGCGGTCACTTCGTGACTTACAACTGCTATCGCGTGGGCCTCCCGATGGTCGGCACGGAACCTCATCGTGACCATCGGAGCGCCACGCCGAAGTCAGTTAAAAGGCGTGCAAACGCCCGCCCCGCGCGCAGCGGGCCCGTCCGGCTGGACAAAGCGTTTACAGAAGCCTTTCAGCATGAGTATCGTCAAAGGCGATATGCGTCTCCTTCGAATTCTGATTGCGCTGCTCGCCCTGGGTGGCGTGTATGACTCCGTGCTTGCCCTGCGCGTCCACATGATGGACCCCAACGCTGCGCCGCCGTGTGCGGTAACGGAAACGTTTGACTGCGGCGCGGTGAATCACTCGCGCTTTGCGGTCTTCCCTGCGCGCGGCTTTGATGAAGCGGCGGACAGCAAGGGCCACGTCCCGGTGGCGACCATCGGCATTGCAGGCTACGTGATCATTGGCGCACTGGCACTGTGCAAGCTGGACTTCCTCGCATTTGAAGCAGCGCAGATCGGCCTGTTCTGCGCGTTGCTGCTCACGTTTCTGGAGAAGTATGTCCTGGAGAAGTGGTGCATCTACTGCCTCTGGTCGCAGGGCATTATTGCGGTCATCTTCATCCTTGCCGCGATTAACTGGTGGGTGAGCAAGGGCCGCACCGCGCGTGAAGGCCTGCACCTCCGCTCCATCTAGATCTATCCATACATGTGTTTTGAAAGAACCCGGCTTCAGCCGTGCCCTTTCAAAACAGACGTTTCCAGAGCTTTTGGGATGCCGCAGGCCAGCCCTCCGAACGCTTAATTACGCATAGAATCAACCCATGGGCTGGCTTGAACTTCTTCCTCTGTTGAAACGGTTGCTGCCGCTGTTGGGCCGCCTGGCACCCACGCTGGAAGCAGTGCTGGTGACGCGCGCGGCCAGCGGCAAGGATACCGAAGAGGCTGTGCAGCGCTTTGCAGGTTCCATGAAGGCAGAGTTTGCCGCTGCCGCAGAGAACCACGCCGCGCTGGCCCACGCACTCGAGTCGCATTCGGAAGACCTGCGGCTGTTGGCGGAAGATGTTCAGCGGCTGCAACAGACCACCGGCCAGCAGGACGCACGCATGCGCGCGGTTGAAGTGCAGATGGATGCAGTGGCAGCGCAGATGACCTCGCTGTCGCGGACGGTCAAGAGCTTTGCCATTGTGTTTCTTCTTCTGCTGCTGGCGTGCGCCGGTCTGCTGACAGCGCTTTTCCTGCGGCACTAAAACTTCCCCGCTTCAATGCCCCAAACACAACCCATCACCGGCTTCACTCAGGACGAGCATGGCGACTGGATTGCCGAGCTGGCCTGTGGGCATACTCAGCATGTGCGGCACAATCCGCCGTGGCAGTTGCGACCTTGGGTTGTGAGTGAGGAGGGCCGAGCTTCG
>JAMFTB010000052.1 GCA_026225595.1 Terriglobus sp. | reverse complement strand
GGTACGCAAGGGCGGCGTGGTCAACTTCTTCGGCGGCCCACCCAGTGGCACCGTCGTCTCGCTGGACACCAACCGCCTGCACTACGGCGACATCACGCTCAAGGCCACCTTCCACCACACACCCGCCGCCTGCCGCACCGCCTTTGAACTCATCACCAGTGGCCGCATGCAGGCTGAAGATTTCATTACGGCCACCAGCGGCCTGGGCGAGCTACCGGATGTCTTCCGTCGCATGCTCGACCGCAGCAGTGTAACCACGCTGGACATCAAGACAGCTATCTTCCCCAGTCTCGGTAAAAGCGAAGGTGCTGAATGAACACCGTCGCAACCACGCAACGACTTGAAGGCGCACCTGCTGCATTTGTGGAACCAGCAACGCGCCCTACACTTGCCGAAGCGCAGGCATGGTGCAAGGCGCTTGCAGAGTCGCACTACGAAAACTTCGGCGTGGCTATGCACCTGTTGCCAGCCGCGCTGCGGCCGCATTTTCATGCGGTCTACGCATACTGCCGCGTATCAGACGATCTGGGTGATGAGGTTGCAGACCGCGCCACGGCGCAGCGCCTGCTGGCCACATGGGACGCAATGCTCGACGAGTGTTACGACCATCCGGAGCTATCGCGTCACCCGGTCTTTGTGGCGCTGCGTGAAAGCATCGTCGCGCGTGACCTACCGCGCGAGCCTTTTCATGCCCTGCTGCGAGCCTTCCAGGCAGACCAGACGAAGACGCGCTTTGCCACGCTGGCTGAGGATTGCGAATACTCCGTCGATTCAGCGAATCCCGTGGGTCAGTTGGTGCTGTACCTCTGCGGTTATCGTGACGCCGCAATGCATGCGCTGAGCGACAAGACATGCACCGCGTTGCAACTGGCAAACTTCTGGCAGGACGTGGGCGAGGATCTGCGTGAACGTGACCGCATCTACCTGCCGCAGGATCGCATGGCGCTGTACGGGCTTGACGATGCCTTCCTGCAGCGCAGCGTGGAGAACGATGCCTACCGCGCCATGGTTCGTGAGCTGTGCGACGAGACGCGCGCCATGCTGCTTGAGGGCGCGCCGCTCATTGATCGCGTGGACCATGAACTGGCAGCAACGCTGCGGCTCATCACGCAGGGTGGCCTCGCCATTCTGGACGCGATTGCGGCGATCGACTTCAACACGCTGAGCCGCCGCATTGAGGTGAGCAAGGTCACAGCACTGCGTCTGCTGGCTGGTGCCGCACTCAGCAAGGTGGGTATCCACCGCGGCTCGAAAGGTCTGCGTTGAGCGCCATGTCCACCACTCCCATCACGCCTCAGTTGCAAGCCGCGTACGATCACTGCCGCGAGGTGGCCAAGCGCGAGGCGAAGAATTTCTACTACGGGTTTATGGCGCTGCCGCCGGCCAAGCGCGACGCCATGTGCGCGGTCTACGCCTACATGCGGCGCGCAGATGACATCAGCGATGACGAGAGTTTGTCGCTGGATGCGCGGCGTGCAGAGATGGCGCGCTGGGCCGATTCGTGGCGGGGCAATGCGCCTGTCAACGATCAGGACGCGCCCGTATTCACCGCCGTGCGCGATGTGCAGACGCGCTACGGCGTAAGCGATGACCTGCTGGATCAACTGGTGCAGGGAACTACGATGGATCTTGATCCTGAGCCGCCTGCGGGTGTTCGCCGCATGGAAGTTGACGGGCGCGTGATTGATCAGTACGAGAGCATGGAGGCACTGGAGCGTTACTGCTACCTGGTGGCCTCGGTGGTTGGGCTGACGACGATTCACATCTTTGGCTACAACAATCCCGCAGCTGATGCATACGCGGAACGCCTGGGGCTGGCCTTCCAGTTGACCAACATCCTGCGCGATGTGAAGGAAGATGCCGAGCGCGGGCGCGTGTATCTGCCGCTGGATTTTCTGGAGAAGCATGGCGTCTCCACGGTTGACGTGCTGGATGCTGCGGCTACGGGCAATGCGACTACGGCGCTGCATGTTGTGCTCGCGGAGCTTCGTGCGCGGGCTGAGGCTTATTACCTTGCAGAGGGTGAGCTAATCCCGCTGCTGGATGCCGACAGCCGGCCTGCGATGCGCGTGTTGATCCAGATCTACCACCTGCTGCTCCATGAGATTGCCGCGAAAAACTATCGGGTCTTCGGCGAGCGGATCAGCGTGTCCACGGCACGCAAGCTGATGGTGTTGGCAAAAGGTTTAGTCGGTGGCGTGCTCGCGCGTATCGGATCAAAACCGTGAGCACACCGAACTTTGATGTCATCGTGGTTGGAGCAGGTGTCGCCGGATTGGCTGCTGCGTCTGCGCTGAGCAAAGACGGCGCAAAGGTTTTGATGCTGGAGCGCAAGCCCTTTGTTGGCGGCCGCGCGTATAGCTACATGCACCCCGCGCTGGACGAAGAGATTGATTGCCAGCACGTGCTGCTGGGCTGCTGCACCAACCTCCTTGGGCTGCTGCAACAAGCGGGCGCGGCAGACAGCATCCGCTGGTATGACAAGCTGACCTTCCTTGAACCAGGAAAGAAGAAGCCCACAACGTTGCAGCCCGGCATCCTGCCCGCGCCGCTGCATACTTCATTTGATTTTCTGCGAGCACCCATGCTCTCACTCGCGGACAAAGCAGCCATCGCGCGCGGTCTGCTTGAGTTCATGCGCGGCTATCCGCAGGACGACAGCGAGAGCTTCGCCACATGGTTGAAGCGCACCCATCAAACGCCGGGTGCGATCCGCCATCTGTGGGAGCCGGTGATTGTTGGCGCGCTGAACGACAGCTTTGAGAACTGCTCCACCAAATACGCAGGGCAGGTCTTTCACGAGTCGTTTCTGAAGTCCGCAGAAGGCGGTCGCCTCGGTATCCCCACGCTGCCGCTCTCGCAGCTCTACAGCTACGTTGCGGAACACACGGTGCGGCTGGGTGCGGAGCTGCGCATGTCGCAGTCGGTCACAGCGCTTGAGCGCGCAGAGAACAGCTGGACGGTGAAGACAGCTGAGGGTGACTTCATTGCGGACAACGTTGTGCTTGCACTGCCTTTTCAGCAGCTGCAAACGCTGCTGCCGCAGGCTGCGTATGACTTCAGCGCCATCCGCAACGCGCCCATCACAACGATTCACCTGTGGTTTGACCGCGAGATCACCGATCTCGATCATGCCGTTCTGCTGGACACAGGCATCCAGTGGATCTTCAACAAGTCGCGCATCCGCCGCTGGCCGCAGGAGCGCGGCAGCTATGTGGAGCTTGTGATCTCTGCGTCTTTTGCTCAGCTGCACCAGACGCGCGAACACATCATGGCAGAAGCACTGCGTGAGCTTGCACTCTTCTTTCCGCAAGTGCTTGAAGCGAAGCTGGTGAAGAGCGGAATCCTGAAGGAAGCGCGCGCAACCTTCTCCGTCACGCCGGGAATCGACGCGCACAGACCATCGCAGACGACCGCGTATCCGGGTCTATTCCTTGCCGGAGACTGGACGCAGACTGGCTGGCCTTCGACGATGGAAGGCGCCGTTCGCAGCGGCCTCCTCGCCGCGGGAGCAGCCGCGGGAAAACGTTTTCTTCTGCCAGATCTGCCTCCCTCTGGCCTTATGAGGCTACTCGAGAGGTAACCTCTGCATCCGTCTTCATGTTGTGTCGCGTCTCGGACATACCAGATGCTTCATCAGGAGAATTCCTTTGCGCTTTGCACATAGCTACCTTCGTACCTTCGCAGCTGCGGCCTGTATTTCCGTGCTCTCCGTCGCTGCCCATGCAGAAACCATGCGGTTCGGCGAATGCTGAGCGGCGCTACCGAGGTTCCCGCCACAACCTCCACCGGCACCGGCCGCGTGATGGTCATGCTGGACACGGATACTCACGTGATGACCTACACGGTCACGTATTCGGGCTTGACCGGCCCCGTTACTGCCTCACACTTTCACGGTCCTGCAGCGGCTGGTTCAAACGCTGGCCCCGTGGTGCCGGTAAGCGGACCGTATGACGCACCCATCAAGGGCACCGCAACGCTCACGCCGGATCAGGAGAAGGATCTGAAGGCAGGCATGTGGTACTTCAACCTGCATACTGCAGCCAACCCCGGCGGCGAAGTCCGCGGACAGTTGATGCAGCGCACCGGCGCACCTCGCCAGTAATCACTCATCAACCGCAATAAAAACGCGCGAGCCATATAAGGTCTCGCGCGTTTCTGCGTAATGTAGCTGCGTAATCCAGCCGCGTTACAGCGTCAACAGCCCAACACCGATCGCAACGAAGATTGCAGCAAGCCAGCGGCGCCGGTCGACATTTTCCTTCAGATAAAACTTCGCAGCAACCGCGGTTGCAATGAATGTGAGTGAGTTCGTCGCAGGCGCGACGAGGCTCAGGTCCGCTCCACTCAGCGCAAACAGCAGCGAGAAAAAGCTGATGGCCATGCAGGCAATGCCCGCGATGAGAAACGGTGATGTGACCACCGCTTTGATCGCGCCCATCAAGCCGCTCTTCGCGCGAATCTCATCCAGGTCGCCCACGCGCGTCATCGCTGCAGAGATCAACGTCTCGCCCATGGTAGCGCCCAGAACCATGACGACGATGGTGATAATCGTGCTGCCGGAAAGATGGCTCATGCGCCCTCGCCTCCGGTCAACGCAACCTGCTCCGTCCGTGATGGCCCATTGGCCACAAAGCCCACGCCAATCACAATGCAGGCGATGCCCAGCCAACGCAGCGGCGTGATCGCCTCATGCAGCCACAGCCGCCCGATGAGTGCGGTCACCACGTTGGCAAACGCAGTAGCGGGCTGCACAAAGGTAAGGTCCGCCCATGAGAGAGCCGTCATATAACTGCCCATAAAGCTGATGAGCACGGCAATGCCGGCCATCACCCACGGGTTCAGCAGAGCATGCAGCAGCAGACCCATGTGGTCAAACGAGACAGGGCCAACCTGCTTCATACCGCGGCTCAGCAGAGCGTCGCCAACGGACGCGCCAAGCATGATGAAGACCAGCATGAGGTATTGCGAAGGCTTTAAACGATGCGACACACTTCCATTTTATGGGAACTAGAAGCGGTTGATCCGCTTGTGCAGATGCGCATTCAACACACGGCGAAAATCTTCGTGATCTTTCATCACGAGATAGCCAGCCGCAGAAGCTATACGTGCATTACATCCGCTGGAATGCGCTGCTCGAGCTCATTGAGGAAGCCCGGCATATCGTCCACCTGCATGTATGCCTTCCGCGTTTTGCTGCCTTTGTCATAACGCACAACTGCGGCTCGGTTCTGCATGCCCCAGTCAACGGATGAGATGGCGCTGAATGGAATCGCACGCTGCGGGAAAGGGAAACGCCTTAGCAGAAGAGTGTCCGAGGTGAAGATCCATCGCATGCCGATCACGCATATAGATAGCACCGCGATGAACGAAGAGAGGATCAACTGAAAGACTGCCGAGTGATCGTGTGTGCCGCCGTGGTGGGACACACGGCTAATCGTCGTCCCTAGACTCAGGCACGAAATAACAATCCACATTACCGGAAGACGCCAATCGGCCCGGAAGCTCATTGCAGCAAGATTAGCCTTGAGCAGTGCCGTAGGGCAATAAAAAGGCCCGACCGAAGCCGGGCCTTTCCATTGCGAAACATACAAGTTACGCGTTCATGCTGACGGATTCCTGAGCCTTCAACGCGTTCTCTTCCTTCTTCAGGCGAGAGGCCTTGTTGCGCTGGCTGCGGAGCTTCATGAACGCCTTTGCCTCAACGTACAGGCGCGGCACATCGCGGTTCACGATCGCCTTCCACACCACGCGGAACGCGGCCTTGGGGCGGAAGTAGTACTCGTCGTAGAACTTGTGCACCATCTCCATCACGTACTCGGTGGGCAGGCCGGGGTATTCGATGTGTGCCATCTGGTGGCCGCCGCCGTCGTTCATGATCTCGTTGG
>JAMFTB010000051.1 GCA_026225595.1 Terriglobus sp. | reverse complement strand
GTTCACAGTATCCACCTGCTCGTAATAGGTGGTGAAGGGGATGGAGAAGTGGCCGTTCTTGAAGTCGTCCGGCACGTTTTTGCCGTTGATCATCACGATCTCGAGGTCCTTCTGATCCACCCAGACGCGGCCCTGGAAGAAGCGGTGCTTCAGGTCCGCGTGCAGCGGCGTGGCGTCAAAGACGTAGGTGTCCAGCTCGTCCACACGCTGCTTGCCCACGTACTTCACGTCGTAGTTGGGCAGGTCGTCGGTTGAAAGCACCAGCGGGATACGCTTTGCGACGTCTTCAAAGTCATACTGGTCCAGCTGCACGTTGGCGGCGTCCAGCGTATTTTGCGGCGCAAAGATCACGGTTTCGTTGCGCTTGTTGTCGCGATCAAAACCAATGTCTGTAATGGCGCGATACTCGCCCGCGACCTTGCCATTGTCGTCGTTGATGGCCTGCATTACGACGGTCTGGCGGAAGGTGTAGTTCTCGCGCGCCTTCACAAATGTGGCCTCGTGCGTGCCCATCTGCGTGACGATCTGCTCTGGCGTAATGCCTGTGGGTTGCGATGTGTCCAGCTTGCCCAGGCCATCCTGCGCCGTTGCAGCGGCAGTGGTCACAGCCATTACGCCTATCGCCAACCACCGCATCGCCACGCGCCACATGTGCACACATCACTCCTGTCTTTCATTAGACGACGATTCGTCCCGGTCGGCATACGCATATTCGGCGGGGGAATTGGTATAAGGTGGATACGTTTCGCGGTGGTTGCAAACCGCGGTGGTCGAACCACGTGCGTGACCACGGAAAACTGAGACTGGAGTGACTGAAGATGGCAGTGCAGGACGGTGTGAACCGGCGGGATTTCTTTCTTCGGGCGGGTGCAATGGGCATGCTGGGCGCAATGCCAGAGCTGGCAATAGCAGACGGCGGCGCAGGCTTTGCTGGGCAAGCCGCGGGCGCAGGTCAAGCCGCAAGCAACATGGTGCATGAGGTTGCGCAACCCTCTGCAGAAGACCTTGCGCCGCCCACCCACAGCGTGAACTTCGCTGTCTGCGGCATGAGCCACGACCACATTTACGGCATGGTGGACGCCATTACCCGCGGCGGGGGCAAGCTGGTGGCGGCCTACGGTTCAGAGGACATCAAGGTTGCCCGCTTCACCAAGCGCTACCCCGGCGTGAAGATGGTGAAGACAGAGGCGGAGATTCTGGATATCCTTCAGTGAAGCTGGTGCTCAGCTCCGCCATTGCTAGTGAGCGGGCGCCGCTTGGCGTTCGCGCCATGAAGAAGGGCAAGGATTTTCTGAGCGACAAGCCCGGAGCCACCACGCTGGAGCAGCTTGAGGCCATCCGCAAAACCATTGTGGAGACGAAGAAAATCTACGGCATCATGTACAGCGAACTGCTTGAGGTGAAGGCCGCTGTTTACGCGGGCGAGCTCATCAAGCAGGGAGCGATCGGCCGTGTCATTCAGACGATCAACATCGCTCCGCACCAGGTGGTGCAGGGCGGAGGCGGCGAGAACGGCGGAGCAGACCCGAGGCCCGACTGGTTCTGGGTGCCGGAGCAGTATGGCGGCATCCTGTGCGACATTGGTTCGCACCAGGTGAACCAGTTCCTCTATTACACCGGCTGCACAAGCGCGGAAGTTGTGGAGTCGCAGATCTCAAACATCAACCATCCGGAGCACCCCAAGTTCCAGGACTTTGGTGACATGGTTCTCCGCGGCGACAAGGGCTTTGGCTATGTGCGGCTTGACTGGTTCACGCCGGATGGCCTGGGCACGTGGGGCGATGGACGGCTGTTCATCCTGGGCACCAAGGGCTACATGGAGGTGCGCAAGTACACCAACGTGGCCGTGGGCAAGGCGGGCAACAACTTGTTTGTGGTGGATGCAAAGCAGCAGCGCTTTATTGACTGCAACAATCTGACGCTGCCGTTTGGCAAACAGTTTGTTGCAGACATTGTGAACCGCACGCACACCGCGCAGAACCAGGCGCAGGCGCTGTTGGCGGCAGAGCTGGTCATCAAAGCGCAGCTGCATGCGAAGTGGATCAAGCTGGACAACGCGTAACTGCAATAAGGTTTGAGGGAGAAGAACGTCATGCTCAATAACAAACTCACACGCCGCAATGTTCTTGGCACCATGGCTGTCACCGCTGCTGCCGCGTCGTTGCCACGCTTCGCATCGGCCTTTGCGCTGAAGCCTTCGCCCATCAAGCTGGGCATTGCCAGCTACACCTTCCGCGAATTCAAAGAGCCGCAGCAGCTGGTCGACTTCATGAAACAGCTGAATCTGAAGTATGTGAACCTCAAGGATTTTCATCTGCCGGAAGACCCGCCAGACCAGGTGGCCGCGAAAGCAGACTTCTATCGCAAGGCCGGCCTTGTGATCACCGGCGGCGGCACCATCTACTTCCCCAAGGATGAGGACGCGGACATCAAGGCGAAGTTTGATTACGCCAAGGCCGCGGGCTTTCCGCTCATCATCGGTTCGCCCTCGCATGAGGCGCTGGGCCGCGTGGAAAGCTTCGTGAAGAAGTACAACATCAAGCTGGCCATCCACAACCACGGGCCAGAGGATAAGGACTGGCCCAGCCCGCACGACATCCTGAAGCTCATCGGCAAGATGGACCCGCGCGTGGGTTGCTGTGTGGACGTGGGCCACGCCATGCGCGCAGGCGACGACATCCCAACCACGTTGCGTGAGGTAGGTCCGCGCCTGCTGGACATGCACATGAAGGACCTGGCCGATAAGACCAAGAAGGAAAGCCAGGTCGCCGTGGGCGAAGGCGTGATGCCGGTGCGCGCGATCTTCGAGACGCTGGTGGAGCTGAAGTACAAGGGCTATGTCGACCTGGAGTACGAGATCAACGGCAAAGACCCCATGCCCGGCGTGACCAAGAGCATCGCCTCCATGCGCAAGACGTTGGCTGACATGGGCTACGCTGGGTAAATGTCAATTACTTAACGTAAGAGGCGCATCGATTAGATGCGCCTCTTGCTGTTTGCATTTAGGAACGCTGACGGCCGTTCCATGGAGTCTTAAGCAAGTTGATAAGTTCCTTTTCAACTTGTTTGTAGTCGGGTGTTTCGTGAAAATAGAGGCTTATTGCGTGCCCGGCTTTTGCTTGGCTCAAGATCAAGGCGTTGATCTTGCAGTTAGTCGCTTGACCATCGTGATGACAATTGCGTGGTGCGATTGATCCGTAACCTCGTGATCCAAAGCGATTACGCAGGTTGACGCAAAGACCGACATACCTAAAGTCATTGTTCATCTTGACTGCGTAAACACCGGAGGTCGCTGGCAGGCCCTTGAACTTGAAGTTGCAGAACGGGCCAGCAGCATGCAAGTTTGCTCGAATACCCACTGGAAGTTGATGCGTGTACTCGACGATCTGACCGGCGCTGTCAGTTTGCAAATGAAAAGCGCCGATCAGATCGAAGCGGCGACCGCCAATCTGCTCGTCGGTCTGCATTACACCTTTGGTTCCCAGCCCTTTTCGTACTTTCGTGTGCGCTTGGCAGTCGCTTCCGGATCGTTGATGAAAGCGCCGGTTGCCGCGTTCAGCTTCAGGTCGCGCTTCAGGTCATAGGCGATGTTCGACATCAGCAGAATCTCAACCGACTTGCTGACGTCAACAATCTGCGAGTCGAGCTTGGTGCCCGGCGTCTTGATTGCGTCCAGAAAGTTTTTGAAGTGCAGGTCCGTCATGGAGTCTGCACCCACCAGGTCGCCGCTGCTGGTTGCGCCGTTCTTCGGCACCTTGTACTCCTTGACCATCTTGCCCTTCAGGTCGTGAATCTCATAACCATCGCGATCGATGATGGCGGTGCCGGTGGTGCCGTACACGGCCAGTCCGCGTTCGCGGTTGTAGATGGGCATGTCGTTGCAGCAGCGGCCCTCCCACTCGATCAACTTGTCGTCATACTCGAAGCTGGTGTTCAGCGTGTCGTAGAACTCCCAGTCATCCTTAAAGTGGTAGCGCCCGCCTGACGAGGTAATGCGGTTGGGATAGTCCGCCTTCAGCGCCCAGCGGCATACGTCAATCTCGTGCGTGCCGTTGTTCAGCGTTTCGCCCGTGCCCCACACGTGGAACCAGTGCCAGTTATACGGATGCACATTGTCCTTGTAGACCTGGCGCGGTGCCGGTCCCTGCCACAGATCCCAGTCCAGCGTGGCGGGCACTGCAACGGGCTTGCCCACGCCAATGCTGCCGCGGTTGTTGGTGTACCAGGCCTTCGCGTAGTAGGCGCGACCCAGCACGCCCTCATGAATCTGGTTGATGATTTCAATGGTGTGCGGCGACGAGCGCTGCTGGTTGCCCATGGTGATGACCTTGCCGTACTTCTTCTCGGCCATGCGCAGCAGCTCCGCCTCATGCAGGTTCTGGCTGCAGGGCTTTTCCACGTACACGTTCTTGCCCGCCTGCAACCCCATAATCGCCATGGGCGTGTGCCAGTGATCAGGCGCGGCAATGGTGATGGCGTCAATCTCTTTCAGCTCAAGCAGCTTGCGGAAGTCCTTCTCCGGCTTGGGCGCGGTGCCTGTGGCCTTCTCAGTCCGTGCGACGTATTTTGCCAGGATGGTGGAATCCACGTCGGCCACATGGGTAATGGCAGCTGCGTTCTTGTTTGCCTGCAGACTGCTCAGGTGGGCGTAGGCGCGGCTGTTCAGGCCGATGACCGCGCAGCTGATGCGGCCGTTTGATCCAACGATGCGTGCATAGCTTTTCGCAGTGGAGCTAAGGGCGAGTCCGGCGGCCGATGCGGCCATGGTCTTAGAAAATTCGCGGCGCGTGAGCATGATTTCTCCTTGCGGTTTGCATTCTAAACATCCGCGGCGGTTATTGATAACGCCAATCAGCAGTAAGCTGAATTCATGCCCTTTGCCCGCCGCAAGTCGAAGGAGCCGCTCACAGAGACCGAGCTGTTCGATTACGCGGTGAAGTCGCTGGGCGCGCGCATGCAAAGCATCCGCGACCTGCGCCGCAAGATGAAGGAACGCGCCGAACCGGGCGAGGATGGCGAGGCCGCCATGGATCGTATTCTGGCGCGGCTTGTGGACATGCGCTACCTCTCAGACGAGCGCTATGCCGCGGACTTTACGCGTCTGCGGCAGGAGAACCGCAGCCTGGGCCGCCGCCGCGTGCAGCAGGACCTGCAGCAAAAGGGCATCGCCGGCGACCTGATTGCCACCACGCTGGACGCGGCTTATGAAGACGTGGATGAGTACGCACTGCTGCGCCAGCACATGGAGCGCAAACGCATCAAGCCGCCCACGGATGAGAAGAGCACCGCACGTGTGCTGCGCCGGCTGATGGCAGCAGGCTTCTCGCCCAAGACGGTCTTCACCGTGCTCCGCCAGATGAAGGCAGGCGACGCAGCGCTTGATCGCGCCGAAGCTGAAAGTGCAGACGAATAGAGTCGCTGAGTCCAGAACCCATGCGGGGAAGGGCAGAGCTTTCGGAAGGGCACCCCTTAAGACGAGCCAACAACAATAGCAATGGAAAAGGCTTTAGCCGCTGAGGTCTAGCTTCTTGTCTGTGCCAGCAAAAAACTGACCTCCGGGGCTAAAGCCCTTTCTTACGACTGCCTTTTTCGGCACGGCTGAAGCCGTGCCCTTCCGAAAGATCAAAACTCCAAGCCCGGGATACATACGATCAAAACTCCAAGCCGTGGGATACATCTAACGGACGTGACCGTTGCTTCCGAAACCGCCGCCCCAAACACCGTCATCGCAATCGACTGGTCTGGCCGCGTGGACGCTGCCGGGCAGCGAAGACACATCGTCGCCGCAGTGTGGCATCAGGGCAAGGTGCGCGTGGAGAGTGGCCGCACGCGCGACGAAGTTGCAGACTGGCTGATCGCGCTGGCGAAGAAAGACCCTGCGCTCGTCGTGGGCTTTGATTTTTGCTTCAGCTTTCCCGCATGGTTTCTGCACGAGGTCGGCGTGAAAACCGCGCCGGAGTTCTGGCAGATCGTCGCGGAACATGGTGAACGCTGGCTCTCACGCGAGAGCGAAGACCGGCGTTTCTGGGGCAAGCCGCACAAGCGCCCCGCAGAGTTCAGCGGTGAGCTGTTGCACCGCATGTTGCGCGCCACAGACATTGACTGCAAGCTGGCCGAGCACATTCCGGAAGAAGAACGCGCGCTGCGAGTGAAGGGCATCACGCCTAAATCTGTCTTCCAGATTGGCGGCTCAGGCTCCGTGGGCACAGCATCTCTGCGCGGCATGCGCACGCTGCAGCTTCTGCGTGAAGCAGGCTTTCGTGTATGGCCGTTTGATAAGCCAAAGCCCGGCCAGCCATTGGTTGTGGAGATGTACTCGCGGCTCAACACCGGCCCTGTGCACAAGTCGAATGCCGCGGCGCGTGCGGCATACCTGCTGCGCAAACGCGCGGAAGACGCGGACTATGCCGTGCTGGGCCGAGCTGCACTAGCAAAGGCTCGCGCTGGTGAGGATGCTTTTGATGCGCTGGTCAGCTGCATGGTGATGGCGCGGTATCGCGATGGCTTCTACAAGCTGCCGCAGCCACGCGACCCTGCCTATGCGCTGGAGGGTTGGACCTGGGCTTCACCTGTGACGTCAAGCCCGGCGCCCTGACCGGTGCCTCCATCGGGCGGTTGTCCCACGCGGCTGATCTGCTTCTCGCGGTAGAGCAGAATGTCGCTGGCATGCAGCAGGTCGTCCACGGTGAGCTGTTCCTTGCGCATGGTCGCGCAGCCAATGCTGGCGGCAACGGAAAACTCTTCGCCAGTCACGGTTGTCACGCGAATCTCCGCGATGGCGCTGCGCAGCCGTTCCGCTACCAGCGCAGCGGTGTGCTCATCGGTATCCGGCAGCATCACAAAGAACTCGTCACCGCCCAGCCGCGTCGCAATGTCTGACGCGCGCAGGCTCTGCTTCAACGCGTCGGCCATCGCACACAGCGACGCATCGCCGGCAGCATGCCCCAGCGTGTCGTTAATGTCCTTGAAGCGGTCAATATCCATCATCAGCGCAGAGCACGGCAAATTCTTGCGCACCCCACGCTGCAGCTCACGCGGACCAATCATGTCCAGCGCGCGGCGGTTAAACAACCCCGTCAGCGGATCGGTCATGGCCTGCTGCTCCAGCTCTTCTTCCATGCGCAGGCTACTCACCCACAGGAACGACAAGGCCAGCCCGGCAATGGTAATGGTGCCCAGCATGGAGAAGTATGCATCTGCGTTGTACAGCTTCACGGCCATTACCGAGCGCAGCGTGCCCGGGATAATGTGAAGGATCAGCAGGGCAGCCATGGCTCGTGTCGCCGGCTCAATGGCTTTCTCGCGCGAACGCAGCAGCAGTGTCGCCGTTGTAAGGTGCATCACGCTCATCACAAACACCGCCTCCACCGTGCGCACCAGCACATTTGGCTGCATGTAGGTGAAGTAGGCATAGTTCGCGATGGTTGCCGGGATCATCAGCATCAGCAGCGTGAACTGGTCTTTCTGCTTGGTTACGCGCCCCATGGCGCGGTTCAGAAAAGGCCCCATCAGCATGTAGAAGAAGTTGCCCAGCAAAATGCTGTACAGCGGCGAGATCAGGCCGCGCTGCGACTGCAGGCCAAGGCCCAGCCCCGCGAACAGAAACGCCAGCCCAAACCAGATGGCGCCCGTATCGCCACGCTTGTTCTTGCGCGTGTAATACGCAAGCAGAACCACGCTTCCAAGAAACAGAAGCATGCCTGCCTGCACGGTAAATAGGGTTCTGCGATCCATCTAGGGAGATGCCGCCTGTTGCGACCAAGGTGTACGTGATTTTACGGTTTCATGTGCGTTGAAATGAAGCGAAAAAGCTTGGAAGAGCAAGGTATTTGTGATGCTCAAAAGGGTACAGATCCACCACGGTACCGCTCGTCCTGCCGGACGGGCAGCGGGCCCGTCCGGCAGGACAAGGAGTGAGGTCTTGTTTCCCCACTGCTATCCTCAAGAAGCCATGCAATATCGTTCCGGAAGCCAGATTCGCGAAGATTTTCTGCGGTTTTTTGAGGAGATGGGGCACCGCCGTGTCCACTCCTCGTCGCTTGTGCCGCACAACGACCCCACGCTGCTGTTCGCCAACGCGGGCATGAACCAGTTCAAAGACACGTTTCTGGGCGCGGAGGAGCGCGCGTACAGCCGCGCCACCACGTCGCAAAAGTGTGTCCGCGCGGGCGGCAAGCATAACGACCTTGAAAATGTGGGCTTCACCCGCCGCCACCACACCTTCTTTGAGATGCTGGGCAACTTCAGCTTTGGCGACTACTTCAAGCAGGACGCCATCGCCTTTGCGTGGGACCTGCTCACCTCGCCGGACTGGTTCGCCATCGATAAGGACAAGCTCTACGTCACCATCTTTGAGGGCGACGCGCAGACCCCGCGCGACACGGAGGCGGAAGAGTTCTGGCTGGCCGTGGGCGTGCCGAAGCATCGCATCTACGAGCTGGGCGCGAAGGACAACTTCTGGCAGATGGGCGAGACCGGCCCCTGCGGGCCATGCAGCGAAATCTATTACGACCTGGGCCTGGCCGCCAGCGAGACCGGTGAAGACAAACCCTTTGGCGAAGACGACCAGCGCTACATGGAGATATGGAACCTCGTCTTCATGCAGTTTGACCGCAGCATTACACCCGGCGGCGCGGCAGAGCTAATGCCGCTGCCCAAGCCCAGCATCGACACCGGCATGGGCCTTGAGCGCATCGCATGCGTGCTGCAGGGCAAGCTCTCGAACTACCAGAGTGACTTGTTCGTTCCGTTGATCGCGAAGGCGATTGAACTCACTGGCTTTTCCGCGCTGACTGCTGAAGAAGGAGCAGTCAGCGATGCGAAGGGCGCGGCATCCCTGCGCATCATTGCAGACCACGCCCGCGCTGCTACGTTCCTCATTGCCGACGGCGTGAATCCAGCGAACGAAGGCCGCGGCTACGTGCTGCGCAAGATTCTTCGCCGCGGCATCCGGCATGGCCGTTTGCTCGGACAGGATCAGCCCTTCATGCACGAGATGGTTCGTGCGGTGGTGACGGAGATGCAGGTTGCGTATCCGGAACTCATCCACGTAGAACCGCGCGTGATGAAGACTGTACTGCAGGAAGAACAGCAGTTCGCTCGCGTATTAGCGGTTGGGTCGCGTGAGCTTGATGCAGCCCTTCTTGATGCGCGAGAGACAGCCTTCAAGAAGTGGACTTTCGAAATAGGTCCTGAACTAGCAGCTAAGTTTTCTCGCAATGACGTCATCACTAAGAATGATGGTTCGATCGATATCGAGGAGACAGAAAAAGCGATACAGCGTTATGGGGCAGCTAATGCAGAAACGCAGAAGCTGCTTGACCAACTTAAGGATCGGCGACTGCACACTTTGCTAGATGGACGTACCGCGTTTCGCATGTACGAAACGTTTGGCATGCCGCTCGACTTCATGACCGATGCCGCGCGTGACGCGGGCATTGAGTTCGATATGGTGGGCTTTGAAGTTGCCAAGGAAGAGGAGCAGAAGCGGGCTCGTGCTTCTTGGAAGGGTGGTTCGCAGAAGTCTGCTTCACCTGCGTACACCTCGCTCGACAAGACAGAGTTCACCGGCTACACCGGCCTTCGTGCGGATGATGCGGTTGTCCTCGCGCTGGTGAAGGATGGCGTTGGCGTGCCTGAGTTGCAGCCCGGTGACGAGGGTGAAGTCGTGCTGGACCGGACGTCGTTCTATGCGGATAGCGGCGGCCAGGTGGGCGACACCGGCTGGCTCTATCCCACGGACCACACCGGCGCGCTGGCCGACGTGCATGGCTGCACCAAGCCCGTGCAGGGCGTGTTCGCGCACAAGGTTACGGTGCGGCGCGCTATTTCCATAGGGGATAAGCTCGACGCCGTCGTAGACGGCACGGAGCGTTCAGCGACCATTCGCAACCACACCGGCACGCACCTGCTGCACGCGGCGCTGCGCGAGGTGCTGGGCACGCATGTGAAGCAGGCCGGATCGCTGAACAACCGCCAGCGCCTGCGCTTTGACTTTAGCCACTTTGCGCAGGTGGCCGACGAAGAGCTGCAGGACATTGAAGACATCATCAACCGCGAGGTACTGGGCAACACCAAGGTTGAAACCTTCGTCGATGTGCCCATCGACGTGGCGGTGAACGAGTTCCACGCGACTGCGCTGTTTGGTGAGAAGTACGGCGACAAGGTGCGTGTCGTAAAGATTGGCGACTTCAGCACGGAGCTGTGTGGCGGCATCCACACCGGCGCAACGGGCGAGATTGGCCTCATCAAGCTGACGGGCGAATCGTCTGTCTCTTCAGGCATCCGTCGTGTGGAAGCAGTCACCGGCACCGGTTCACTCGCGGAGTTTCGTCGTGACTTTGATCTGGCGAAGGTAGCGTCATCGCTCATCGGCGGCAGTGCAGAGGCTCCGGCGCTGGCGCTGCAGACCAGGTTGAATGCGCAGGATGAAGAGCTGAAAAAACTGCGCCGCGAGCTGGACCAGGCGCGGATGAAGTCTGCCTCTGCCTCCACGGAAAACGCTGCGGACAACGCCGTTGAAGTGAAGGGCGTGAAGGTGCTGGCGCAGAAGGTCTCCGGGCTCGATCGCAACCAGATGCGTTCGCTCGTCGACACGCTGCGCGGCCGTCTTGGTTCGGGCGTTGTTGTTCTCGGTGCCGAAACGGAAGACGGTAAGGTCGCGCTGATCGCGGGCGTAACCAAGGACCTGATCGGGAAAGTACAGGCAGGCAAGATCGTCGGCGCGCTGGCTGCGAAGGTGGGCGGCAAGGGCGGCGGCCGGCCCGATCTTGCAGAGGCGGGCGGCACCGATCCCTCGCAGCTGGATGCGGCGCTGAGTGCGGCTGCGTCTACCGTTGGCGAGATGTTGGGTTAAAGCAAACCCACGTCTCAATAGCGAGACATGGGCACCCATGGTTCAGGATTTCAAAAGACTTCGCGTGCCTTGCGGCTTTAGCCGCTGAGATAGCCAGGGATGTCGCTTGATGAAGGGTGGCTTTAGCCACCGAGATTCGAATCTCGGCGGCTAAAGCCGCATTCAAAGCGACGTGTTGTTTCTATCTCAGCGGCTAAAGCCGCTCGTTACCTTCCGCGGTTAAAACTGTCAGCGACATCGGCACGTCCAAGTCGTCGGGATCCTTCGCTTCGCTCAGGATGACGGCTTCAGAGAACGAAGCGGCTAGAAGCAGCGGGCGGAGAAGGCGCGGCAGCCGCAGGCTTCTTTATCGCTGCAACAGCCCACGGCAATGTCTTCTGGAGCCAGCTCTGCGTGGCATGCGTGGCAGCGCGTGGTGGGCGGGTGCAGGATGCTCTCGCTCATGTGGTGGCCCATTTCGCTGACGTTATGACCCAGGTGCTTCAGGCTCTCCGGCATGTGCGGATGCAGCACGGCATCGCCCAGGTGGCGCAGCTTTTCCGGCAGATGCGTGCCGTGTTCGCCCGGTTCTGTGGTCTGTTTTGTAAGTGACATTTGAAAATCCCTCCGGGGATTGAGCGCCTGAAACGCGCACAGAACGCAGCACACGCGCATTTATTTGTAACTCCGCGCGGGCACCGCTGGCGAGTCATTTCGCAATTCCGGATGATTGCGCTACCGCTCGTGACAGTTTGCATAGCGTGCTGCAGGGAGGGCGTCAATAGGCGGCGTATGGGTTATCGCCGCAGCTACGTGGGGTCCATTTGGCCGCCGCGCAGGGGGTTACTCCTCGGTAAACTGGAGGCGCGTGGCTCTCTTTGCCCCATCCCGGACCGCTTTTGCTCCATACCGGACCATGCGAATCGGTGCGCTTGCGTTTTTGTTGCCGGGTGCTGTTCTGTTGCCCGGTGCGGCTCTTGCCGCGGCTGCCGTTCACTCCGCGGCCGTTCGTTCCACAAAAAAGCCGGTGGAGCTGACGCCGTGGCAGATTGCCGAGCAGGCGCGCGGCCAGCTGATGAGCATTCCACCGGAGCAGCGTACGCGCGACGACTACAACACCGTGATGGACGCCTACCGGCTCATCTACCACGCCAATCCCGGTGACGTGCATGCGCCGGAGTCCATCTATAACGTTGCGGGGCTGCTGGTGGACGAGGGTGTAACGCTGCACCAGCCAAAAATGCTGGACGCGGCGATGGGCCAGTATGAGTTTTTGCGCAAGCAGTATCCCGGCTCGTCGCTGCGGGGACCGGCGCTGCTTGCGGAGGCGCATCTTGCGTCCGACAACATGCGCGACGTGAAGCAGGCGCGTGCGCGGTACGCGGAGTATGTGCAGTTGTATCCGCACTCTTCCCACGCTGAGGAAGCACAGACTGCGCTGCGCAATCTGAAGGCCGGCTTGTTACCTCCGTCGCCTCAGGAAGCCGCTGTTCCTGCTGCTGCTTCGCCAACGCGTGCATCTGTAATTGTTCCAGCGGCTTCGCCAAGTTCATCTGCAAGCAGGACGCGTGCCTCTGCGGCTGCTGCTTCCAACGGCGTGCCCGGTTCGTCGGTGCTTCCTGCTGTTCATGCGGAGGCAAGCCTTGCCGCATCCCGCAGTGCGGCTTTGCCCAGCACTGCTGTGCCCGCACCGGACGGCACCACCACCAGCAACAACACGGGTAACGGAACAATCACCAATACCAGCAACGGAACGCTGGTTGCGGCGGCGAACGTTCCGGCGCACACGCGCAGTGGACTTGCCACGGTGTCGGCCATTCGGCACTGGAGCACCCCGACGTATACGCGCGTTGCCATTGATCTGGGCGACGAGGTGCAGTACGAGGCCGCGCGCGTACCTGGCCCTGACCGCATCTACTTTGACCTGCACGGCACGCGCCTGGCGCAGGAGCTTGCGGGCAAGAGCTTTACCGTTACGGACGATGGTTTCCTCAAGCGCATCCGCGCCGCGCAGTACTCCAACGACATGACGCGCGTGGTGCTGGATGTGAGCGACGTCACGGAGTACTCGGCGTTTCTGCTGCCCAATCCGTACCGCTTGATCATTGATATTCATGGTGCGCAGAAGCCGGTGGATACGGGAAGCAATCTTGCTGCCGCCGCTCAGACTCGTCCCGGTGATGATCTTCTGAAGCCGCCGGCACCAACTGCTGCGGCTCCCGTGCAAAGAACGCCGCCCGTAACTGCAGGTGCATTCGCCACTGGAGTTTCCAGCCCTCCGCTGGATGTGCCGGAGGTGCCAAGTACCGTGGCGACGCGATCCACCAGCGGCCGCGAGGTTGCAGGGCTCAGCACGCAGCCGGATAATCAGCGCGCTACCAATCAGCCGACGTCGCAGCCCATCGCTGTGGTTGCTGATCCGCACGCATCGCAGCTGCAGCAACCAACGCAGCCCACAGGGAAGAAGAGTAAGAAGAACGACAAGAGCATCGTTGCAGATAATGCAGCTCCGGGGCACGCCGCTGCTCCAACGTCTGACGGTGAACGCACCATGCAGCGCGCGCTTGGCCTGAAGATTGGCCGCATCGTGATTGACCCCGGCCACGGCGGGCACGACAGCGGAACGCTGGGCGCGGGAGGCATCATGGAAAAAGACGTGGTGCTGGACGTGGCGCTGCGCCTGGGCAAGATGCTGCACGACAAGCTGGGCGCGGAGATTATCTACACGCGCAGCGACGACACCTTCATCCCGTTGGAGACGCGCACCGCCATCGCCAACAAGGCTGAGGCGGACCTGTTCATCAGCGTGCACGCCAACAGCAGCCAGGACGAGACGGCGCGCGGTGTGGAGACGTACTACCTCAACTTCACATCGCAGCCGGACGCGTTGGATGTGGCCGCGCGCGAGAACGCCGTGAGCGACGCGGGCGTGCATCAGCTTGCGGACCTGGTGAAGAAGATCACGCTGAAAGACAAGATTGACGAGTCGCGAGAGTTCGCTGCCGATGTAGAAAAAGGTCTGTACGACGGGCTTCGCAAGGGTAACGACGGGCTGAAGGATCGCGGCGTGAAGAAGGCTCCGTTTGTGGTGCTCATCGGAGCGAACATGCCGAGCATTCTTACGGAGATCAGCTTCGTGACCAACGGCAAAGACGCCGCGCAACTGCGCACGCCGGAGTATCGCGAGCGCGTTGCCGCGTCCATCTTCAAGGGCGTGGCGAGTTACACCAGCGGCCTCAGCGGCAGCGGCACCCACGCGACCACCGCCGCCGCCAGCACCGCAAAGGCAGACCCTCGCGGCGAGTAGGGAATCTTTCACGTAAGGGTAGTTTTGAAAGGGCATGGCTTCAGCCATGCCGCCACCTGCCTTGAATTGAGAACGGCTTTAGCCGCTGAGGGAATCTATGTGGCTCGTGAGACATTTCCTCCAGGGCTAAAGCCCGTTTGTAAGGGAAACCATTGTTGGCGTGGTTAAAGCCACGCCCTTTCAAAGCTCATTCGGCCATCCGAGGCTACGTCCTGCAAAGATGGAATCGCTGTTTGGCGCACGAACGCGCTCTCCGCTACCCATGCGGGCTTGGTGGTAGTCTCACCTCGTATGGTTCGTTTTCCTGTTGGTATCGCGCTTTTGGCCGTATTCACAGCGCCGCTGGCTCTGGCTGCTCAGGCAGCAGCAACGCCGGGTCAGGCTCCTGCGGCTACGGTTGTGACTCCGCCTGCGCCTCTGCTGCCGGACAAGTTTGGTGAGTGGCAGCTGACCGGCCCCGCAGACAACGTCATTCAGCTTTCTGACGACGTGACCAAAGAACTGATCGTCACGCGCAGCGACGCGAAGAAGTACGGTGCTGAGGGCAATGCCGCTACGGTATCCGCCGTTGAATTCACGGATGCGACGGGCGCTTACGCTGCCTTTACTTTGCTGCGCACGGCAGACATGAAGGCCTGCGCCGCGGGCAACAGCCTGGGTGTGGACTGTGCGGTGTCGCCGGGCAAGCTGCTCTTCTGGCAGGGCGATTCAGTCGTCAGCATAGCGCCTTCGGGTTCGCGGCCCATCAGCGCCAGCAGCTTCAATGAACTGGAAGGCAAGCTGCCCAAGCCAGTCGGCAGCAAGGCTGCGCATCCGCTGCTGCCCACGCGCATGCCGCCTGACGGTCTGCAGAAGGAAAGCCTGCGCTATGCCGTTGGCCCCGCCACCTACGCTGCAGAGGGTGGTGTGCTGCCCGCGTCGGCTATTGACTTCAGCAAGTCGCCTGAGATTTTGACAGCAAGCTACAACGGCCGCGCAGGCCATGGCGTGCTCACCACCATCTTCTATCCCACGCCGACCATCGCGGGCGACCGCATGCGGGCCATCCAGGCCGTGCTCAAGCCGGGTTCGTTGCCTGCATCGTTCCTCGCAGGCGAGCCGCAGATGGCGCGCTCCGGTCCCATCGTCGCTCTTGCCTCAAGCGGATTCACCGCGAAGCAGGCAGAGAAAATTGTGAACGGCGTGAAGTACCAGGCAGCCATCACGTGGGACAAGCCGGAAGGCTACATGGACAGCCTGAAGGTGACCAACGCGGCGAGCGTCATGGTGCAGATCATGATCTTCGTCTTCGTCATGGCAGGTGCCGCTCTGGCGCTTGGCATGGTCTTCGGCGGCGGTCGAGCGGCCATCCGTGTGGCTCGCGGCAAACCCATCTCGTCCATCGACGACATGGAAGTCATCAGCCTGGGTCTCCGCGGCAAGCCGGACCAGAAGATTCACTAGACGCAAGTTGCGGAAGAGTGCAAGCGAATAAAAGGCGAACAAGAACGAGTGGCCTGGTTTGCTATCGGAAAGTTAAGTTGATCTTAATCAATAACTTGCGATTATCCTTGACACCCCCCGACGGCACGCCATATTCTTTCGCCAGAAAGTTCAGATGGCTTTGCCTCCGTCCGGACATTCTCCCTGAAGAGAAAGCCACCTGCTTGTCAGGTGGCTTTTTCGTGTCTGAAAGAGGTTTCTTCCGCATGCTTCACGACCGTATCAAGCTCATTCATAACAGGACGCCGGAGTCGGCTGCCATGTTTGCAAACGTGAAACGGGCGGTGGCCATTACGGCCAAGCTGAACCGGCTCACGCTCGATGATGTGGATGAAGTCCGAACCCTGTTCAGCGAACTTATCGGCAAAAAGGTAGATGACGGCTTCCTGCTGATCCCTCCGTTTTTTACGGTAGGCGGAGATGAAATCCGCGTGGGACGGAATGTCTTCATCAATCAGAACTGCACGTTCTACGACCTTGGCGGACTCGACATCGGTGACGACGTGCTGATTGGGCCGAACGTGAGCATCATCACGGCAGGTCATCCGCTTGAACCATCACAGCGCCGCGCCGTCACAGTCGGGAACCCAATTGTGATTGAGAGAGGTGTTTGGATCGCAGCGGGTGCCACCATCATCGGCGGTGTAACGGTTGGTGAGAACGCGGTCGTCGCGGCGGGTTCGGTCGTTACCCGGGACGTTCCTCCGAATACCCTGGTTGGGGGAAATCCGGCGCGGGTCATCCGTTCGATTCGCGAAGAGTGAAGCTCATCCATATGGGCGATCTGCGGACCGCTGACTTGATTTGGAGATGGTGGCTGTAGCAGTTAGAATCGACTACGAGGCCGACGTAGCTCAGTTGGTAGAGCAGCTGATTCGTAATCAGCAGGTCAACGGTTCAAGTCCGTTCGTCGGCTCCATTCCGGCCTCACACTTTCCTTACATCTTCTTTCGACCATCCGCTTGGCAGGGCCGCTGGGGCTTCCCATGGTGGACTGCTTTCGGAAGGGCATGGTTTCAGCCATGCCACCTGCATCCGTGATGGAGGGCGGCTTTAGCCGCTGAGGGAATCCTTCTGAGTCACGACAGCAATCCCTCAAGGGGCTAAAGCCCGTTGAGTGGGGATACTGTACGGCATGGCTAAAGCCATGCCCC
>JAMFTB010000050.1 GCA_026225595.1 Terriglobus sp. | reverse complement strand
GGCTCTCGCCGTTTTCCACGTCGCTTTCATAGGCAATGGTGCGGAACTCACCCCACGGCGTCTTCAAAACAGTCTCCGCTGCGCGATGGATGTAGCGTTCGTTCTGCAGACGGTAGCGGATCAACTCCGCAACGGTCAGCATGGACAGGTCGTGTGTCTTGCAGAACTGCACCAGGTCCGGCACGCGGGCCATGGTGCCGTCCTCGTTCATGATTTCGCAGATCACTCCCGCAGGAATCAGGCCGCTCATCCGCGCCATGTCTACAGAGGCTTCCGTCTGCCCTGCCCGCACCAGCACTCCACCCTTGCGCGCGCGCAGCGGAAAGACGTGACCCGGCCGCGCGAGGTCAGCAGCGGTGGACAGCGGGCTGATGGCGGTGCGGATGGTGTGTGCGCGGTCTGCCGCGCTAATGCCCGTGGTGACGCCCTCGCGAGCCTCAATACTCTCAGTAAAGGCGGTGCCAAAGCGCGATGTATTCTCCACCGCCATGGGCGGCAGCCGCAGGTAGTCGGCGCGTTCCTCGGTCAGCGTCAGGCAGATGAGTCCGCGGCCATACTTGGCCATGAAGTTGATGGCCTCAGGAGTAACAAACTCCGCGGCCAGGGTCAGGTCGCCTTCGTTTTCGCGATCTTCGTCGTCGACCACGACGACCATTTTGCCTGCGGTAAACTGCCGCAGCGCCTCTGCAACATCGACAAACGGACTCTCAGGCATAGGCTTCCAGTTTATTCCTCTCAGTAGCTGACCTGATGTCAGGCTGCTGTCATTCCGATGTCTCGATTTCACGGCAACGGCAACTCTATAGATGAACCACGGCAGCAGAAAGGCCCGCGAAATTCGCGGGCCTTTCCATCAAACGCAAGTAGCTACAGGGTCGACTCGATCTCAAATCCCCAGGCCTCTAGCAGCGCCTCCGGAATGTACTTTGAGTTCTTGTTGCGGCGCGCCCACTCACGCAACCGCGTGGACCGGATGTACTGATCCGGCGTCAGCTTGTATTCCTTCACCACCAGCTCAAACGATGTAACGGTTGGCACCACCGGGCCGATCGGCTCCGGCTTGCCCCAGTTCGGGTTTCCACGACGCTTCGCCATTCCAACTCCTTAGGTCGAATCCGTATGCAGGGCGCTACGATCCCGCAGCAAATCACCAGCAAACACCTTAGTTTACCCCGATTTTGCAGTATTTTCAAGCGATGAAGATGGCGCGAAAATTCAAAGCTCTGTTGGTAATGGAGGTCTAACTTCGCCGATCCATAGAAGATCAGAGGCTCCTAGATCGGCAAAAGTTATTCTGGCTTCAAATAGGGTCAAAAGATTGTGGGGACCGCCTCGATATTTCGAGGCATCAATGTCCCTTTGTCCATCGTCTTCCCAATAGCAAACAGGACAAAGTTGAAGTTCGCCATTTTCCTTTAACGTTCTGAAGTCACAGCAAGGACAGCGTGTCATAGCGCCATGTTCTCACGCTGTCGAAGTTAATCTGAGGTATTTGGCTGTGTACATTCGGTACTGCTCGCAGGCGAAGGCTATGCGAAAATAGCCTCACCTCCGCATGCCCACCGCGACTACCCCCGACCTGCTTCAACTGCTGCACAGCACCTTTGGATTTCGCGAATTCCGTGCCAGCCAGCAGGCCGTGTGCGAGGCCGCGACTGCGGGGCGCGATGTGCTGCTGGTGATGCCCACTGGCGCGGGCAAATCGCTGTGCTACCAGCTGCCTGCGCTTGCCCGTGGCGGCACCGCGCTGGTCATCTCGCCGCTCATCGCGCTGATGGACGACCAGGCGCAGAAGCTTACGTCGCTGGGGCTGCAGGTGGGCCGCATTCACTCGGGTTTGGATCGTGATAGCAGCCGCCAGGTCTGCCGCGACTACCTCGACGGCAAGCTGCAATTCCTCTTTATCGCGCCGGAGCGCTTTCGCGTGCCGGGTTTTGGCCCCATGCTGGCCAAGCGGCCGCCCACGCTCATTGCCATTGACGAGGCGCACTGCATCTCGCAGTGGGGGCATGATTTCCGGCCGGACTATCGCAACCTTGCGGCGCATCTGCAGGCTTTGCGGCCCGCCCCGGTGATTGCGCTTACGGCTACCGCTACTCCTCAAGTCCAGCGCGACATCGTCAGCGAGCTGGCCCTGCATAATCCTGCGCAGTTCATCCAGGGCTTTCGGCGGACGAACCTTGCCGTGGAAGTCGTCGAAGTCTCAAAGCCGCGGCGGACGGAGATGGCGCGCAAGCTGCTGCGCGATGGGGCTGCTCGGCCTGCCATCATCTACGCGCCCTCTCGTAAGGATGCAGAGACGATTGCGACGGAGCTGAACCAGGACTTCCCCACTGCGACGTATCACGCGGGTCTCGATTCGGGTACGCGTGAGCGCGTCCAACGCACCTTTCAGACGGGCGAGCTTGAGGTCGTGGTGGCCACGATCGCGTTTGGTATGGGAATAGATAAAGCGGATGTGCGCACGGTGTTGCACATGGCGATGCCCGCGTCGGTTGAGAGCTTTTACCAGGAGATTGGCCGCGCCGGCCGCGACGGCAAGCCCTCGCGCACGGTGCTGATGTATAGCTTTGCCGATCGCCGTATGCATGACTTTTTCCTGGAGCGTGACTACCCGCCCACGGACACGCTGGCGCGCATTGCGGCAGCGCTGCGGCCCGATCCCGTGCACGCGGACGATCTGCGCATTGCGCTCAAGCTTGACCTCGATGTGTTTGGTCCAGCGCTGGATAAGCTGCTGGCGCAGGGCGCCGCGCAGATTGACATGGGCAACAACGTGACGAGGACGGAACAGACGGGAGCTGCATGGCGTCGCAGTTATGACGCGCAGGTAAGTTTTCGCCGCGGCCAGATTGACGCGATGATGCGGCTGGCCACCGGCGCAGAGTGCCGCATGGCCGCGCTGGTGCGCCACTTTGGCGATGTATCCGACGCACAGCGCCCCTGCGGCCGGTGCGATTTCTGCTCGCCGGAGCAGTCGTCGGCGCAGAGCTTTCGCCAGCCAACGACGGACGAGCTGGCGACGATGCAGCGCATTCTGCGCTCGCTTTCCGGCGGCTCGCATTCGGGCCCCTTCAGCGGCAAATCGACCGGCAAGCTGCATACGGAGCTCTTTCCGAGTGGCGAAGTTGACCGCAAAGAGCTGGACACGCTGCTGGATACGCTGGCGCGCGCCGGCTACCTGACGCTTGAGTCTGCCAGCTTTACCGCGGAAGGTGGCCGCGAGATTGGGTATCGTCGCGCCGTGCTGACGCATGAGGGCAATGAGGCGGCAGACGGCGAACCGCTGGCAAACCTGCAGATGCGCGACACGGAAGACACGGAGCCGCGCGGCCGCACTCGTGATCGCAGCAAGGAAGCGTCCGCGCGCAAGAAGGCAGCCGCAGATGAGACTCCGCTGACGGCGGAGCAGAAAGCACTCGACGCGGCGCTGCGTGCTTGGCGATCGACGGAAGCAAAACAGCTGGGCAAGCCCGCCTTCGTCGTCTTTGGCGACCGCACGCTGCGGCAGATCGTGCTGGACGCTCCATCGACGCTGCAGGAGCTTGAGACCATCTCTGGCATTGGACCGGCAAAGATCGAGCGCTGGGGTGACTCGCTGTGCCAGGTCGTCGCCGCACACGTCTAGTTAGGCTTGCGAACTAATCCTCTGGTGTCCTGGGACGGGCCCACTGCGCGCGGGGCGGGCGCTCACGCGCCTTTTTACTGTTTCGCTTAGCCCTCCCGATGGTCGGGATGAATTTCTTGCCGACCATCGGGAGGCCCGCTGCGAAGCCGAATACGAGTCACGAAGTGATCGCCCTCCGCGCAGGAGGCCCGTCCGGCAGGACAGAACATCTGCTGCGCCTTCGATGTTGCAGAAGTGTGAAGAGTCCCCCGCGCACGGAGTGCAAACGCTGCTAAACTAGCCGTGCTGGCCGTCTTTTTGCTGCGCCAAGCGCCGCATCCGACCCACAATTTTACGAAACACCCAGAAGGAGCCTTCGCGCCATGGCAGATCTCTCTTCCACCAACGGCAACTACGCACCACATGGACTGCGCCTGAAGACCGGCCTTGCCGAAATGCTGAAGGGCGGCGTCATCATGGATGTGATGAACGTGGAGCAGGCCATTATCGCCAAGGAGGCTGGCGCCATCTCCGTCATGGCGCTGGAGCGCGTACCGGCCATGATTCGCGCTGAGGGTGGCGTGGCCCGCATGGCCAACCCCAAGCTCATCAAAGAGATTATGGCCGCAGTCGACATCCCGGTGATGGCGAAGGCACGCATTGGTCACTTTGTTGAGGCGCAGATTCTGCAGGAGCTGGGTGTTGACTTCATCGACGAGAGCGAAGTTCTGACGCCCGCCGACGACACCTTCCACATTGACAAGCACGCCTTCACCACGCCGTTTGTGTGCGGCGCACGCAACCTGGGTGAGGCTCTGCGCCGCATTGCAGAGGGTGCAGCCATGATCCGTACCAAGGGCGAGCCGGGCACCGGCGATGTCGTCCACGCGGTGCAGCACATGCGCCAGATCACCCGCGAGATCAAGCAGCTGACCGTCATGGGCGAGGACGAACTCTACAACGCAGCCAAGGTTCACGGAGCGCCGTATGAGCTGGTGCGCATGGTGGCGCAGACCGGCAAGCTGCCAGTGCCCAACTTCTCTGCCGGCGGCATTGCCACACCGGCAGACGCGGCGCTGATGATGCAGCTGGGCGCGGAGACGGTCTTCGTGGGTAGCGGCATCTTTATGAAGGAGCGCGCAACGCCGCTGGACGTGGAGAACAACCCCGCAGAGCGTGCAGAGGCGATCTCCCGCGCATCCGCAATCGTTCAGGCTGCATTACACTTCGACGACGCCAAGGTGCTTGCATCTGAGAGCGAGAAGGTTACTGGCGCCATGAAGGGCCTGGCCGCCATGGCAATTGAAGAAAAAGAACTGATGCAGACCCGCGGCTGGTAGGCGTTCGCACGCCCTTTTACTGCTTCGCGTGGCTCTCCCGTTGGTCGAGAAGAAAACTCAATAAGACAAGAAGGCCGCGAGCAATCGCGGCCTCTTCGTTTCCGGTTTGTCATCCCGCAGCGAAGCGGAGGGATCTGCATTTGGGTGGGACTCGCCGCGAATTCCTTTTTTTCGATAAAGCCCAAACGGCCGTCATTCTGAGCGCAGCGAAGGATC
>JAMFTB010000049.1 GCA_026225595.1 Terriglobus sp. | reverse complement strand
CTTTACTGCTTCGCGTGGCCTTCCCGTTGCTCAGGCTTTGACATTCATGCTGCTGCCAGAGAAATGCAGGTCCTTCGACTTCGCTCAGGATGACAAAAAATTTGTGGTGATGAGCTTGATCCCGACCATCGGGAGGGGCGAGGCGAAGCCAGTAAAAAGGTGCGTGAGCACCCGCACCGCGCGCAGCGGGCCCGTCCGGCAGGACATGCATCTACGAATCGCAAAAAGAAAAGGGCCTCCGCAGAGGCCCTTCTATGAAACGTGATGCGCGGCTACTAATAGCCGTAGCCGCCGCGGTAGTAGTAGTACCGCGGTGGGTAGTATGCGCGTGGAGGCGGTGGCGGGTAGTTGTTGTAGACCACCGGCGGCGCCTGCTGCTGGATGTATACCGGCTGCTGCTGTTGTGGCGCCTGGATGATGATGGGCTGCTGCTGTTGCTGCGCGGGCTGCACCAGGTTGACCACCACCGGCGACGACGGCTGTGGTGCGTACTGCTGCTGCGGAGCGTACTGCGGCTGTTGCTGCTGTGCGTAGCCACGCTCAATGGGCGCGGCCTGTTGACGGTACGAGTCATAGGTCGGCTCGTCCGGCGTCTGGCGTGCGATGAGTGCGGGCTTGCGCACGGCATCTTCCTGCGGCGTGGGGATGCCGAAGTCGTCGATGACACGCAGCGTCAGCTTGCTTTCAGCCTTGAGGATTGGCGTTGGTCCGCGGCGGGGCAGGTTGATGAGGTCAATGGGCCACAGAATGGGGATGAGCCACTCCACCGTGTCCTTCACCGGGTGACCGGTGCCGTGGATCTTGCCATCCTTGTCGACGGGCAGCTTGGAGTTGTCCTGCACCACGCGGGCGTGAATGGGCACAACGGTATCCGGCTGAACGATGAGCCGGTCAAAGTCCAGCACCATCCATCCCTTGCCCACAAAGTGGCCGGGATCCTTGTACTCCGAGAAGGTGCCCATGAGATAGCTGCCGTAGGGGAACGATGCGCGGCCATACATCTCTGAGTGGCCGAGTGTGCACATGACCGGGTCGCCAACGTGCATGGTTTTGGACGATACCGACTCCGACACGGTACACGTAATGACCGACCCCGCAGGGACGAGCTGGTCAGCACGTGCGCCCAGTGGAGCGGCTGCAAGTACGAGAAGTGAGAGTGCGATTCTGGCCTTCAAAGCGTGACTCCGGGGGACGGGTACGCGGCTGCTGAGGTAAACAGCCGGTAAGTGCTGCGCCTGCGTTGCGCCGTATTCAGGGAACACGACGTCCAGCGCCCGCAGCGGGCGTGCCTGCGGACGACAGGGATGACAAAACAAGAGAGAAGCGGTGAAACACTGCCGAAAAACAGTGGTGCACAGGAGTCGACACGGAGCCGGTGCAAAAGATTCGGTGTGCGACGCAGATTCTGCAAAAAAGTTTTGGCCTGCACCGGAATCGATGCAGGCCATTTTGCGTTTCTGTTTCGACGAGGCTCGCGATTAGTCGTGTTTGCAGCGGAAGGGTGGCACGACGCGCTTGTTGGCGGCGAACTTGCCATCGGCATCCACAGGAATGTCAGACGCCGGGCAGGCGTACACACCCACGCCACCAGCGGTGGTGATGGTGTCGTGCGGCAGGTGCGTGTTCTCGCTCTTGCCGGGCTTCAGGTAGGTGCCGCCGGAGTTGGGGCCGGTGACGAAGTAATACACGTGCACCTCCTGCTTGCAGTTGTTCGTCAGGATGAGGTGCTCAATGCCGGTGGGGCTCGCTTCATACGTGGAGGCGACGCAGTCCAGCGAGTCCTCTGTCTTGATGTCAGCGGCGGCGGCGGGTGCAGCAGCGGCAGCCTGCGCGCGCGTCTGAATCTGCGCAACAGAGAACAGAGCCGCAAGTGCAAGGACGGAGGCGAGAGGGTGCGCAAGCTTCTTCAAAACAGGTGTCTCCCTTTGGGAAATTGCTGACCTTTACTGTACAGCGCCGCGCGGCGCTGTACTTCATTCCACGGCACGATCCGGCGGGAACCATTCGCACGTGCCGCGCGTATCGTTTTAGGAAGCAGTCAGGAGAGAGACGACCATGCAGTCACGCATCCACGGAACCACCATGCCGGCCATTGAGTTTCTGCTGCAACCCGGCGAAACCGTTATAGCCGAGGCGGGCGAACTGAGCTGGATGTCCGCAGCCATTGGCCTGCATACGCACACGCAGGCAGCGGGTGGCGGCGGATTCTTTGGCGCCATCAAACGCATGGCGGGCGGAGGCACGCTGTTCATGACGGAGTACACGGCACAGGGCTACCCCGGCGAGATTGCCTTTGCCACCAAGGTGCCCGGCCACATTGTTCCGGTGGAGCTGCGCGGCGATGGGCATGACTTCATGGTGCATCGGCATGGCTTTTTGTGTGCCACGGCGGGCATTCAGCTGGGTGTGGGCTTTCAGCAGTCGCTGGGTGCGGGCATCTTTGGCGGCAATGGTTTTCTGCTGCAGCGCGTCAGCGGCAACGGCACCGCGTGGCTTGAGCTGAGTGGCGAGGTCATCATCCGCGACCTGGCGCCGGGCGAGGTGCTGCGCGTACACCCGGGCCACGTGGGCGCATTTCAAAGCTGCGTCAACTTCCAGATCACAACCATTCCCGGCGTCCGCAACCTGTTCTTTGGCGGTGACGGCATCTTTCTGGCGGAGCTGACCGGCCCCGGCCGCATATGGCTGCAGACGCTGCCGCTTGCCAACCTGGCGCACCAGCTGCAGCAGTACATGCCCGGAGCAGGCAACGATTCACGCGGCGGTACAGCACTAGGCGCAGGCCTGATCGGCGGCGCCATCGCAGGCATGTTCGACGATCGAAGCTGAACACGCACGGCAAAGTCGCAAGACGACTTGAGGCACGGATCGTAAGGGCATGGCTTTAGCCATGCCGCACGCTGCTCTCGCTGCTCTCAATGAAACAAGGGCTTTAGCCCCTGATCATTGGGCGTGCATTCGGCACGGCTGAAGCCGTGCCCTTACGATTCGTGCAACAAGGCTACGATCAGCGAACCGGCTTCGTGCTCTTACCAATCTCTGCAACTACGATCCATCCAACAGGGCGATGGCACTTGCGCAAGTTGTATGTGCGCAGGCAGACTCTAGAAATTCTGCCTGCCAAGGGAGCCAGCCATGTCTGCCGTTGAAACCACGCCCAGCAAAGCCATGTACTGGACCGGCTGGGTTCTATCCATCATTCCGTTGATAATGCTGGCCAGCGGCGCGATCTTTGGTCTGCTGCAGATGCCCTTTGTGCTTGAGGGTATGGTGAAGTACGGCTTCACACCCGGCCTTGTTCGCTACGTGGCACTGGCAGAGGGGCTGTGTGCCGTGCTCTACGCCATCCCCGCGACTGCGCCCGTGGGAGCGATGCTGATGACTGCCTACTTTGGCGGCGCGGTGGTTACACACATCCGCGCAGGTGAATCGGAGTGGTTTGTGCCGATCGTATTTGGCGTGCTGGTGTGGGCGGGCCTGCTGATGCGTCGCGTGGACCTGCGGCGCGCGGTGCTTGGAATCTAGCAGCGTATCGAAAAATGCGGCATCTAAACCGCGCAAGGTAATTGGAAGCAGGCAAAACGCAGCATGCGCATTGGCTATTTTGGTGGCACCTTCGATCCTCCACACGCGGCGCACCTGCATGTGGCGCGCGCGGCCGCGGACGCCTTTGCGCTGGACCGCGTGCTGCTTGCGCCCGCCGGTGTGCAGCCGCTGAAGTCTGAGCCGCCCATTGCAAATTATGAGGACCGCATGGCCATGACGCGGCTGCTGTGCGTCGACGACCCGCGGCTTGAGGCCAGCGAGCTGGACGCTCCAAACGATGCCGGTGAACCGAACTTTACCGTGGACGCGCTGCGGCGGCTGCGCGCGGAACAGCCCGGTGCCGAGATTTTTGTACTGGCCGGTGCAGACAGTTTTTTGACGCTGCGGCGCTGGCGTGAGCCAGATGCCCTGCTGGAGCTGTCGCAGTGGATTGTGGTGTCGCGGCCGGGCTTTTCGCTGGCCGATCTTTCACCGCTGGAGCTGACGCCTGCGCAGGCTGCGCGTGTGCATCTACTGACGGAGATGAATGACGACATCTCTGCAACCGGCATCCGCGAACGGCTGCGCGTGGGCGTCTCCTGCGGCAAGATGCTGACGCCGCCGGTAGCTCTCTACATTGCGCGGATGCATCTGTACCATGCTCGATAACTGACTAGTAAAAAGGTGCGTGAGCACCCGCACCGCGCGCAGCGAGCCCCTCCGGCAGGACATGTGGAGTTGGTTACCCACAAAGCAGCTAGGCGAACGCGCGCCAGCGGGCTATTCTGAGAGCAACGGGGAGCGACGTACCCTCCGCGGAGACGCGGTGCGGAGTTGGCCCTGCAAGGAGTGCAATGCCCACACTGGAAGCCACTCAGCTACTGGCGGCCGCGGTCGACGCCTGCGACAGCAAGAAAGCCGAAGATATCCGTATCCTGGCGCTCGACCCTACCGAGAGCTCGCTGACCGATTACTTTTTGATTTGCAGCGGCACCAACGAACGTCAGAACGTCGCCATATCCGACGAGATTGAGTACCGCCTGAAGCATGAGTTTGGCGTGTATCCAAACTCTGTTGAGGGACGCCGCCAGGGCGAGTGGGTGCTGATGGATTATGTGGACTTTGTCGTCCACATCTTCATGCCGGAAAAGCGCGCCTACTATGGCCTGGAGCGGCTGCGGAAGTCTGCCAAATCCATCACCATGGATGAGCTGAATGCGGAGCTGAAGGCTGCAATGGCAAAGACGCGGGCGAAGACTCCGGCAAAGAAAGCTGTGCCCGTTGCAGAGACAGTTGCTCCAGTGGCAAAGAAAGCTGCACCTGCAGCAAAGACAGCCACTAAGCCCGCTGCGAAGAAGGCCGCAGTGAAAACTGCTGCAAAGCCTGTGGCGAAGAAGGCCGAGGTGAAAGCTGCAAAGCCTGCCGCGAAGAAGGCCACCGTAGCAAAGAAGGCTGCGCCTGCACCGAGGAAGACGGCGGCAAAGAAGGCTGTCGCGAAGAAGACTGCAGTAAAAGTTGCCACAAAGAAAGCTGTAGCGAAGAAGTCCTCAAAGTAATCGGCCGCATAGAAGGCAATAAAAGAGCGCCTCGCTTAACCAGCGAGGCGCTCTTTTTTTATCTGATTCAGCCGCTACCTACTGCTGGCTGAGTTCTGTTGCCTTGTGCCGCGCAAGGTCACCTTCAGATCGCTTGCCAGCCTTGTCATCCAAGGTTGCCAGCTGGTTGTACAGCGATGAGTTCAGCGGCTGCAGCTTGCTCTGGCTGTTGAGCAGCTCAATCGCGCGGTCCTGCTTGCCGGTCTGCACCAGCGCCTCAGACACCAGCGTGAGTGTGGGAATATCCACGGCATCGCGGAAGGCTGGACGATCCGCCAGCTGCGCCGTCTCTGCCACCTTGTGCTGCTCGCCCAGCAGCGCCGCCAGCCGGGTAAGACTGCTGACGTGCGTGGGATGCGCATCCAGGTCGCGTCGCAGGAACGTGATGGCATCGCCACTGGCCCCGCTTGCTTCTGCAGAGAGGGCGCGCTTCATCTCCTCCTGCTGCAATTCTGGCGGGCCATAGGCGCTCCACGCTGCGACCGTCTCCATGGTGGGCACGATGCGCAGGGTCATAGTGCCAAAGGCGGGCGGGCTGCCTGCCTGTGTTGCGCGGATGATGACACGATAGCTGCCTGCAGGCAGGTCGGTCGTCTTGAAGGTGTGGCCGCTGACAATGTTGCCGGCCTCATCTGCGTTGGATGGATCGACGGTATCGTCTGCTTCGTCAATCGGCTTGCTGCCAGCCGCGGCCGAGCCGTAGTAGAAGTGCATGGCGATGGGCGCGAGGTTGAACTTGCCGTCTGCGGTGGGCGGCAGCCACATCTGAAAGACCGTCTGCAAAGGATCGCCCGTGTGCAGCGTGACCGTGCCGACGCCCAGTGGAGCAAAACGCACACCCGCGTAGGTAAAGGGGACACGGTCACCCTCCAGGTGGCCGGGGCGGCCGGCATAAGCTACCGGCGTGGAGAGCGTCAGGGTCTTTGCCCGCGCAGGCACCACGATGTTGGTGGTGATGCGGTGCGCCTCCAGGTTCAGGTTGTTTGTGAGCGTGGACTGCACCACGTACTTACCCGGCTCCAATGGCAGCTGATCTTCTGCGGCAAAGACGCGGTGGCGCGCAATGTCCAGTGTGTTGGGCTGTAGCCCGCCTGCGGAGATGGAGCTGACCGTGTCATAGACTGGGCGACCCGCCTCCGTGAGGATGTGCTGCTGCAGGGTCATGTCATAACCGCTGCCGCCGGTTTTACGGGGGCCGGCGATGCCGGTATCCGGCTGCGGCATCCGCATGAAGTAATCGACCGTGGCGCGGCCGGTGGCATCGCGCACCACCGTATAGCTGGCCTCAGGCGTGTTGGTATTGCTGAAGATGCTGGCCGTCACCTTCTCACGCTGGCGGATGAGGTTGACCCGGGCAATCTCCAACGGATTATCCGCAAGGCCGCGAATGCCTGCCAGCATCGCGTCAGAGACCATGCTGGGCTCGTACCTGGTGATGTCCACAGGTTCCGTCGGCATGAGTGTAAGCACTGTGCGCGTTACTTCGCCTCCAAGCGAATCGCGGATCTGCTTGAGGGCTCGGGTTTGGTCGTTCTCTGCCTCAAGGCCGGTGACCAGCTTTGCCGGGCCGTCCTGGTAGGGCGAGTAGATTGTGAAGTCGTCGCCGGGACCGCGCTTGTAAAACACCACAGAGAAGTACGTGGGCAGTGCAGGTGTCGGTGATTGGTAGAACCAGATGGCCAGTGGACGCACATTGCGCGGGCTGGGATAGGTCACCTTGGACTGCGGCGCACCCAGCGTGATGTAGACCATGCCCTGGTCGCTGGCCCAGCCATCGCCCCGCATGGTGTTGCCAAAGTTATCGTTGGCATAGGCCAGCCGGCGGTAGTGCTCTTCCTTGTAGGGGTTCGTGTCTGAGCCGGGGTTGGGGTTGCGCGAATCCCAGAAGCTGCGCATGAAGGCGTCGCGCTCATTGTCTGTACGCAGCGCAAGAAACTCGTTGCGCTCTGAGCTCTCGATGATGTAGTTGACCTCTTGCGTCAGCCAGTGGCGATAGACCGGCGGCAGGTCCTTCACCTTAACAGCGGCGTGAAGCACCGGAGAGGCGGCGAGAAAAACGAGAAAGGCAAACAACAGGGGGCGGAGACGGAACAAGTGCACTCCTGGCCGGGAAGCACGCACCGGCGATCACAAGAAAATTATAGGCCGCTGCATTACTGGCGGCAGAAAAGCGGGAGGGCCCGAAGGCCCTCCCGGTTGGACGTTGGATTGAGTCAGCCGGTTAGAACTCGTACCGTACCGAGCCACGGGCGTAGAACGGAGCCTGGAAGCTGGTGGGACGGTTGTAGTCCGTGTTGATCGGGGGCGTGTTGCCCACGATCGGGTACGAAGAAGCACCGAGCTGGCTGTTTTGCTCGCGGGCCGTCTGGAACTGGCTGTTGGTTACGTTGAAGGTATCCATCGTCAGACGCAGACGGCTGGATTCACCAAAAACGTGTCCAAGCGGCAGAGCGTACTCCGCGTGCAGATCCAGCTGGGTGGTTGCAGGCGTACGGCCTGCAGCACCACGGCCACCGATCGGAATTTCACCATCGTTCAGGTAAACGGGGTGATCGCCAAGGACGCTGAGCGGCACACCCGCCTGGCCACGTGCGCCCAGACCGACGGTGAGACCACGGAGGTGGTTGCTGAAGCCGCTACCACCCGCGAAGTTGTAGCTGAGGAACATGTTGCCCACAGCGCGGCGATCCGTGCTGAGGGGGCCAGGGGTGAACTGGGAACCCAACAGGCCCAGCTTGCCGGTGGTGAAGTCAAACAGCGAGCTGATACCAGGGTCAGACTGACCGTTGTCGTTACGGTATGCACCCTCGTAGTTGCCGTATAGGTTGCCCCAACGGAAGTTCACAACTGCAAGCCAGTGCTCGCTGAAGCGCTTATCCAACTCGAACTCAACCGAGTTGAAGCGGCGAATCGGCTTGGCAAAACCATCCGGGATACCATCGCCACCATTGGCGTTGACACCCGGAACAGCCTTGGAACCGGCCACGGTGTTGTTCGTGATGCAGGCACCGCCAACAGGCTGATTCTTGCCGTCGACAAAGATATTGCCGAGTGCTGCGGCGGTGTCATTGGTTGCGGTCAGGTTTCCCTTAGCATCGAAGCTTGCGGTGCAACCAGCCACTGGCGCAACATAGGCAGCGCCCGTGTTCGCAGCGGCTGCCTGTGCTGCGGCGTACTGCGCCGGAGTATAGGTAACTTCCTGCTCGTTGATCGACATATCCGTCGACGGACCAGGATTGCTGATGCCGCCGTTGTAACCACCGTCGACAAACGCGCCCTCAGGCGACTGCGAACCGATGTCCTCGATGATGCGGCCGAGGCGGCGATCCGAGTAACGCGCTTTCAATACAAGCGTCTTTCCAATGTTCCGCTCATATCCTGCGACGTATTCGTCCTCGTACTCCTGCTTGGTACCAGCAAGAACACCCTCTCCGCCCTGATGGTAAAAGGGAGCGGCGAAGTTGGTGACACTACCGTCGCTCGTGCTTTGCGGTGTTCCGTTCAAAGCATGCGCCTGGTCAGGGATGATGGAGAAGACGCCAGTCGCCGCGTTGTAGACTGGCGCGTACGACATGGTGTAGGAGTCGACTTCACCACCCAGTGAACGGATAGCGGCATCGAGCGGAGCAGCCCAGTAGTTACGGCCGTAGTTGAAGAAGACCTTGCTCTTGTGGTCTCCCGTGGGATCGATGTTGACGCCCAGACGAGGCGACCAGCTAGGACCGAAGCTGTAGTTCTGGAGCGTGGAAGTCATGCGCTGAAGCTCGTAACGAACACCCAGATTGAACGTGACGTACTTGTTCATCTGGTAGACGTCTTCGCCGAAGGCCTGATGATAGCGGCCAAGCGCTAGGACATTCAGGCCAGCGTACTGACCACGCGTTGAGGTTGCATACACGCTGACGCCGTTCACGACCGGGCAGATGGTGCAGGTGTGATCGGTCAGGTCAGATGTGTTGATGGGAGCAATCGAGAATACGCCGTTGGTCAGGGCGCCATTGGGCACGAAGCTGTTTGCCGGAACCGCGCCGCCCTGGTAGTTCGTCTGGACGATCGGGAAGAGCGCACCCGACGTGGAGGGCAGATCAATGAAGTTGGTGTGGTCATACGCATAGCCAACCGTCAAAGTGTGCGTGCCGAACAGATGCACGATCTTTGAAGTATTCACTGCCAGGCTGTAGGTGTTGTTCTTCGACGGTTCGAACTGGCCGAGACCGGTAGCCACCGAAGCGCCACCCGTGTACTGAGGCACAATGTTCGAAATGCCGTACAGGCTGGGCTGCGACGCTGTTTCGTTGAAGTGGTTGTGGTTGTAAGCGTAGGAAGCGTCAAACGTCCACGAATTCGTGATCGCCGAATCCAGGCGGACCAGCTCATCCTGCGAGCCATAGTTATACGAGCTCTTCACCGTGTCCGGCGCGTTCGTGGAGTAGGTCCACGGAACCGAGTTGTGCTTTGACGGATCGCCAAACGCGGTCAGTTCCAGGGTGGTACGGTCTGTGATCTTGTAGGTCAGCTTGCCGGCGTAGTTCATGCTGCTGGCAGTCGACTGGACGGGACCAAGGGCAACTGCCTGCGCAGGAGCCAAAGGACTCGCCGCGATCATGTTGCGGGTCAAGGACGGGTCAAAGGCGCCGAAGAAGAACAGCTTGTCCTTCAGGCCGGGGACATAGCCACCGAATTCGACGGCCGCGTCAAAAGCCGGCGAAGACAGGGTTTGCGACGGCGTCGTCAGCGTGTAGCCAAACTGGGCAAACTGGTAACGGCTGGCATAGAACACGCCCGGCGCGAAGTAAGCAGAAAGCGCGCCGTGGTAGTTGTTGCCACCCGACTTGGTCACCATCTGGATGATGCCGCCGGTTGCCTTGCCGTACTGCGGCTCAAAGGCGTAGGTCTTGACGTCAACTTCCTTGATGAAGGCGAGGTTGATGCCGGTGCCGAGCGAGCCGTGGTAGCGGTTAAACGTTCCGATAGAACCGAACGCCTGGTCGGTGATGGTTACACCGTCCACAACGTACAGGTTCTCAAGGCCGGAGGCGCCGCCGATGGATGGGTTGTTCGCACCAGGGCCGGCCTGGTTGGGGGCACCTGCAACCTGGCCCGCCTGCACGCCCGGTGCGGCGTAGAAGATCGCCGTCACGTTACGGGGCATGGGGATGCTGTTGTAGAGCTCGTCGGTCAGGTTGGCAGTGATTGCTGTGTTCTGCGTATCCAGAGCAACGGCTTCAGCCGTAACCTGCACCGTGGTCGATTCAGAGCCGACCTGCATCTTCAGGCTCAAGGAGGAGAACGCCGACACCGTAACTTCATTGTGCACAGCGGTCGTGGTGCTGAAACCAGCCTTCTCAACCTTGACGTCGTAGTAACCGGGGCGAAGAGTGCCGACAGAGAAACGGCCGTTCTTATCGGTCGTGGTTTTGATCGAACCCTGCGGTCCGGTGAGTGTAACCGCGGCATCAACAATCGAGGCGCCGCTGGGGTCGGCTACAACGCCGTTCAGACCGCCGGTAACGGCGGACTGATCCTGCGCGGTCGCCGAGCGGACCATAAGCCCTGCCGGAGCAGTCAAAAGAACTGCCGCGAGAGCGAGGCGGGTGAAATGCTTCATCATGTATGCGCTTCCTCAAGAGGGGAGTGAAAATCGTGAGAAAGGGAACGCTTTTCCAAGCGAGCCCAAAGGACTTCTAACTTCAACTTGGCAGGTCGGTGTAGCACGCAGCTCGCCAAAGTCACTAAACTGTAACAATGTCGCGTTTTGACGTTTATTTTGCCCTAAAACAGGGCGACTTTGCTTTGGGTGGATATCATTTTTCATAGAACTGGCGCGGCGACTATTGATTTCTGTTGTATGCAATTTCAAGTTGCGTTCGCGATGGGTTAATACATGGCTTTGCGTATCTCGCTCCTCTCCGTGCGTTCTGGCGGCGCACACAGTAACGCAACCGACACACTGGTGGAGGACTACCTGCAGCGATGCGGTCGAGCGCTGCCTGCAACCGCGCGTGTACTGCGCACGGAAGTGGCGCTACTTGACGCTGTTCGCGAGGAGAGGCAAGGCGGCGCGGTGGCTTTCTGGATGGCCGATTTAGGCGGCAAAGTGTTCGATACCGAGCAGTTCGCAGAGCGCATCCGCAGAGCGCGCGATGGCGGTCTGCGGCATCTGTTGCTGGCGATTGGGCCGGCGGATGGCTGGTCTGCCGAGGCGCAGGCAGCGGCGGAGCTGCGACTGTCCTTAAGTGCGATGACGCTGCCGCATGAACTTGCGCGGCTGGTGCTGGCAGAGCAGATCTACCGCGCAGCCACCATTCTGCAGGGACACCCGTACCACCTGGGGCACTAACCTGAGGCATGACGATGGAACCTACTGACGCGAAGGAAGCCAACGCGGGCACGCAGCGGCGCGGTCTGCTGCTGATCAACACGGGCGCGGGCAAGGGCAAGACGACCGCTGCGCTAGGCACGGCCATGCGCGCCGCAGGCAGCGGCATGCGCGTGCTGGTGCTGCAGTTTCTAAAAGGCTCATGGCACTACGGCGAGCTGGATGCCGCGGAGCGCTTTAGCGGCGACCTTGTGATCCGGCAGTTGGGCCGCGGCTTTGTGAAGGTGGGCGGAGCGGAGACGGACCCGGAGGACCTGCGGATGGTGCGCGAGGCGTGGGATGAGTCTGTGCGCGAGATGAACAGTGGCGAATGGGACATGGTGGTGCTGGATGAGATCAACTACGCCATTGGCTACGGCATGCTGGAGCCTGAGACGGTAGCCACGTCGCTACAGGCGCGGCCGCCCATGCTGCACGTGATCCTGACGGGGCGCAACGCGCATCCGCTGCTGGTGGAGCTGGCCGATACCGTGACCGAAATGCGCGAGGTAAAGCATGCCTACGCACGCGGCATCCTGGCACAACGCGGCGTGGAGTTCTAAACAAAAGAATGTCCTGCCGGACAGGCCTCCTACGCGGAGAGCGGGCGCTCACGCGCCTTTTTACTGCTTCGCTCGGCCCTCCCGTTGGTCGGGATGAAATTCTTCTGCCGACCAACGGGAGACCCACTGCAAGCAGATCACACGTCACGAAGTGACCGCCCCACGCATAGTGGGCCCGTCCGGCAGGACATAGCCTTCAAGCGTAGACAGAGAGCGCCATAGCGGTTCATCGTCTTGCACCAAAGGGGCTGAGCCGCTAGGCTACGGCCATATGCGCAGGTTTATAGCAGGATGGACAGCAGTGGCACTGCTGTCGGTGGGATGCGCCGTTGCTGTAGCAGCGGACGATGCCCCTGCGCCAAAGCACGAGCGTGTCGACGCAGTGCTGACGGCGCGTGTGCATGCGGACATGAACTTTCTTGCAGCGGACGAGATGCGCGGACGCGGCAGCGCCACGCGCGATGAGCATGTTGCCGCGCTGTACTGCGCATCCATCTTTGAGGGTCTTGGGCTGAAGCCTGCGGGCGATGCGGGCAGCTACATTCAGCACGTGCCCGTGGACATGGCAAAGATGAGTGATCGCGGCAAGCAGCGCATGGCGAAGTATGAAGATGTGCCGCGCACGGAGACGTGGAACGCAGTGGCCATTCTGCCGGGTAGCGACGCAAAACTGAAGGATGAAGTGATTCTGCTGACGGCGCACCTGGATCACCTGGGCGTGCTGAAGGTTCCGGTGAAGGGCGACGTGATCAACAACGGCGCAGACGACGACGCCAGCGGCACCACCGCTGTGCTGAACCTGGCGCGAACGCTGGCGGTGGGCAAGCCGCTGAAGCGCACGGTGGTCTTCGCGCTCTTTGGCAGCGAGGAGCTTGGCGGCTATGGCAACCGCGGCTTTCTGCAGCATCCTCCAGTGCCGGTTGCGCAGATTGTGGCCAACCTGGAGTTTGAGATGATTGGCCGCCCTGATGCAGCTGTGCCAGAAGGCACGCTGTGGCTAACCGGCTTTGATCGCAGTAATCTGGGCCCGGAGTTGGCGAAGCATGGTGCGCACCTGGTGAACGATCCGCACCCGAAGGAGAACTTCTTCCGGCGCAGCGATAACTATGCGCTGGCGCAGCAGGGCATCATTGCGCACACCGTATCAAGCTTTGGCCTGCACACGGATTACCACCAGGTAAGCGACGAGCTGAAGACCATCGACTTCACCCATATGACGGAGGCGATTGCGTCCATGGAGGGGCCGGTGCGCTGGCTGGCCGATACGGAGTGGAAGCCCACGTGGAACCCCGGCGGCAAGCCTGAAGCAGCGGCGGCACGGCCGTAACTCCTACACCCTCACAAGCGTGCTTTGATGATTCTTTCGTTTGGCTAGAACTATGACGCCGTTCACGAACAGGAACTGAATACGCCGCAAATGGCAATGTAGTGGATGGGCTTCGCTTGCAGGTAGAGACCGAACAGACCGACCGCAACTCCAATGTTCAGAAGAACAAAGAACAGTGGCGTCACGCCTGAAGTCTTCAAGAGAAATATGCAGCCATTCACAAGCAGGAACATAAGCACGCCGTAGAGGACGACGTAGTACATGGGCGCATGCTGATAGATGTGGACCAACTCCTCTGCTACTCCGAAATTCGCCAGGATGAACAGCGCGAAAGCTTTCACGCCGGAAGTATAGCGCCGGGTTTATCTCCCTTGCTTTGTCCTCCCGCAGCTTAGCGGAGGGATGACAACTGAATCAAAATAAACCCCGCATGAATGCTGGCTGAAACGGCCTGCACAGTGATATATCTGACGCAGTCCCGCGAAATTCAACTTCGTTTGTGCAGGAGTGCGCATGCATCCCCATCACCTGAAACCGGCAGTTCGCTTGCTTGGCGCAGCGTTTGTAATTGCCGCGGCCGTTGGCCTGATGGGCCAGTACGGCGGCGCGCCGGAGTGGTGGATTGCGGACAGTGGGGAGCGCATGCCGCTCTCCGCTCCCTTTGAAGACAAGACAGGCTTTGTAGTGGTCTACAACGCCAACGGCGAAATGGTGACCAAGGACCACGCGTTCTTCACGCCCATGGGCACGAACGGTCGCGCGTGCATTACCTGCCACCAGATGTCTGCCGGCATGAGCGTGACCACCGAACGTCTACAGGAGCGGTGGGGCGTAACGGCCGGGCAGGACGCGGTGTTTGCTGCAGTCGATGGATCAAACTGTCCTTCGCTGCCGCAGAGTGATCGTGCTTCGCACTCGTTGCTGTTGGAGCGTGGTGTGTTCCGCATTGCGCAGCCGTGGCCTGCGCCCGGTGTTACTCCGGAGTTTTCCGTAGAGGTGGTTCGCGACCCAACCGGTTGCAACACCAGCGAGAAGTATGGCCTGCATGCGAAGTCGCCGATGATCTCCGTCTACCGCAGGCCGCGCCCCGTGGGCAATCTGAAATACCTGGCGGATGGCAATGCATTTACCGCAGACAGCCGCAACACATCGCTGGAGATGCAGGCGATTGACGCCGTGCACACGCATGAGCAGGGCGCGAATCTGACTGCCGCAGAATTGAAGCAGATCGTCGACTATGAGCGGCAGGTGTATGTCGGCCAGACCTTCGACCGCGTTGGTGGCGACCTGACAGAAGTTGGTGGGCCTGAGGGGCTTGGTGTGTGGCACCTGGGCCGCGGCAAGCCTTCGCACTCCACGGATGCGTCCTTCGTGACGATTGCGAACTGGAAGGGCCGGTCAAGCGAGTCAGCGTTTCGTTCGTCGGTAGAGCGTGGCAGCCTGCTGTTCTCGCAACGGAAGTTCAGCATTACCGATACGGCCAACCTGGATCACTCAACAACACATACGGCGATGCAGGGCACCTGTGCCACATGCCACAGTGAACACATGACCGGTGCCAACACCACGCAGCCGTGGATGGACATTGGCACCGCGTCGCTGCCGTGGGCCGGCGATCAGAAAGACCTTCCGCTGTTCAAGATCACCTGCAACGCTAATGCAGAGCCGCATCCGGGACTGGGCCGCGTGATCTATACCAACGACCCCGGCCGCGCGCTGGTTACGGGCAAGTGTCGAGATGTGGGTTCGCTGGTGATTCAGCAGCTGCGCGGTCTTGCTGCGCGGGCACCTTACTTTACCGCTGGTTCTGCAAAGGACCTGCGCGCGGTTGTGGACTTCTACGACAAGCGCTACGCCGCGCACTACACCGAGCAGGAGAAGCAGGACCTGATCAACTTCATGTCTGTGCTGTAGCGGTTGACCTCCGGGGCTAAAGCCCCTTGTATCTTGCGGGCAGGTCAGGGGCCTGAAGGCCCCCTGCTTTCTCCGTATTTTTCCTTCAGGGCTAAAGTTCTTTGGTTCTCGCGGGTAGTTCAGAGTGCGTCGCTGAATGTTGCTGGCGGCGCGCCTTTGGCGCTTCAAGAAGCATCAATTTCGGGAAGCTGTTCGAGGCTGTGGCTCATTCGGTAACCGAGAGCAACAAGAACGAGAACAACGAAACTGTTTGCCGTTAGCGACGCTTGATGGCATGGCTAAACCCAGCAGCAGCCCTGCTATAGTTTCGCTGCCGCGGCGAATGAATTGCACCGCGTTACGGAGCTCACGATGAGAGCACTCGTGTTGGCAGCAGCAGGCTTCTGCACGCTTTTCGCATTCAGCAGACCGGCTGCTGCGCAGATGGCGATACGGCTGCCGCTGCAGAACGGGCACTACGTGCCGGACGGCGTGGACTGCGACCACCCACCGATGATGCAGGTGCTGATCTGGGATAGCGTGGGCTTCTCGCGCGGACGCAGCAGCCTGTGCACCACACATGTATTCCCGGAAGACCTGTACGTCTACTCGATATCGACCAGTTGCCAATCCACCGTGGAGGGCAACGTGACTGCGGACGGCACGCCCGCACAGGTGTTCCCTGCGCAGGTGATCACGCTGGAGAGCAAAAACGTATTTACGCTGGAACGCCGCAATCCGCGGCCGAATGAATTGCCCGTGCGCTACCACCGCTGCGCGAAACCGTAACGGCTGACGCCGCGCCCGCATCGCACTTGCAGATGGGAAGGGCACAGCTTTAGCTGTGCCGAATAGCTGCAGGAGCAGATTGGGCTTTAGCCCCTGAGGTCAGCTTTTCGCAGGCAGTAAAGCTGACCTCAGCGGCTAAAGCCGTTCTTATTACTAAGACGAATTTACTAAGACGAATGTGGCATAGCTGAAGCTATGCCCTTCCGAAAAGCGGAACGTATTTGGCTCAACTGGCCGTTGCGAACGCGGCGTCGTAACGCTACTTGCGTGCGTTCTTTACGCCTTCCTTGACCTTGTCCTGCACCTGGGTCTTCACGCGCATGACCCATTGCACAAACGGATGCTCTTCGTCATTCGCATCATCGCGCAGCTGCTCTGACAGGCTCTGCCACACCATGCGATCCTCTTCGTCTGACAGGCGGATCTTTACGGCGTTCTGGTAGCGGTTGCCGCCAATGTCTTCCGCGTGGATGATGAGCAGCACCTCCTCCCAGTCGTGAACCGGGTTGCGGCGATGCTGAAAGACGATGCGCTCCTCAGCATTGCTGCCCACCACCTCAAGGTGCGAATTCTCCTCATGGTGGCGCGCGGGCGGAATGAAGCCGGGCCTGCGTGGAATGGTACCGGGCGTATTGCTGCGGCGCTCAACCCAGCGGCTCAAATTCAGCGCGGGTCCAAAACCACAGTTGCGGATGACGACGTAGACGGTGTCTTCCTGGCGCTCCACATCGACTGCCTGCAGCACGGGGCGCTGCGTGGTGCGCATGGTGGCCTCAGTAGCCACCATCATGCGGCGCGTGTAACGCGTGTAGTAGTACAGCACCACCAGACTGGCGAGGCCGCCCCACGCCGCAACCTGCGGCGCACCCAGAAACAACCAGAAGAAGAACCCCTTCAGGTCCGCGAGATCAGGCAGCGACAGCATCAATAAAAGCCTACACCGGATGCCAGCGATTAGCTCCTGGCCTCTAGCTCTTAGCTAAAGGCCAGAAGCTAATCGCTAAGAGCTGGAACTAGAGCGTGCGCAGACGTCGGCAGGCTTCGTCCAGGTCGTCATCACGCTTGGCAAAGCAGAAGCGCAACAACTCTTCTCCACCGCCCTTGCGAAAGAAGGCTGAGCCCGCAACTGCCGCAACGCCTGTGCGCTTCAACAAGTCGCGAGCCTTCTCTGCAGCGTTTGCTCCGTGCAAAGGCCCGGTGCCGGCAAGGATGTAGTACGCGCCGTCCGGCACATGCGGTGTCAGGCCTGCGTCTGTCAGCGCGGCGACTGTGCGTGCGCGCTTGTCGAGATGTGCTGTTGCCATGTCGGTATAGAACGCGGGCGGCAGCTGCTCCAGCCCTGCGGCGCAGCCATGCTGAAACGGCGCAGGCGCGCACACGTAAAGCAGGTCGTGAAAGTAGCCGATGGCGGGTGTCCACTTTGGGTCTGCGATGAGGTAACCCACGCGCCAGCCGGTAACGCTGAAGGTCTTCGAGAATCCGCTGACCGTGATAGTGCGCTCACGCATGCCGGGCAACGTGGCCATGGCGATGTGTTCGTGGCCGGGGTAGACGAAGTGCTCGTAGATTTCGTCGGAGATGACGAAGAGATTGTGCTCAATGGCAAGCGCAGCCAACGCCTCAAGCTCTGCGCGCGTGAATACCTTGCCGCATGGGTTCGATGGCGTGTTGATGACGATGGCGCGCGTCTTTTGCGTGATGGCCGTGCGGACCGCATCGATGTCCAGCGCCCAGCTGCCGAACCCCAACGGCACAATCACCGGATTGACCTTCATAGCGCGCAGCGTGCCCGCATGGTAGCCGTAGAGCGGCTCAAACAGGATGACCTCATCGCCCTCATCGAGCAGCGCCTGCACCGCAGCCTGAAAGGCTCCGGTTGCGCCGCTGGTTACGATGACTTCGGTCTCCGGATCCAGGTCGAGGTTGTGACGGCGCTTCCAGTCTGCGGCGATGGCAGTGCGCAGGCGGCCAATGCCGTCCTGCCGCGTGTAGATGTTGTGGCCCGCCTCCATGGCGATCTCTGCGCCCTCGAGCACAGGCGCAGGAACCGGCGTGTCGCAGATGCCCTGCGCCAGGTTGATGCCGCCCGTCTGATCGGCCAGCATACTCATGGCCCGTATTTCACTCTGCACCGCACCGGGTGCCATCGCGCTGGTTCGCAGCTTACTCATGCACGAGATTTTACTGCGCCGCAGGTGGCTAAAGCCACGAATCGGAAGGGCACGGCTTTAGCCGTGCCGTATCGGTTCTAAATTATCGACGGCTTTAGCCGCTGAGGTACGCTTGGTTGTTTACAAGCAGACCTCAGGGGCTAAAGCCCTGTTCTATAAAGACCACCTGGCGGCACGGCTGAAGCCGTGCCCTTCCAATTCGTGCAACATGGATGTCTGCGTCTCGACCAACTACAGCGTTTGGGTCATCTGCTTGAGAGCGCGTTCTGCCGATGCTGCCTGCGAGCCCAGCATGGCCAGCGATTGCTGATGCGCGCCCTGCCATAGCGGCATGGCCTTTGCCAGCCGCTGCGTGCCCTTTGCCGTTACCGCGTAGAAGATCTGGCGCGCATCGTCCTTACCGGGATGCGCTGCCAGCAGGCGCGCGTCGATCAGTGGACGCAGGTTTCGCGAGAGCGTGGTTTTATCGAGCGCGAGCTTTTCTGCAAGCGCGCGTCCGGTGGTGGGGCCCAGCGTTCGCACGCGGCTCAACGTTTCAAACTGCGCAGCGGTAAGATTCGCCGGAGCCAGAGCTGCGTCGTAGCGAGCGGTAAGTGTGCGTGCGAGGTGGCGCGAGTGGGCGCAGAAACAGAACATGGCAATCCTTACTTTGCAGGTGCGGCAGGCGGCAGCAACAGTCCCAGCGGCGAAAGCGGGCCCAGCGGAATGAGATCAAACTTCATGGAGCCGGCAATGCCAAGCGGCAGCTTCTCCAGCAGCGTGTGCGCCTCCTCAACGGTGGTGACATTCATCACAAACACCACGCCCCGCTTGTCCTTGCGGGAGTACCACTGGTCGATCTTGCCCGCCAGAAAGAGGCGCACCGTATCTGGAACTTCGTGCTGCATTACGCCTGCGGGCGGTGGCACATCCGTAAGACTGCCGATGGCAAGCACCTTGGTAGTAGGCACGGATGGCATCTGCGGTAGAGACGATGCAGCCGCCTGCGCACGGATGGACGGCTCGACGAAGAGGAACGAACCAGCTAGCAGAGCGAGGGCAAAACGCATTTCGGGAATCTCCTAGAATGCAATTAGTTGTATATGCAACCAATTAGCCCGTCAACAGCTTCTTCGCGTTGACATCGCGGCAGTATCTGCTATCAATCCACGATATTTTTCTTTTCTGTCATCCCGCAGCAAAGCGGAGGGATGACAAAGAGGTGGTGGTGCGAGGCCTACTCGAACTGCAGCTCTACCTCGTCGACGAAGCACCAGCCCCAGCTTTCGCCGCGTTCGAGGGACTGCATGATGGGGTGGTCTGTCGCTTTGAAGTGCTTGGTGGCGTGCTTGCCCGGCGAAGCGTCGCAGCAGCCCACATGGCCGCAGGTAAGGCACAGGCGCAGGTGCACCCACTGGCCGCCAATCTTCAGGCACTCTTCGCAGCCGTTGGTGTTGGGCGAAACGTCGTTGATCTGGTCCGTGTGTGTGCAGCGCGCCATTGTGCTCTCCTCTATAGATTCCGGCGAGAGCGAGAAGCAGGTCCCTCCACTGCGTTTCGCTTCGGTCGGGATGACAAATCTTACCTGCTGCCGCCTTCGTTACTGTCGAAGCTCAACTACCGTAGCACCCTGGCCGCCTTCGTTATACGGCGGCTCGGTTACGGAGATGACATGCGGGTGCTTCTTGAGGTATTCGCGCAGCACGCGGCGCAGAATACCCATGCCTGTGCCATGCACCACGCGCACGCTGGGACGACCTGCAAGGAATGCCTGATCGAGGAAGCGTTCGACCTCGTCGCGCGCCTCGTCTGCAGTGCGACCGATGACGTTGATCTCACCCGGCACCATGTCCGGCTCGCGCGCGACGACGTTGATGCCCCGCTTGGTTGCAGCCTGTATTGGTGATTGTTTCGGCGCGCGCACTGTGACCTGCGCGATGTCGTCCTTGGGCACGCGCATCTTCATGGGGCCGATGCTGACCTCAAAGGTCTTGGCATCAATCACGCGCTCTACCCTGGCCTCGCGGCCCATGGACTTGAGCTTCACCATGTCCCCGACCGCTACTTCGCTCACTACGTGCGGCTGCGCTGCGGGGTCTTTCTTGTCTGCGCCTGAAACGTGCGCGACGACCACCTGGTTGAAGCTCTCCTG
>JAMFTB010000002.1 GCA_026225595.1 Terriglobus sp. | reverse complement strand
GGTACATCATCAGCTCCTCCCACTCGAGGACAGCCATCTTGGTGGTGACACGCATGGCCTTGATGCTGTCCAGATGCACATGCACGGTGGTCACGCCCTTGGGCACGGCCACGTGAAACTCCGCCAGCTGCACATCATCGCGACGCCACTTCAGCGTCTGTCCGTTGCCGGTGAATACCACGCCAACAATGTCCGCCAGCGGGCCGCCGGGCGCGTGCGTACCGGGAATCCATCGTGGTGTAATCAGGTCGGCCGTGCTGTCTGCCTTCACCGGGATATCAATCTCCGCGTGATACAGGTGCCGCGCGCCCTCGGTCAGGTCAGCGGTGATCTGGATGGGTGTCCTCTGCGCAAAAAGCGCGGAGGTGCTGCAGACCATCAGGGCAAGCGGCAGGGTGGTGCGGAAAAGCTTGTTCATCCGTAAATGCTACATGTCCGGGCATAGCCCATACACGCGGCAGAACGCACCGTTAGGCAACAACCTCAAACGGCCGCATCATGTCGTTCGCCTCGTGTTCGAGAATGTGGCAGTGGTAGAGGTACTTGCCGGGATAGCCCTCAAACTTCATGATGACGCGCGTCACCGTGCTGGGCGGGCACTGCACCACGTCCTTCCAGCCCATCTCATTTGGTGCGGGCTTCTCCACGTCACCAATGTAGTTGCGCTTTTTATTGATCAGCAGCTCCGGCTGATCGAAGGGGCGACGATCCAGCACCTGGAAGCGCACCAGGTGAATGTGCATGGGGTGCGTGTCCTCGGTGAGGTTTACGAACTCCCAGATCTCGGTGCTGTTCAGCTTGGGCTTTTCCGTGGTGGGTTCGTGCCAGTGCTTGCGGTTCAGCAGCATCACCATGGACTGCTGGAACTTGTCCTTGTACTCGTGCAGTTCAATGATGCGCGTCTGCACGGCCTGACTCTCTGGAATGCGCACGATGGGCGGCAGCGCTGCAGGCGCGGTGTTGTTCGCGGTGGACGTGGCGTGTGTGCCCACGCGGAACTGCAGCATGTCCGTCGCGCCGGTGCGCAGATGAAGCTTCTTGCCGGCGAATTTACTGAAGTCGATGAGAATGTCCGCGCGCTCCGCGGCCGCAAGAATCACTCGCTGCTGCTGCACCGGAGCAGGCAGCAGACCCTGGTCACTGCCAATCTGTGTAAGGGTGGCGTCATCCGAAAGTGACAGCACATACATGCGGCTGTTGGCCGTGTTCAGCACGCGGAAGCGATAGAGCCGCGGCTCAACCTCAAGGTAGGGCTTGATCTTGCCGTTGACCAGCAGACCATCCGCGAAGAACTCTGAGATCCACGGATGCTCCTCATCACCGCTGGTGTCATAGAACAGCTGGCCGTCTGCCAGGAAGTTGCGGTCATACAGAACCAGCGGAACTTCATACTTGCCGCTGGGCAGGTGCAGTGCGTCTTCCTTCTCGTCGCGAACCAGCAGCATGCCCACCATGCCCGCGTAGGTGTTCAGGCGATTGAGCCCCATGGCGTGATCGTGAAACCACAGCGTCGCCGCCTCCTGCTGCATGGGATAGATGCAGGTACGGCTCTGGCCCACGGGGTACCAGTCCTCTGGATAGCCGTCGTACTTGGACTGCACCTTGGCGCCATGCAGATGTGCCACTGCGCGCACCTGCGGAACATCCTTGCCGCTGCCATGCAGCGAATAGTCGACGGGCAGAAAGTGATCCGTGGGTAGATGGTTTTCCCAGGTAATTTGCAGCGGCTGCCCGGACCGCGTTTCAATCACCGGCGGTATGGCTTCCGGTCCATAGCTCCACATGCGCGTGGGTGGCACATCCCGATGCACCTTTGCGTGAATCTCGCGCATGGTGACGGTCAGGCTGTGGTGCGGTCCTGCGGGGCGAATGAACTCAGGCACCGGCAGCGGATCGACAAACTGCGGCAGCTCCAGCACATGCAGCCTTGGCACGCCAATGGTCTGCGACAGCGGCTTGCCGGTTGTCTTTTGCGGGCCACCCATCTTCATGCCGGCCATGGATTGCGCCAGCGCGCGTTGCGATCCGCCGAGCAGATCTGTTCCATAGACCAGACTCAGGGCAGCAGCCTGTTCCAGAAAAGAGCGACGCGATGAGGACAAGAAAGAAGACTCCGTAGAAGAAAAAAGGGCACACACCGAGAGGTGTGTGCCCTTACGCTAACCAGCTTTTATGAACAGCGGGTAAATGCGGTTAGTTGCCGCTGGTAACCTTGCCGGTGGCGGGGTCAAGCAGGACCACATTGGGGTTGGGAGCGGAAGCAGCGTTGCTGAAGTCGAACATGCTGTTCAGCGAACCGGCGATGCTGTCAAACGAACCGTTGCCGATACGCGTGCCGCTGAGGAAGGTGTCTTCGATAAAGCGCAGGACCGAGCTCTGATCCGTCAGCGTGTCGTCAATGACGTTCTTCTTGGCCCAGGGCGAGATCACCATCAGGGGCAGACGCGTGCCGTAGCCGCAACGACCCTGTGCATGTGCCTTGCCGTCCGCGCCAGGCAGAGCAGCCTGCGAAGCCGTAGCGCTGATGCAGATGCCCGTACCGTTGACTGCGTCCGCAATGGTTGCGGAACCGTTGACCAGGGCGCTGGCATGGTCATACCAACCGTCCGAGTCATCGTATGCAAGGATGATTGCGGTCGAGGACCAGAAGGTCGACTTCTCGATGGCGTTGACCATCGTGATCACGAACTGCTGCTCGTCCAGGGGATCGCTGTTGCCGGCATGTGCATCCTGAATCTTGGGAGCCTTCAGGAAGCTGACAGCGGGCAAATTGCCAGCGGCCAAGGCATCGGTGAAGTCATGCGTGTCGTACTGGTGGTTCGCCGCGTCCGTGGTGCCGATGGCGCCGGTAGGACGCGTGTGCTGCAGGTTCTGCGTGGTCTTGTAGTACTGGAAGGGCTGGTGATGCGGCACATAGTCCGGCTGTGCAGCAGTAACGCCCCCCTTGGTGAGTGTGGTGGTGGTGCTGCTGCGGTTGCAACCCGTGCTGCCGTTGCTGTTCGTCACACCCAGATCAAAGCCGCCTTCAAAGAAGCCCCAAGTGATACCGGCTGTGTTCAGCAGATCGCCCACGTTCTTGCCGGACATGCTGCCCTGCGAAGTTGAGGTGCTGCAGACATCGCCATTGGGGTCGATGTCGCTGATCAGGGTGGAACCGCCGTTGCCGTCCGGAACGATGGTGGAACCGTTCACCAGGCCAATCGGGTTGATGACGCCGTTCAGCTGGCCGCTGATCAGGTTGAGTGCGCCCGGAGTGGAAGGTCCAAAGTTCGTGGAGAACGAGTTGTCATTCAGAGCGTAGTGCTGCGCGTAGTTCCACAGGCCGGTGACGGTGTTGCCGTCGTAGTAGCCCATGACCAGCCCCTGCGTGGTCGTAATAGCAGAAGCGCCGGTCGCAGTTGCAACGGCAGCGGAGTTCGCCGTGCCCGTGTACTTGGGGAACAGGTCCATCTTGCCGTTGTCATATGCCTGCTGCTCGGGCATGTAGTTGTGGTCCTGCGAGGCGGTAACGGCCTGTGCGGGCGACAGACGGAAGGGGTTGCCCGCGCCGGCGCCGTTGGCTCCGTTCAGGTTCGGGTTCGCAGTCAGCAGGCTGGGGTACTTCACGTAGTTGTTCGCCGTGGTGGGCGTGCCCGTGGCTGCGGTGAAGGCAGTCTCGCCGGGGCCGTTCAGCGCGTTCGGATAGGTGCCGAAGTAGTGATCGAACGACTCATTCTCGCCGAAGATGACAACAACATGCTTGATGACCGCGGAGCTGGTCGCCGGCACAATGGCGGGGTTTGCCCCAGGCAGCGGGGTGGTGGAGCAACCGCTCAAAAAGACGGACGACACGAGCAGCGACGCACAAATTTTACGAACCATGAAGAGAGAGTTCCTTCCCAGCTTTGGGTGTGATCTGTGCTTCCCATACTCGGTTCCGCCATAACCGATTTGATGAAACGGGTTTGAACGGGAGGTAAATCGCCACGCCAGACCACGCCACTTTGCCGCATTGTTAAGCGACCATGTATGACAAAACGGCTGCTGCGCCGTCGGCTGGTGCTTACCTTGCAGCGTGCTACCCTTCCGGTTGGTTCAGTTAGTTATCTTTCGCTTCCCCCGCAGATTTGCCGCGGAAGTGTGCGGCTATCGCCAATTTCCTATGATCCTTACGCCCGTCGCCGGGAAATCCTCTTGGACCGGGTTCCGTTGTCTGGCATACTTGTTTTGCAACCCTTTTACAAATCAGCCTGGAGTTTGAAGCGCGCACGTTGCGCCGCCAGCTCCTCCGCATCCTTTTTTGTATTCAAGTCGGTTTACCGCTGCCGCTGGCCTTCGCGTCTGCGCGGCAGCAAGTAACTAAGGAGCAGCTCTTCGATGTCGATGACCCGCCGTAACTTCCTCACGCGCGTCGGCCAGGCCGGCGGATATTCCGCGACCTTTGCCACCATGCAGGCCCTTGGCGTCATGCCCATGAAGGCGCAGGCTGTCAGCCCCATCACCGCCAATCCGGGCGTGGGTAAGGGCGTTAGCGTTGTCGTCGCAGGCGGCGGTATCGCCGGTTTGACCACCGCGTATGAGCTGCGCAAGCTGGGCTATAACGTCACCCTGCTGGAAGCACGCAACCGCCCCGGCGGCCGCAACTGGAGCGCACGCAACGGCACCGTGGTTGAGTTCCTGGACGGCACCAAGCAGACCTGTACCTGGGAAGACGGCAACTACCAGAACTTGGGACCGGGCCGCCTTCCATCTGTGCACACCACCATTCTTGGATACTGCCGCGAGCTGGGTGTGCCCCTTGAAGTTGAGATCAACACCTCGCGCTCGACCATCCTGCAGAACGACAACGCAAACGGCGGCAAGCCCGTGGTGCAGCGCAAGGCAGTGAACGATACGCGCGGCTGGGTGAGCGAGCTGCTGGCAAAGTCCATCAAGGGCGGCGCTCTGGATCAGGACCTGACCAAGGAAGACAAGGAGCGCATGGGTTCGTTTCTGCGCATCTACGGCGGCCTGGGTCTGGACAGCAAGTACAAGGGATCAGATCGCGCAGGCATCAAGCAGTATCCCGGCGCAGCCAACCAGACGCTTGAGATTGAAGCGCCCATGGACATGCACACGCTGTTGGATGAGAACTTCTGGTCCGGCATTTTGTACGAAGAGGCATGGGACTGGCAGGCGACCATGATGCAGCCGGTGGGCGGCATGGACCGCATCCCCTACGCTTTTGCACGCGAGCTGGATAAGACGAAGACCATCATCTACAACGCGCCCATCACCAGCTTTAAGCGCACCGGCCCCAACAAGGGCGTTGAAGTGACGTACATGCAGAAGGGCGTGGAGAAGACCATCAAGGCCGACTACATGGTCAACGCGATGCCGCTGACCATCATCAAGAAGATGAAGCAGGACCTTAGCCCCGCGTACATGGAGTCCATCAACGGAGCCACCTTTGCCAGCAGCTACAAGCTGGCATGGGAGTCGCGCCGCTTCTGGGAGAAGGACTACAACATCTACGGCGGTCTGTCGTTCCGTTCGCCGGGACCGACGACGGTCATCTGGTACCCCTCGGCCAAGCTGATGGCGGAAAAGGGCATCCTGGTTACCGGCTACGAGGATGAGTTGATCTTTGGATGGGAGAAGCTCTCCATGGAGGAGAAGTTTGCCACCGCCAAGAAGCAGCTGGAGAAGATTCACCCCGGCCACAGCCAGGAGCTGACCAAGCCGCTGATCTGCCTGTGGCGCCAGATTCCCTACAACGAAGCTTCGTGGATTCGCGGCTACGGCGGCGGCGACAAGGGCTACCAGACTCTGCTGCAGCCGGATGGTCCCATCTTCTTCGCCGGCGATCACACCACGCACGTGGTGGGCTGGCAGGAGGGCGCAGCATCCAGCGGACGCCGCGCCGCACAGATGGTCAGCGATATGGTCAAGTCCGCAACCGCTTAATTCCCTCAATGAATCATGAAGCCGCCCTCAAAAAAGGCGGCTTCTCTCACAGACTCTACCAAGCGACACAACGGAGAACGTCACCATGAAGCTGAAGCATGCCATCCTTGCAGGCGCCCTGGCGCTCACCATTAAGACCGTGCACGCACAGGTCGTCGTCAAGCACATCCAGACGGAAAAGAGCCCCATCGCCTCCGCCGTTTGGGCAGGCGACACGCTGTACGTCAGCGGCACATTGGCCGACCCGGTGACCCCGGCGGACGCCGCCAAGGGCACGCCCGCGGACTACGGCGACACCAAGACGCAGACCTTCAGCATCCTCACCAAGATTCAGGCAATCCTGAAGTCGCAGGGGCTGGATATGAAGGACGTAGTGAAGGCATCGGTCTTCCTGGCGGCCGACCCCAAGCTGGGCAAGATCGACTTTCCCGGCCTGCAGGCCAGCTTTACCCAGTTCTTCGGCACCAAGGACCAGCCAAACAAGCCGGCACGTTCGGCCTTCCAGGTGGCAAACCTTGTGGCTCCCGGCTATCTGCTTGAGATTGAAGTGATTGCGGTGAAGGGTAAGTAAACACCGCGCACCATCCGCACCCGCGCGTGCGGGCAGAAAGGGCCGTCTGATTGCAGCAGACGGCCCTTTTGCTTTTCCCGCATCGGGTTAGGTTCCAGCCGCATCCAAACGAAGACCGGCTTGATCGTACTTTCCCTTGATCGGGGCTCCAAGGCGGCATAGACTGTATTTAGGTTTTTGAAGGAGATTTGCCATGGCCACTGCCGTTACCACGCCTGAGATTGTTACCGCCCCCGAGGTTGTCAACGGAGCCGCTGCAACCCAGCCGGTGAACCTGACGCCGTCCGCGATGGCCAAGGTGAAGGAAATCATGGCAACGCAGGATCCCATCCCCGCTGGTCTGCGCATTGGCGTGGTGGGTGGCGGCTGCTCCGGCTTCCAGTACTCCATGAGCTTTGAGAACGCTGCAGGCATGATGGACAAGGTTGTCCGCTTTGACGACCTGAAGGTCTTTGTGGACGCGACCAGCGCCATGTACCTGAACGGCTGCACCGTGGATTACGTGGAGACACTTGAGGCTGCCGGCTTCAAGTTTGAGAACCCCCAGGTCAAGAGCACCTGCGGCTGCGGTTCATCCTTCTCGGTCTAATCGATATCCTTGGCAAGAGGAAAGGCCCGCTTCGGCGGGCCTTTTCGTTTGCCTCTAGAGCCTTGTCATCCTGAGCGCAGCGAAGGATCCCAGCGATGCAGACACCCTCCTCCGCGTCTCGCAGCTTTCAGCCACAAAACATCGTTCCCGCAAAAGTTATAGTGAAACCTGTGAACCTCCTACGCCTGCGCGGCGAGCATCTGCTGCTTGCCCTGGACCTGATTGGCACCGCGCTGTTCGCAGCGGAGGGCGCAGCCACGGCCATCAATTCGCACCTGGATCTACTCGGCATCCTGGTGATTTCGTTTCTCACGGCGCTGGGCGGCGGCATTGTGCGCGACCTGCTGCTGGGGGCCACGCCGCCGAACTCGGTCCGCAACTGGCGCTACGCCGCCGTTGCGCTGGCCAGCGGTCTGCTGACCTTCGTTCTGCACCCTTCCGACGCAGCGATGGGAAGCCAATGGCTGATCGCAATGGACGCTGCAGGCCTGAGCCTGTTTGCCGTTGCGGGCGCAACCAAGGCGCTGGAGTTCGGGATCAATCCCCTGCTGGCCGTGATGATGGGCGGCATTACCGCCGTGGGTGGCGGCACGCTGCGCGATGTGCTGATCAACCGGGTGCCGATTGTGCTGCGCGCGGATGTGTATGCGACGGCCGCGCTACTGGGCGCCGCGGTGGTTGTGGTGCTGCTCCGGTTCGGCGTGAAGCCGATTGTGGCCAATGTCTGCGGTATTGTTGCCTGCTTTGCCCTGCGGATGGTTGCCGTGCAGTACCACTGGAATCTTCCCGTTCGGGGCTAACCTTCCCGTGTTTCATTCCTCGACGCAAGCATCTGCACGCAAGCCCCGTCTAAACTGAAGCAGACCAGCCTATGACCGAATTTGTAGTCAAACTCGCCGATGAGCGCGGCCGCGTGCAGGAGCAGACGCACGCCGCAGCCACGGCAGAGGAGTTGCGCGCACGCTTCACCCAGTCTGGCTACCTTGTTTACTCTGTCAAACCGCGCGGCATAGGCGGCGGACGATCGCGCAAGAAGGTGCAGCTGCAAAGCTTCCTGGTCTTCAACCAGCAGTTCGTCACGCTCATCAAGGCGGGCCTGCCCATCCCCGGATCGCTGGAGCTACTGGCGCGACGGCAGAAGGACCTGAACTTCAAGGCGCAGCTGGAAAACGTTGCCGCCCGCGTCAAGACGGGCGAGTCACTCAGTGGCGCATTCGACGCGCAGGGCGGCTTCCCGCTCATCTTCACCACCACGCTGCTGGCGGGCGAACGCTCCGGCAATTTGGAAGAAGTGCTGCAACGCTATACGGACTTTCAGCGCGTATCGCTGACGGTGACCAAAAAGCTGAAGAGCGCGCTGGTCTACCCAACGTTGCTGGTGACGATGGTCGTTGCCGTCGTCATCTTCCTCATATCGTTTGTTGTGCCGCGCTTTGCGCAGCTCTATGACCAGTTGAATGCGCCGCTGCCCGCCATCACCATGTTCCTGCTGGCGCTGGGCAATGGAGCGCAGAAGTATGGCCCCTATGTGCTCCCGGTGTTGTTGATCGCAGGCTTTCTGGGCTACCGCTGGACGAAGACGGACGCGGGCGCAACGATGCTTGACCGCTTCCGGCTTGCAGTTCCTGTTCTTGGCACGATCTGGTTGAAGTACCAGGTTGCGCTGTTCTCACGCACGCTGTCGACACTGCTGACAGGTGGCCTGCCGCTGGTGCCTGCACTGGAGACGGCGGCGCGATCGATCTCATCGCGCCAGGTTTCGAATGCGGTCTTCTCGTCGGTGACGCAGGTGCGCGAAGGTCAGGGGCTGAGCCGTTCGCTGGAAGGAACGCGCGTCTTCCCGGAACTTGCAATCGAAATGATTGAAGTGGGCGAATCCACCGGAGCTCTGCCGACAATGTTGAACTCGGTCGGCGGCTTCTTTGAAGAAGATGTCGAAACATCCGTTTCAGCGGTGTTGTCGTTGATTGAGCCTGCACTCATGATCATCATGGGCGTCGTCGTCGCAGGCATCCTGCTCTCGCTGTACCTGCCCATCCTCCAGCTTGGAGCAGGCGGCATCAGCGGCAACGGCCCGTAATCATTAAAAGATTGTCCTGCCGGACGGGCCCGCTGCGCGCGGGGCGGGCGTTCACACGCCTTTTTACTCCTTTGGGTGGCCCTTCCGTTGGTCGGGATGAGAAGTTCGTGCCGCTGCCAGCGGAATGCAGGTCCTTCGACTTCGCTGCGCTTCGCTCAGGATGACAAATTTTTAGGGCGAAGCGAAGCCAGTAAATAGGTGCGTGAGCACACGCCCCGCGCGTAGCGGGCCCGTCCGGCAGGACATGGTTCGCGAGCTAAAGAAAGAGGTCGAAGCCGAAAGAAAATCAGGCCGATGCGGTGACGTTCTTCTGCGCGGGCTTGAAGGTTGAGTCCTTGCGCGAGAGCAGGAAGTACAGCGTTATTGCGGTGAGCAGCAGACCTGAGCCGGCTAGTGCCTTCGAAACCCCAAACATGGGAATGAGCTTGCCCAGGATCAGCGCGCCCAGCGGTATACCTGCGCGAAAGGCAAGGTTATAGACACTCATCACTCGGCCACGCATGGCGTCCGTGGTGATGAGCTGTGCCAGCGACAGCATGAACGATGCGGACGCCATGATGGCCGCACCTGAAAGAAACATGAGCACGCACGAGAGCGGCAGCCACTTGGAGAGCGAGAAGCCGGCGATGAGGATGCCGAGCAGCATAAGGATGAAGAGGGTAAGGCGCGCCTGGCCCTTGGCCTTCTCCCAGCTTGCGACAAGCAGCGCGCCAACGAGGGAACCTGCGCCGGAACAAACGAGCAGGAGGGTATAGGTCTCCGGGCCACCGTGAAAGACATTGCGAGCGAAGACGGGCAGAAAGCCGTTGAGCGAGAAACCAAAGGTCGTGGTGCAGAAGGCAAGGAAGACGAGTGCCACCATGCCGTCGCGCTGACGGATGAATTGAATGCCTTCCTTCATGCTGCTGAGTACGGACACTGTGGTTTTTACCGGGGCGAACTTGGTCTGGATCATGAAGAGTGAGGCGATGACCGCAAGATAAGAGATGCCGTTGAGCGTGAAACACCACGTTGCGCCGAGTGCCGTATAGGCGATGCCGCCAATAGTGGGGCCGATGATGCGCGCGAGGTTGAACTGGATGGAGTTCATCGCGATGGCGTTGGTAAGGTCTTCCTGCGGGACGAGTGTTGGCAGCAGCGAAGAGTAGGCCGGGCCGCCAAAGGACTGCCCGAGGCCAACAACGAACGACAGCGCAAGGATGTACCAGACGTGGATTTCACCCATGGCATGGATGTTGCGCAGGTGAACGAGAGCTGCGAGCAAGAACGCGCAAAACATTTGGATGTACTGCGACATCAGCAGCATCTTGCGGCGGTCCATGCGATCCGCAAAGACGCCTCCGAAGAGCGAGAACATGATGATGGGCAGCTGGCCCAAAAAGAGATCAAGACCCAGGTAAAACGGGTCTTTCGTCATGTCATACACCAGCCAGCTTTGCGCAAACTGCTGCACAAAGGTGCCAATGGTGGAGGCGCAGGCTCCTATCCACATCAGGCGGAAGTCGCGGTAACGAAATGCTCGAAAGGTACGCGCAAAGACCGCGGTGGTTTTTGACATGGGTATGTCTGATTATCCTCTGAGCAGGTCGTGGTATCTGATCAACTCACGCGAAAAACAAAAAGGCAGCCGTGCGCCAATCATCAACAATGAATGGATGTTGGAGCATGGCGGTTGGACGCATGGATCGTTCCAGTAGCGCGAGGATTCAACAAACATCAATGATTCTCTTCACGGGTGTGTACTGGTGTGCCAAATCGATTGCATCACGTAAATACTTCTGCCCGTTCCGGACGGGCAGAGGAACCGAAAGGAACGGCTCGCGTTCCAATGGCGATACGGCGTAGGGCGGTTCACACCTGCTAACAGCTTTACTCTACGCCCGTCCACATAGGGCAAAGAGGAGACACAGCTAACTGCAATTTGCTTGAGAACGTGCGCGCACACGTGAAGATCGACGGTCACGCGACCGGCAATAGTGTCAGGGAGCATAGGGATTTTCCGGCGGCTTCAGGGGAGATGCTGTGGGTACAGATGCGGGGATTTTCCACTAATGCTCTTGAGCCCTTTGTTGGAAAGGCTACAGTTCCCTGAGGGCAACCAACTCCTTACTTCGCCAAACGAGGGCACAAAGTAGTTACGACAACATCCAGAAATTTAAACTCTGCTGCGGTGAGATGATCGGATCATGCGGAGCCAACTATTCCTGATGGCTGTTGTGTTGGCCACCTCAACAGCGACGATGCGTGCGGCAGAGGTTTGCAACGCCGGTTTTCCTGGCGAGAACAGCGCCCAGATTCTTCAGCGAACACCGAAGGCGCTTGCGGATTGTGGAACTCCGGCTGCCGTGGTGCTGTTCGTAGGGATGAACGACGCAGTGAATGAGAAGCGCTTTCTCACACCAAAGCAAACTGAAGAGGTCGTCGCGCAGACGCTCCGATTGATTGCCGCTGCGCATGCGAAAGCTCTGGTCGTGACCGTTCATTCTCCGGACGAGGTGCGCCTGATGCAGCGGCATTCACCAGAATCCTTTGGTGGCCAGACGCCTGCAGAGCGTATCGATGCGACAAACGCCGCGCTTCGTCTGGCTGCGAAGCAAGTTGGCGCGGACATCGTGGACTTCCACGCGGCACTTGCGAAAGCAGGGGGGCCGTCTACAAGCATGAGTACAGACGGCGTCCATCTGACGCCCGCCGGTTACAACCTGCTGGCGAAGACTGTAGCTGCTGCCCTGCCCCGTATGGCCACGCATGACAAGATATTGTGCCTCGGCGATAGCCTGACCTTTGGCATTGGGGTGCGTGCAGTGGATGCGACCGATGTTGGTTCCGACAGTTATCCGCAGCAACTGAAGGCGATACTGGACGGCGCCTTGTAAATGCTTCCTGCGCGGGACTAGAATGCCGCGCATGGCAGTAATGTTGGCGCCCGCGGAGGCTGAGCAGGCGACAAGCCCACAAGTAGAGGAATCGCTTGCGCGTATGCTGGCGAGTCCGCAGTTCGCTCGTGCCGAAACACAACGCCGTCTGCTGCACTACCTGTGGCTGCGCCGGCAGGATGCGATCAGCGAATATGCAATTGCAACCGAAGCCCTTGGACGCAACAGCACCTTCGATTCCAATAGCGATGCCTCAGTCCGCGTACACATTTCGCGCTTGCGCCGAAAGCTGAAGGACTATTACGCGGAGACAGGCGAAGCCGAGTTGCTGGTGATTCCCACCGGAACCCACCAGCTCACAATTCAGGAGCACCACCAAACCGAAGCGTCGGCAGAGACACCGTTCACTCTGCCGCACACGACACCTGCGGACTGGGTGCGCGCGCATGCGGTACCTCTGTTGATCGGTCTGTGCGGTGCCCTGTTGATTGCCTTTGGTGTCACCGGCCTGTTGCTGGTACAGCAGACGCGGAGGGCCCATGCGCTGGAGGCGACATCGCCGTACACCCCGAATGCGTTCTGGAAGAGCTTTCTTGCCGGGGATGCGCCGGTAAAGATTGTCCTGCCCACGCCGGTGTTCTTCAACTTCCGCGACCACCCATCTCTGAAGGTGCGCTCTACCGGCGTGAATGCCTTTGACCAGCTAGCCACCAATCCGGAACTGAAGGCGCTTACGGCCAAGCTGGGGCCCGTGGGGTTGGAACAGTCGTATACCGTTACCTGGGATACGCTGGCCGCGATTGAGATTGCGCGCTACCTGGATCGGGTGGGTGAAGGCAAGCGGGTGTCGTTCGAGGTCACGCGAGACTCATCCCTGATGTCGCTGGAGCAGGCCAACGTGATCGTGGTGGGCACGGAGAACACCCTGCAGCCCATGCGCGAATACACAGACAGCATGAACTTCAAGTTCACACTGGACGAGGGCTCCGTCTCGAATGAGCACCCGGAGGCCGGCGAGTTGAAAGACTATCCGCGCCAGATGCAGGGCAAGGAGCGGCACATTGAGCCGTCGATTATTGCTGTGATGCCCGGACGGGCACCGGGTTTGAAGGTGCTGATGCTGGAGTCGCGCGACACCTCCGGCATGATTTCGCTGCTGGCCTCGAACGCTGGATCACACTCGGTAGTGGAGATGTGGCGGGCGCATGGCTCCCCGCAGTTTTTTGAGATGGTGGTTATGACAGAGATGGAAGTGAACACACCGCTGCGCAGTTGGCCCGTGACGATGCACGCTTACACCAAGGCACCACCATCAAAGACCATGTAACGACCCGTAACATACTGCCGGAAACTAGGCAGAAACACATTCTGCGTGGCAGCATCGGCCTATGATCCGACCTTTTTGGCTCCTTTTCGTCCCATTTCTTTTTTCTGTCGCAACGACGGCGGTTGCAGCAACTCCAAAGCCAGTGGTGGCTGATCTCGTCGTCTATGGCGGCACCGCATCCGGTGTGATGACCGCCTACTCGGCCGCGAAGCAGGGCCTGCACGTAGTTTTGCTGGAGCCGACGGACCACCTGGGCGGCATGGTGACGGGCGGCCTGTCTGCAACGGACTACGGCTACTTCGGCATCATCGGCGGCTATACTCGCGAGTTCTACCGGCAGGCTGCGGAGCATTACGGTACGCACGACCTGCTGCACTCGACGGACTGGCTCTCTGAGCCGAAGGTTGGCGAAGCCATCTTCAACGATTGGCTAAAGACCACGAATGTAGAGATCCACCTCCATGAACGCCTGCAGGAAAAGGGTGGTGTGGAGATGACGGGCAAGCAGTTGACCGGCCTGGTTACCGAGGATGGCAAGCATTGGACCGGCAAAATCTTTGCCGATTGCAGCTACGAAGGCGATGTGATGGCAGAGGCCCACGTCAGCTATGTCGTGGGGCGCGAGAGCACCGCCGCCTTTGGCGAGAGCCTTGCCGGGGTGCGGCCAGATACACCAAAGCACCAGTTTCTGTTCCCTACCAGCGCCTATGACGCACAGCACAAGCTGCTGCCGGAGATCGATCCCGGTCCGTTGGCCACGGGTGGCAGCGCCGACAAGAAAGTGCAGGCGTATAACTTCCGCCTGATCCTGACGAACGACCCCGCCAACATGCTGCCGTGGACCAAGCCAACCGGTTACGATGCCGCATGCTTTTCCCTGCTAGCCCGCTATCTGCACGATTACAAAGCGCATACCGGACATGACCCCGTGTTGCGGACGGTGACAAACCCTGTCTGTTTCGCGAATCACAAGTGCGACTTCAACAACAACGGCGCCTTCTCGACGGACTATCTGGGCAGGAGCTGGAAGTATCCGGATGCGAGCTATGCGGAACGAAAGCGCATCTGGGACGACCACATGCTCTACACGCAGTCGTTCTTCTACTTCCTGGCCACCGATCCATCGGTTCCGCAGTCGCTGCATGACGACGCCAACAAATGGGGCCGCGCGAAGGACGAGTTCACGGACAGTGACGGCTGGCCTCGCCAGATCTACATCCGTGAGGGTCGGCGGATGACTGGCGTGTATGTCATGCACCAGGCCGACCTGCAGACCGATCGCACCAAGCCTGACTCCATCGCGATGGGGTCCTACAACAGCGACTCGCACAATGTGCAGCGGGTGGCGATGCCGGATGGCACCACCTTTAATGAAGGCGACGTTCAGGTGCCGGTGCAGCCGTACGAGATCAGCTTCCGCGCCATGCTGCCCAAGCCTGAAGAGACGACGAACCTGCTGGTGCCGGTGTGTCTCTCCGCGTCGCATGTCGCGTACTCGTCCGTTCGGATGGAGCCGCAGTACATGATGATCGGTCAGGCGGCCGGCGTTGCTGCCGCGCTTGCGATCAAGGGCAAGGTGCCGGTGCAACAGGTCCCTGTTGACCAGTTGCAATTAATTCTGCGGCAAGAGAAATCCATCCTGCATTTGGACCAGCAGGAGCCGCATGCAGCCTCACGAGTGCATCCAGCGCAATAATCCCCGTAAGTTATTGATTTTTATGACATGTAACGTAACGTAACAGCATGGAACTGGACTACTGAAGATGCAGGACCCAAACTCGCCTGTCGAAAGCCGGAAGTGTTCTTCTTCGTTGTGAACGCTTCCGGCTTCTCCTTGAGGCCAGTTATGAACAATTTGGTAGTTCGCAAAATATCTCCCTATATTTTCCTTCTCCTTGCCGCACTGCTGGTCGCTCTCCCCAGCGGTCGAGCGCAGGTAGCAAACGGATCCATCAGCGGCCGGCTGACCGACAGCACCGCCGCGGCCATCCCCAATGCCGATGTCACTCTCACGAATCCGGAGACTGGTCTAACCCTGCACGGCAAGGCCAATGGCGATGGCATTTACACCTTCCCTGCACTGCAGACGGGAACCTACCACGTTAGCGTGAGCCAGACCGGCTTCAAGAAAGCCGAGGCGAACGTGACGCTGGCAGTTGGTCAGAACGCCCAGATGGATCTGTCTCTGGAAGTTGGCAGCACGGACGAGACCGTGAACGTGAAGAGCTTCGTCGGCGAGCAACTCAATACGGACAACTCAACGCTGAGCTACACCGTCGGCGCACGCCAGGTGAATGAGCTGCCGCTGAACGGCCGCAACCCTTACGCTTTGGCGCAACTGAGCCCCGGCATCAATCCCGGTGGCAGCTTTGGCACCGGAGTCAGCACCACTCGAGGAGCACTGGTTGCCGCGGCTACGAACAACTTCTCAACGAACGGTGGCGTTGAGGGCAACAACGAAATCCTGATCGACGGTATTTCGGTCACGCTGTGCTGCCAGGGCCAGCCCGCTCTTACCCCCAGCGCGGAAGTGGTCGACCAGTTCAAGGTCATCACGTCGAATCCAGGCGCACAGTTCGGCCGGTCAAGCGGCGGCTTCCTCAACATTGTTACCAAGACCGGAGCCAATCGCCTGCACGGCACAATCTATGACTTTCTGCGCAATGACAAGCTGGACGCCGCCAATTTCTTCCAGAAGCGGTCCGGCATTCTGCCCCTAGCAGGGCGAAACGATTTCCGATTTCCCCATCGTTACAACCAATTCGGCGGCTTCATCAGCGGCCCTGTCTACATTCCAAAGATCTATAACGGCAGGGACAAGACCTTCTTCACCTTTGGCTATGAAGGTCAGCGCAACACAACCTACGCGGCGCAAACGCTCACCGTTCCAACCGCTCTGATGCGCAAGGGAATCTTCACGGAAAACGGCGCCAACCAGGTTTACGACCCCAACAGCACCACGCAGGTGGGCAACAACTACGTCCGTACCGTGCTGCCTGCGGGCTGCAACGTCAACGGCTGTTTTGGCGCAGGCCAGGGCGTCACCACATTGAATCCAGTCGCGCTCAAGCTGCTGGCGCTCTACCCGCTGCCGAACCAGGCTGGCCTTACCAACAACTACGTCTTTGCCCAGCCCACATCGGACACGGATGACCAGTACAACTTCCGCGTGGACCAGAACTTCTCCGCGAAGAACCGCGGATTCATCCGCGGCACCCGCGGCACCAACACGCACAACGAAAACGATCTGCTGAACGGCCAATTCAGCGGCACCAACAGCATTCACCAGGTCATCTCTGGATACCTGTTTGCTGCAAGCGATAGCTGGACGATTTCACCGAGCATGTTGCTGCAGGTGACGTACGGCTTTGCCGCGCAACGCAACATCCAGCTGCCCGGCAACTACACCGTGCCCGGCGGCACGTTCGGCTTCTCTTCCAACTATCTGTCGGAACAGCAGACCACAGGCACCCCCGTGGTTGGCGTCACTGGCTTCCAGCAAATTGGCAACGCCACCAACTCAAACCAGTGGAGCCACTACACGCATACCCTGGTGCCGTTCCTGGTCTGGCAGCTTGGCAAGCACAGCATGACCATCGGCTATGAAGGCCGTTTGATCAACGAGATGGAGCAGGGCTTCAGCAATCCGCTGGGCAACATGACGTTTGACTCCACGCTGACGCGCGGCCCCAATGCAGCGAACGGAGTGTCGGGCAATCCCGCACAGTTCGATGGTGTCGCGGCACTGCTGCTGGGCGTACCCACCAGCGCTTCCATTACGCGGCAGGCCACGCTGGCGCTGCAGCAGTGGTACCACGCCGTCTACGTGCAGGATGACTGGCGTATTCGCAACAACCTGACGTTGAACGTGGGCCTTCGCTACGACCGCGACCAGGGCTTTACGGACCGGCACAACGCATGGGCTGCACTCAATCTGCAGGCCACCAACCCGCTCTCCACACCGGCGCTTCCATTCACCGGCGGAGCGCAGTACGTCGGCGTCAACGGCAATCCACGCAACTTCTGGAACAACTACAACAAGTTCGGACCGCGCGTCGGCTTTGCGTACACGCCGCACCCCAATACCGTTGTGCGTGGTGGTTACGATCTGCTGTACCTGCCGTCGACGCAGCGCATTTATGGCGGCTCGGCGCTCGGATACTCTCAGACCACGCAGCAGACCTACACCTACACGCAGAAGCCCACCACATTCATCGACAATCCTTTGCCCGGTGGAGTTCTTCTGCCCGCAGGCTCGGCTGCTGGTGTGCAGGTGGGTACCGGCACCAGCGTCTCCGGCATCCCCTACAAAAATCCCCAAGCCTACTATTCGCAGTGGAACTTCGGCGTGGAACAGCAGATCACCAGCGGCATTGTGCTGCACCTGAACTATGCCGGCAGCAAGGGAACACACCTGCCCATCAACTATCGCCCCAACGACCTGCAGCCGCGCTACTTCGGCGCCGTGGGCGATCCCGGCAACGTGCAGTCTGCTTACCTCACGGCTTCGGTGCCCAACCCGCTCTACGGTCAACCGGGTGTCAGCGGGACGCTGGCAACGCCTACTGTGCAGCGGCAGCAACTGCTGGCCGCCTACCCGCAGTACGGCCCAAATACGGGGATTGCCAACGGTTCGCTGTCCGTCGTTCAGGATGACATCGCGTCGTCCACCTACCACGCCTTCCAGGCGTTCCTGACGATGCGCACGTCCAACCTGTCCGCCATCGTCAGCTACACATGGTCCAAGCTGCTGGGCAACACGACGGACGTGACCACCAGCGGCTTCAACGCGAACGGCGGCCCGGGCGTGCAGGACTTCTATCGCTATGACCTGGAGCGCTCGGTGCAGCCTTCGGACATTCCACACCGCATTGTCGGCAACCTGAATTACACCCTTCCATTCGGGCGCGGCCAGAAGTTTGGCAGCACCATGCCAGGATGGGCCAACCAGGCCGTAGGCGGATGGAAGCTGAATTTCATCGGCTTCATCCAAAGCGGATACAACCTGGGCATCACCCAGACGGGTGGTGCGGCGTACTCGGGAGGCCGTCCCAGCTTTGTCCCCGGCGTCAATCCGCTCACCCCGGGCAACATTCACCAGCGGCTGGGCGGCGGTGCAGCAGTCGGCCAGACGCAGGCTTACTTCAATCCCGCGGCCTTCCGGCTGGCGCAGGCCTTCGAGTTGGGAAATGTCCCTCGCGTGTCGGGCAATTTACGTGGACAGATGGGCTTCCAGGATGACATCTCCGCCATCAAGGAATTTCCCATCCACGACACCGTCGCCCTGCAATTCCGTCTGGAAGCATTCAACGTATTGAACAAAGTCTGGTTTGGTTTGCCAAACGCTAACTTCAACTCGGCGACGTTCGGACAGATCACCTCACAGTACAACCTGCCACGCAACATTCAAGTCGCGCTGAAGTTGAACTTCTAAGCAGCTTTCAGAACAGACAACAGAGCGGGCGACCCAACATGGGTCGCCCGACGCGTTGGCAGTTGTAGTTGTGCGCGTACGCTCCAGGAAACATTTGAGCTTGATAAGATAGCTTTCCTGGATAGATGTTGGCCGTGAATGTCGAGCGACGTGGCCCCGCTTAGTCTTTCCGGTAGCTGTGCGGTTATAGATTGAGGCTTGTCATGAGCGTCACGCGTGGTTTTCGTTCGCTTCTTCCGCTGGTTGTGGTTTCTCTCGTTTCCCTCCATAGTTCGGTTGCGCACGCCGCTGATCAGAGTTCCGCGACCCCAGGCGTCTCTGACCAGATTGTGCGGGTGAATTATGTGGAAGGAGACGTGCGTGTATCGCGAGGTGCGGAGGGCGAGAAGGTAAGCGGGTCGCCGTGGCAAAAGGCTGTGGTGAACCTCCCCTTATATGAGGGCTTCAACCTGGTGACCGGTGAAGGCCGCGCGGTGGTTGAGTTTGAAGATGCATCCACGGTGTATCTTGCGCCGAACTCAGTGTTGGCATTCCACACCCTGAATGCAGTCAATGGCATTCCGCATACATCCATCGCCCTGCTGAGCGGCACGATGACGACGAACATTGTGCCGGAGTTTCGGGACGAAACCTACGAATTGAAGACTCCCAGCGAAGCGTTGACGGTGCACTACCCGCAGCGGGCATATGTGCGCATCGACAGCTTCCTTGATGCGATGCGAGTGACGCCAATGGGAAAGGACCTGGTGTACCGGCAGGCAGGATCGCTGCAGCGTGTTGAAAATAGGCAACCGCTGCTGCTGAGCCATGGGCAGATCGTGTCCAACGGGACCAACATGGGGTTGCCTCAGAATGACGGCACCGTGGACGCCACCTGGAATGCCTGGGTGAAGGCCCAGGTTGAGACGCGGAACACCGCACTGAAAGCAGCGATGAAGGACGCCGGGCTGAGCCAACCAATCCCAGGGCTGGCCGAGATGGAAGGCCAGGGAAAATTCTTCGACTGCGATGAAGGACGCTGCTGGGAGCCAACAAATTCAGCGCCGCAATCCAAAACCAACGTACCGAACAACTCGACAGAAGCGACGTCGCACGCGCGCGCAGGGTTCATGCTGGCGGCATACGCTTTGCAGAGTGCGCAGATGCCGCTGCCCGGATATTACGTTGATGACGATCCGTATTTCCCATGCAATCCCTATGAGGTACGCAGCTGGTATGAGCCGGACGCGAAGACGGGACGTATGCGGCTGGTGAACACGCAGGTCATCAATGTTCGGCCGGCTTATGAATGGGCTGTGTGCCACGCCGGCGAATGGGCGTATCACAGACAGCATTATGTATGGGCACCGGGCCCAAAGCGTCATCACCGTTGCCCTGTGCGGTGGGTGCAGAACGGAAAGACCAGTGGCTACGTCCCGCTTCATCCGAAGGACGAGGTAGGCAAGCCTCCGTTGAACTTACAGCACGGCGTGTACGAAACAAGGGACTGGAAACAGAGGCGGGTTGAGCTTGTGGCATACGACCAGAGCAAGCCGGTTAAGATTTTGACCGCGCCACCAAAGCAATTTGCGCAGCCGGTGTTTATGCCACTCGCAAAAGCCGACGCACCACGGCTGGAGGCGCGGAACCTGCAGATGCGCCCCGCCACATCAGAGCCAGGGCGAAAGGGTGACACGCTCGCACAGAAGCCGGGTGTTGAGATGAGCTTCGACCACAAAACGCAGACCTTCTCAATCCAGCACGAGATGATGCAGGGCGGCAAAACAACCACTGTGTCCACGCCCCTGGGCGGCGGCACGAACAGCAGTCATATTGGCTCTTCAGGAGTCGCCGCGTACCGCGGAAGTAGCGGAGCCTCAGGCATGTCGCACAGCAGCGGTGGAACCTCCAGCGGCGGCGCACCGCATGCCTCGGCGGGCGGAGGTGGTTCGTTCAGCGGTGGCGGTGGATCGAGTCCAAGGGCGTCAACCTCTGCCCCCACAAGCCATCACTGACAACCCCGTTTCACGAAAGGGCCACGCGGAGCATGATGGAATGCCACACGCGTACTGTGCTCTGAATGCCTCAATCACAAGAGACTGATTGCGCTGCCTGATTCCGTTCACCAGCACAAACTTGCGCGGCTTTCGATAAGCCATGTGCGGATAAATGGCGTGCATTCATTGTTGCCAGCTGTTTTATCGGGATCAAAATCTGTTTCACCTTGACTTACAGAACAGGCGATGAGACCGTGGGGACAACTTCCCATAAAAGCTATTTTTTTCGCGCGCGTAACCTTTTATGCGCCTGCAGTTCTGGAACATTTACTTCCGAGGTCCTCTTGACAAATTTAATCGACTCTCCGAATCAGGAGAGGGCGGACGAAGACGAAATCAAAACGCCGAAACCACGCCCTGTGGAGCTTCCAAAGGAAGCAATTTCGTGGCGCATTCTTCGACTTTGCATTGCGATCCCTCTGCTTGCAATATCGTTCGCAGCCTTGTTCCCGTTCGCGGTTCTGCCGGTAAGTACACAGGCTGTAGTTAACTCCCGCCTATCACTCGTGAAAGCACCGTCCGAAGGGGAGCTTGGTCGCGTAACGCTGGAAACGGGTGATTCCGTTGTCGCCAACCAGGTTCTTGCGACAACCAGCATTCCCCACACGACCCTCCGGTCGGAGTCTCTTGGCGTATCGCACGTCCGCTCTGACATGGAGCAGGAGTCTGCACGTGTTGGTGCCTCGCTTGCTGCAAGTCAGCAGGAGAAGAGCCGCTACGACCAGATGTACAGCCAGTACCTGCAGCATGTAGCGGCCGATCTGGCGTTGCAGGTTCGCGAGGCAGAGCGAGCATCCGAGAGCGCACAGCGGAAGGCCGCAAGTTCAGCAGAGGAAGTAAAGCGCAGCCAGGATGCGATGAAGGATCATCTGATCTCGCGTCCGATGCTGGACCAGGTGACAGATAAGGCAGAGCAGGTTCAGCGCGATGCGGACACCAAGAGCGCTGCGCTTCGCCGCCTGCAGCAACAGCTGGCTGATGCAAAGGCCGGCTACATTCTTGACCCCAGCATGACGCCACCGTTCATGAGCGCGCGAGACAATGCCACCTCAGAACTGGAGCGTCTGCTGCAGGAGAAGGCATCGCTTGATCGTCAACTGAAGGAGGCTGGTTCCGTCCCGACGGATGATCTGTCCACCACCGTTGGTCAGAAGACGACGATTGTGAGCCCCGTCTCCGGCACCATCTGGTCGCGATCCGTTGCAACGGGGCAGACGGTTCAGGAAGGCACGGACCTCTTCCGCATTGCAGATGCCAACTCCATCCACGTTGAAGTGTGGCTCGATCGCCGCTACGGCCCGGAACTTTCCATTGGAGATACGGCGCTGGTCTACCTCAGCGGCCTTGGTAAGGAACTATCCGGAAGAGTTACTTCGTTTGAAGGAACCAACCGTCGTCTGCAGAACGAAGAAGTCAACGCAATCGATCTGCAGCCGGTTCACCCGGATCAGTATCACGTCAGCATTGAGCTCGCTCCGGAAGACCGCAAGGCGATGTACATCGGCCAGTCGGCGAAGGTGTTGTTCCCAGGATCAGGACACAGGATTCGGGCAGGCATCTACTTCTGGCTTAAGCGCATGTAGTCAGAGGCCCTGCGCAATTCTGTTTTTCCACTGACCCTGTTATAGCGACGTGAGCGCTCCAGCGGACAGCCGTTGTTGACCTTTGAGGAGTTCCCAAGTTGATCGACCTTTTCCCGGGAGTTCTCGGATTCCTGATCTTCCTTCTCGCGATTCTGATCATCGCGCCCATGTTGCCCTGGAAGATGCCTTTGATGCGCGGCATCGGCGCCTTTGCAGTGGTGTACTTCAATGTGCGGTATATCTCGTGGCGCTTCTTTGAGACGCTGCCGCCCGCGGGCTTTACGCCGGCGTTTCTGTGGGCAGGTTGCGTCTTCACCGCGGAATTTATTGCGGTGCTGCAGATTAGCATTCACACCATTCTTTTCATCAAGCTCTCAGACCGCAAGGCAGAGGCTGACACGTACGAAGCGCAGTTGCTGACGGAAAAAGACTTTCCCTCGGTGGATGTATTTATTCCCACAGTGAATGAAGGCTGGGAAATTCTTGAGCGCAGCATCACTGCCGCCAAAAAGCTTCGCTGGCCAGACTTCAAGGTCTGGGTACTGGATGACGGCGACCGTTCGTGGCTGGCAACGCGTTGCAAGGAGTTGGAAGTAGGTTACCTGCGCCGCGATAACCGTAAAGGCTACAAGGCCGGAAACATCAACAGCGGCATGGCTCAAACGACCGGCAGCCTCATCCTGTCCATTGATGCGGACTTCGTTGTGTATCCAAATTTCCTGGAACGCACCGCAGGATTCATGCGCGACCCCAAGATTGGGCTTGTGCAGACACCGGGCAACCTTACCAACGCTGACCCCGTGCAGTACAACCTGCTGGGTGAGAATGCATGGCCTGAAGAACAGCGCGTGTTTACCGACATTGTGCAACCGGCACGCGATACATGGGACAACGCCTTTTGCTATGGAGGCAGCTTTCTCGTACGGCGATCCGCGCTGGATGAAATCGGTGGCATACCCGAAGAGAGCATCACGGAAGATCTTTATTCGTCGTACCTGCTCCGGGCCAAGGGCTACACCGTTCGTTATCTCAACGAGACGCTCAGCGAAGGTCTCGCAGCAGAAAGCCTTGCGTCCTTTATCCGTCAGCGTTGCCGCTGGGCGCTTGGATCGTTGCAGTGCATGTACCTGCCCGGTGGCCCGTTCCGCGCGAAGGGCCTTACCCTACTGGATCGTTTGTTTTTCCTGGATCCAATCGTGTTCTACCTGAGCTACTTCTGGCCGTTCCTGATTCTGACTGCGCCGGGCGTGTACTGGTGGCTCGGCATCCCGCCGTTCAATGCGGAAGTCGGCCACCTGATCACCATGATCGTGCCACGCATGGCCATGAGCATGATCGTTATGTACTGGATTACAGGCAAGCGCGTGGTACCCATTGTGTCAGAGCTTGGCCGCATTGTGGGCATCTTCTACTTTGTTCCTGCAATTATCCGCGGCCTTCTCGATCCCTTTGGTCACAAATTTCGCGTCACCATCAAGGGTGAAGTTCGCGATACGTATGTCATCCAGTGGGCCGCAATGCGCGGCTTCCTCACGCTGCTGGTGCTTACCGTGTCTGGAATGCTGATCAACCTGACGCCCTATG
>JAMFTB010000048.1 GCA_026225595.1 Terriglobus sp. | reverse complement strand
CAGCTCTTGTACTGTGCCACCACCCACTCTGCGTTGGCGCGCTGTGCAGCGCTGCCCACGTTGTGCGGATGCGCCGCGAGCACGTGCATGTTCTTCACCACGTTCTTCGCGTCAGGGATGGCCTGGTACTTGGTCTCCCACGTACGCTCCGTTGCGGAAGACTGCGAGGTAAAGCCAAGGATGGGGTTGGGCGACTCCTGCGTGACAGCGGATACGGGCAGAAGAACGGCGAGCGATGCTGCAAGAATGCGGCGCATAAGACTCCAAAGATGCAGCGGAAACGCGTCCTGAAGATGCGCCCTGCTGCCTTATTCCGTAGGGATGTTTGCAGTGTAGCAACAACCCGCCAGCGTGGAGCCACGCTGTTTGCCGTCTTTTTTTTGAAAGGATAACGTGGCCTGAATGTGCAGGCAGGATTATCAATAATCTCTTGCCGCGCTTTGCAGCAATGTGAGAGATTGCGGTGCGCCGATACTCGCGCACACGAAGGTTGTGAAACCCATGCCACGTCATCGCACAGTAGCCGTCTCCGCTTCCCTGGCGCTTGCCGCCGTCCTTGCCTGTTCCGTTTCGCTGGCAGCCTTTCAGGCTCCGGCAACACCAGCGGCAACACCGCAGGCAGTAATACCAGCACCCGCACGTGCTCGGATCAGCTATGAGGCTCCCACGGAGCTGCAGCACACAGACCTGCCGCAGTGGCCGTACACGCCAACGCCTCCGCCGGGATCGCCCGCGCTGCCGCCGGACGACGGCCAGCCGCATCATCTACCGGGCAGCACAAAGGCATTCACCACCAAGGAGATTGACGGCGTGGGCGCGGTGGACTGGTTCCCCGACTCGCACCCGAAGGCTCCCGCGCCGGTGACCGAGGGCAAGGCCGGTGTCTATCGCGCGTGCGGCACATGCCATTTGATTAACGGCTATGGCAAGTCCGACACGGAAAACCTGAACGGCATGCCCGTGGCCTACATGCAGCAGCAGCTTGAGGACATGAAGGGCGACCTGCGCCATGCAGCGGTCGTGAACATGGGCGTGATCACCATGATCCCTGTTGCCAAGGGAGTTCCAACCGAGGATGCCAAAGCCGCGCTGGATTACTTCCACTCCATCGGCCCTGCCAAATGGATTCGCGTGGTGGAGGCAGACACCGTCCCGAAGACCATACCGGGGCCGCATCGCCTGACGGCGGTTGACGCCAGCGGAGCAAAGGAGCCCATCGACAACCGCATCATTGAGATTCCAGAGAGCTTTGACCGCACCCTGCTGCGCGATCCCACATCCGGCTTCATCGCCTACGTGCCGGTGGGCAGCGTGAAGAAGGGCGAGGTGCTGGTGAAGACCGGCGGGGGCGGCCGCATTATGGCCTGCACTGCGTGCCACGGCGCCGATCTGCACGGCATGGGCGACACCATTCCGCCGCTTGCAGGCCGCAGCCCCAGCGCAACCGGACGCCAGCTCTACGACTTCAAGACAGGCGCACGCCATGGCAAAAACTCCGCCATGATGAAGCCCGTCGTCGAAAAACTGACGGACGAAGACATCGTAAACATCTCCGCATACTTGGCTTCGTTGCCACAGTAAGCCACACCAAAACGACACAGGATTCAAGCAGCCTGTTCGCT
>JAMFTB010000047.1 GCA_026225595.1 Terriglobus sp. | reverse complement strand
GTGATGACGTGATCGCCCGGCTGAATGCCGCTAAGAATTTCAACCGACGGGCCATAGTCGCGGCCAATTTCGACAGGCACCATCTGCACCTTCATGTCGCGCACAATCGCAAGCATTGTGCGGTCCTGCCGGACGACCACGGCATCACCGGGCACCGTGAGTGGTGCCGTTCCACGAACCTGAACAAAGGTCACAATCGTGTACATGCCGGGCGAAAGGCTGCCGTCGTGGTTGTCCAGATCAACCTCCGTCAGCATGGTGCGGGTGTTTTGATCGATGGAATGCGTGGTGCGCGTTACGGTGCCGGTGATGGGCTTGCCGGTGCGTTCCTGCAGAAAGACCTGCGCGGGCATGCCGGTTACGATGCTGGAGGCATAGCCCTCCGGCACGGCGACGAGGATGCGCAGCTTATCAATCTGAGCCACGGCAAACAGCGCGCCTCCACTGGCCTGGCCGGTGCTTGGCGTGGCTGTCATGTTGGCATTACCGCTGGTGCCGCTGGTGCTTGCACTGCTTACGCCTGCAGAGCCGCCCGTGGGCGTGTTCGATGAATTTGTAGGCGGAGGCGTGGATGTGCCGCCTGCGCCAACCAGCGCACCAATGTCGGTGTTGCGCTGCGTAATGACTCCATCAAAAGGCGAGGTGACACGCTCATAGCTTTGCAGCGCAATCGCACGGTTCAGGTTTGCGCGAAAGCTTTCGACGTTGCGCTGTGCAGACGCAACAATGGCAAGCTGCGCGTTGTAGTCCGTCTCGCGCTGATCACCATCCTGACGAGAGAAAACACCCTTCGCCACCAGTGTGCGCCAGCGCTCCCACGTAACGCGGCGCAGGGCTAGCTGCGCCTGCTGCTGCGCTTCATCTGCTTCCGCCTGATGCAGTTGCTGCCGAGCCTGCTCTACCTGCTGATCCAGATCAGGCGCGTCAATCACCGCAAGAAGCTGGTCCTTCTTTACGTGATCACCAATGTCCACGTAACGCTTCTGCAGGTAGCCATTGGCGCGCGCGTAGATGTATGCCTCCATAAGCGGCGCGGTGGTGCCCGGAACCGTCAACTGCCCTGGCTTGCTGCTGCGCTTCACCTCAACCACAGTCACCTGCGGCTCTTCCTGGTCGCGCTCTCTTGCGGCAGCAGCGGCTTTCTTCTCTTCTGCACGATGAGGCAGATAGCCAATGATGAAGATGAGCAGCAGCACCGCGACGCCAACGCCGATCCAAAGAAGAACCTTGCCCCAGTTGCGATGTTGCGCGCGGTGCTTGCGGTCGTGCTCCTGCTGCACCTGACGATCGTGCACGACGCTGTCGTGCCGCTTGTGTGCAGCCTGTCGCTCCAGCGATTCCTCGTTCTCCCATTCGGCGCGTGTCATCCGCCGATCGGGATCTTCCTCAATCTTGCGAAGCCGCTCATCTTCGGGATATACGCGCTGCTGTAAGTCGTCGCTCATCGTGTTGATCGCCTCGTTTTACGCTGGCTGCGGCTGCGCATCACCGCCACCGCTGCCTTGCTGCGCCTGCTTCTGCTTTTCTTCTGCGCTATCGCCTTCGTGGTACGCCTCGTCAATTTCCTTATCCATGTCGCGCGGCGCTGCCGTGCGCAACCACGAGTACATGATGGGAACAACGAACAATGTGCCGAGCGTGGCGAAGAGCAAACCGCCAATAACGGCGCGGCCCAGCGGAGCATTCTGTTCGCCGCCTTCACCCAGCGCAAGCGCCATGGGGAACATGCCGATGATCATGGCAAGGGCCGTCATGCAGACGGGGCGCAGACGCGTATAACCCGCGCTGATCGCGGCTTCAACACTGTTCTTGCCCGCGGCGCGTTCGTCATTGGCAAACACCACCATCAGGATGCTGTTGGCGGTCGCAACGCCAATCGTCATAATGGCGCCCATCAGCGACGGCACATTGAACGTCGTATGCGTCATGAATAGCATCCACAAGATGCCGGAAAATGCGATGGGCAACGACATCAGGATGATGAGCGGATCAAGCCATGACTGAAAGTTCACAGCCATCAAAAGGTAGACAAGCATGATGGCGAAGATGATGCCTATACCAAGGCGCGTGAACGAGTCGCTCATCGTCTTCACTTCGCCGCGCAGTGCAAGCTGCGAACCCACCGGCAGGTTGGGCCGATGCTTATCCATAATCTTCTGGATGTCGCTGGAGACGCCGCCAAGGTCGCGCTGATCGACGTTGGCATAAATGTCATAGACCGGCTGAATGTTGTAGTGGTCAATGACAGTGGGCGTTACGTCGCGCTCAAAATTTGCAACGTTGCCCAGCAGTTGACTCGCGTTGCCGGCGGGCGACGTGATCGGCGTGCGCGCCAGTGCCTGCATGGAATCGATGCGGTACTGTGGCGTCTGCACCACCACCTGGTAGTTCACGCCGTTCTGCGGATTCAGCCATTCGTTTGGCGCTGTCTGTCCAGTGCCCGTCAGCGAAATCAGCATGCTCTGCGCTACGTCCTGCTGCGTCAGCCCAATCTGCCTTGCCTTCAGTCGATCCACATTCACGTTCACAGTAGGCAGCGACAGCTGCTGATGGATGTGCGCATCGGCCACGCCTGGAATCGCCTGCACCTCTTTCAACATCTGCTGCGCTGTTGCAAAGTTTTGCGGGCTTCGTCCGGAGATTTGCAGATCGATTGGAGCGGGCAAACCAAAATCAAGAATCTGTTCTGTGATATTCGCCGCGGTGAAGAAGAACGTCGCATCCGGAAATTTGTTGTGCAGGTCCTCGCGCAGTCTCCGCTGATACAGCTCTGTATTGCGCTTGCCCGGTGCCAGCGATACGAAGATGTCGCCATCCGAGTTGGAAATCGTCGTACTCGCTCCAAAAGCAAGGTTGAAGCCACCGCTGGGCAGGCCAAGGTTATCCAGAATCAGCTTTAATTCATCCGCAGGAATAACGTGGCGAATCTCCTGCTCCACAGCGGCGAAATACTGCTCAGAATCCTCTGGCCGCATGCCCGCCGGCGGATACACGTGCAGCCGCATCTGGCCAGAATCAATGTACGGGAAAAAATCTTCGCCAATGAGAAATGCCAGCGGCAGTGAAAGCAGCACAAACAATCCGAAGATGCCGATGGTCAGCGCGCGACTCTCCAGCGTGAATTCCAACAGTTTTTTGTAGCTCTCGCGACGGCGCTCAAACCACTCGTCAAAGCGCATATGCCAGCGCCAGATGAAGTTTTCTTCCACCTCTTTTTCCGCAGCAGCCGGGTCCTGATACAAACCAATCTCAGCCGGCAGCAGGAAGTGCATCATGGTAGGCACAAGCGTCCGCGATAGAAAATACGACGCCATCATCGCGAAGACCACAGCCATGGCAAGCGGAGTAAACAGATACTTTGCCGGTCCACTAAGCAGCACAACCGGCGTAAACACCAGGCAGATCGAAAGTGTGGAGACAAAGGCCGGCGTAGCCACCTGCTGCGCGCTGTCAAGAATCGCCCGCACCAGCGGCTTCTTCTCGCTCATGTTGCGGTGCGTGTTCTCAATCTCAACGGTTGCGTCGTCAACCAGAATGCCAACTGCCAGTGCAAGACCGCCAAGCGTCATTACGTTGATGGTCTCGCCCAGCGCCGCAAGAACTACAAGCGACGTCGCGATGGACAAGGGAATTGACACGCAGACAATCAGCGTGGATCGCCATGAGCCGAGGAACAACAGGATCATTAACGCTGTAAGCGCCGCGGCGATGACACCTTCGCGGATGACTTCACTGATGGATTCGCTCACAAAGACGGATTGGTCGAAGAGCGGTGTAATTTCAAGCGATGGAGGCAGCCCTGCCTTTACCTGCGGCAGTATGTCCTTCACGCCCTTCACAATGTCCAGCGTGGATGTTTCGCCATTCTTCAGCACTGTAAGGAGCGCTGCTCGTTTGCCATCCTGCCGCACGATATTTTCCTGCGGCGCAAAGCCGAGGCGCACCTGCGCAACGTCCTTCACAAGGACAACAGCACCGTTATTCGCGCGAATGGGAAGGTCGTTGAGTGCAGACACAACGGGCGGCGACGAGTTCATCTTCACGATGAATTCGCGGTCGCCCATGCGGGCTGTGCCTGCAGGAAGAATGAGGTTCTGCTGGTTGAATGCCGTTGAGATATCGCTTGCCGAAAGATGGTGCGAATACATCAAATTCGGATCCGCATCGACCTGCACCTGGCGCACCTTGCCGCCGTATGGCAATGGCACAGAGGCGCCCTTTACATTGGCAAGGCGCGGCCGGATGAACGACAGGCCAAGGTCGTACAGGTCTTCTTCTGTGAGGCCCTGACCGGAGAGGCCAAGCTGCACAATGGGCACGCTGCTGGCGTCGTACTTGAGGATGTTAGGCGGGAAGGTACCGGGCGGCAGCACACGCAGAACGGTTTGCACCACCGCGGTAATCTGCGAGAGCGCCAGCTCAACCTTGACGTTGGGCTGGAAGTACACGCGAATGACAGACGCGCCCTGGTAGCTCTCGCTGCTGGTGTGCTCAATGTCGTTGACGGTGGTTGTGAGCGCGCGCTCGCAGATGGTGACAATGCGGCCTTCCATGTCCTGCGGCGGCAGACCGCTGTAGGTCCACACAATGGTGACGACGGGGATGTTGATGTACGGATAAATGTCTTTGGGCGTGACGGCTGCAGAGCCAATGCCAAGCAGCAGCATCAGCAGCGAAAAAACCACAAATGTGTACGGGCGTCGAAGCGCCAGCCTGACAATCCACATCCCTATCCATACCTCGGGTGAGCGGTTGGATGCAGGGCTTTTGAAATGGGTCGTCCTAAATTCTGCCAGAGATACGAAATGACACGCTTCCGCGTTGCGTATGTCGCACACTGTCACCCTCTCGCAAGGAGAGGCTTGGCAAGAAGTTCACAGGTACACTGGTTCGACTATGCCCACGCTTGTAGTGACACATTGGCAAACGCCCGCGGTTGTGGCGCGCATTGAGCGCGAATTTACGCCGCGCTACAACACACTGGGCCGGCCTTATACGCAGGACGAACTGCTTGCCGCCGCAGATGGCGCGGACGCGCTGTTTGTGTCCTCGGCGGACAAGCTGGATGCGCGCTTCTTTCAGCTACTGCCCGCTTCCGTGCGCGTCATCTCAACCTTCTCCGTTGGGTATGAACATGTGGACCGAGCAGCCGCGGCCGCCGCGGGCATTCCCGTGGGCTACACGCCGGATGTGCTGAATGACGCCACCGCAGACATTGCACTGCTGCTGTTGCTGGGCGCATCGCGCCGCGCGTTTGAGGCGCAGCAGCTGGTGCGCAGCGGCGAGTGGGCAACGCGCGGCACAGCGCATCTGCTGGGCTGGGGCATCACCGGCAAGCGCCTTGGCATCTTTGGCATGGGACGCATTGGCCGCGCGGTGGCGCAGCGTGCGCGCGCCTTTGGCATGACGATCCACTATTACAACCGCACCCAACTGCCGCCGCAGATGGAGGAGGGTGCGGTGTATCACGCGTCGGCTGAGAGCCTGCTGCGGGTCAGCGATTTCCTGTCGTTGAATGCACCCAACTCACCTGCCACGCGGCATTTTTTGAATGCGGAAACGCTGGCCATGCTGCCGCACGGAGCCATCGTGGTGAACACCGCGCGCGGCGGCCTGGTGGATGACGAGACGCTGATTGCAGCGTTGAAGAGCGGCCAGGTGGCCGCGGCGGGGCTGGATGTGTTCGAAGGCGAGCCGAAGATCAACCCCGGCTATGCCGATTTGCCCAACACGTTTCTGCTGCCGCACATTGGCAGCGCAACGGTGGAGACGCGCACCGCAATGGGCATGCTGGCACTGGATAACATCGTCGCTGTTCTGGAGGGCAAACCCGCTCCCTCGTTACTGCCGCCACCCGCATAAACGCGCGCGTACACTGGCCGTGCCCGCACATGGCCATGTGGAGGGGCGCCCATCCTAACCGCGCTGGTGAACAGCTTTGGCGCGCTGGGATCGTTTTTGGGCAGCTATGGCGTGGGCATGCTGCAGGGTATGCCAGGTGGCACACGCACCAGCTTTATGGTGATGGGTCTGAGCCTGCTTGCTGCAGGCGGCGTAATCCTGCTGCTGCGCCGGATTACGCCTGCTGCACCGTTGCACACTTAGTGCAGCGGTTGATCCTTCAAAGCGCACAGGTGGATCGTCTATACTGGCGGCCTCTGGAGGAGTTGCGCCATGGCCGAACCGAATCTCGTCATCACACCGTCAACCGAAGCAGCCAAGCTGGAAGATGGCGTCATCAGCTACGCCGGTCTGCCGCCCGTTGTCGACAGCGGCTGCACTGCATACGTTCACTACAACGGCCCCACGGACCAGCTCTCAACCATGTGCACGGGCATGGCGGTGCTTGACCCCGGCGCGACGCCGCATGCGCCGCATCGGCATCCTGAAGAAGAGACGATGGTGATTGCCGAGGGTACGGGCGAGATGTATGTCGAGGGCAAGACGACCTACGTGAAGCGCGGTGACATCATGTACGTGGGTGGCAACGTGGAGCACGGCATTCTGAACACCGGCGCAACGCCGCTGGTCTTCTACTGGTCAAAATGGATTGCCAAAGGTTTTGAACCCGCAGCATGATCGGCAGGCGGCAAGCATGAGCTTTGCCCACATGACGCTGCCCACGCAGCACGTTGAGGCCACCGCGCAGTTTATTGAAGACACGCTGCGTTACAAGCGCAAGGCCGTGCCAACGAACTCGCCGGTGGAGCTGGTGTGGTTCGACATTGGAGGCGGGCAGGAGCTGCACGTCTTCTACGTGGAGGACTTTGCCTGCGGTCCGCATGAGGCGGAGTTTGGCCGCCACGTCGCCCTATTTCATCCGCTGGCGGACTTCCCCGCCCTGCGCAAACGTGTGCAGGACGCAGGCGGCGAACTGATTGAGCCGCTGCGCGCCACGCCGTTTCAGCGCTTGTTCTTTCGTGAACCGGTAAACGGCTATCTGTTTGAAGTGATCGACCCTGCACGTCACACGCAGATACTGTCTGAGCTTCAGCAATAACTCTGCAGTCCTGCGCCAGCACGCGCAGCCTCTGCCGCGTGATAATCGTCAAAGCAAATGATGCATCGCGCCGCACCCATCGCCGCTGGATTGCTTACCGCACTGCTGCTTACTGTAGCGGGTTGCAAACGCGCGCCGGTCAGCAGCAAGCCCATTGGGCCTGAGGTACAGATCAAGGTGCCGCTGGGTCTGCCGCCGCTGCCCATCCCAAAGGACAACCAACCGACAGCCGACACCATTGCGCTGGGCCGCAAGCTGTTTTATGACAAGCGCGTCTCCGTGGACGGCACACTCTCCTGCGCGTCATGCCATGAGCCGTCGGCTTACTTTACCGACGGCAAAAACGTGTCCACCGGCGTGCGGGGTGCGCTGGGCGTTCGCAATGCTCCAACCATTCTGAACGCCGCCTACATGCCCTTCCAGTTTTGGGATGGCCGCGCCATCACGCTGGAGCAGCAGGCCGCCTTCCCCATAGCGAACCCCGTTGAGATGAGCCGGCCGCACGCTGCAGACGTCAGCAAGCTGGGCGACGATCCGCAGTATCAGGCGATGTTCAAGCAGAGCTTCGGCACACCCGACGTCAACATTGAACGCGTCGAGAATGCGCTGGCCAGCTTCGAGCGCACCGCACTCAGCGGCGATGCACCCTTTGACCGCTTTATGTACGGCAGCGACAAAACCGCGCTGACGCCCGCGCAGGTCCGAGGCTACATGGTGTACCTGGACCCCACGCGCGGCAACTGCGCCGCATGCCACACCGTGGGGCCTCATGCCGCGCTGTTTACTGACGGCAAGTTCCACAACACCGGCCAGGGCGTTGCAGACACAGGCGCCTTCACCGACATTGGCCGCTTCCACGAGACGAAGATCGCCACCGACACCGGCGCGTTCAAAACGCCCACGCTGCGGAACATCGACAAGACCGCGCCCTACATGCACGACGGCACGCTGAAGACGCTGAAGGCCGTGGTGGACTTCTACGCCGGGCAGGGCAACAGCAATCCGTACCTTGACCCGGAGATGAAGAAAATTCATCTCACAGGGCAGGACCGCGCAGACCTGGTGGAGTTTCTGCAATCATTGACGGGCAGCATGCCGCCCGACGTGGGACCGCCCGCGTCAAAGTAATTCTGGGAGTTTGAAAAGACCATGATGAATCTGCGCCGCTTTGCCTTCGTTGCCCTCTTTGTCACACTCGTCGTCACCGGCTGCAAGTCGAACCCGCCTGCAGCAGCCGTCGTCGCCAACCCTGCAGTTGCTGCGGTGCTTCCCACATACAAGGTTGACCCCGCAACCGCAGGCAGCGTGAGCGGCACGGTAAAGTACAGCGGCGCAAAGCCGAAGCCCAAGCTCGTGGACATGAGCAGCGACCCATCATGCGTTGCCGCGCACAAGGGCAACGCGTATGACGAATCATTGGTGGTGGACGGCAAAGGCAACCTCGGCAACGCATTCGTCTATGTAGAGAAGGGCCTCGAAGGCAAAAACTTTGCCGTGCCCGATGCAGCCGTCACCATTGACCAGAACGGCTGCTGGTTCCGCCCGCGCGTGTTGGGCCTGATGATCGGCCAGACGCTTGACGTGGTGAACAGCGATCCCGTCACCCACAACATTCATCCCATGGCCATGGTCAATCGCGAGTGGAACCACAGCCAGGGCCCCGGCGACCCCGCGATGCACCGCAAATTCACCAAGCAGGAAGTGATGATCCCGGTGAAGTGCAACATCCACAACTGGATGCACGCTTTCATCGGCGTCGTGGACAATCCGTACTTCGCCGTAACCAAGGACGACGGCAGCTTTACCCTGCCCAACCTGCCGCCCGGCACCTACACGGTAATCGTGTGGCATGAGACGCTTGGCACGCAATCCACCACGGTGACGGTGCCCGCCAGCGGCAAGGCAGATGCCAGCTTTACCCTGAAGGCGAAGTCTTAATCCTTTTGTCAGTTGAATCTCTCTTGCGCTGCGATGCGCGAAGGGTCTAGAGTTGCATCGCTGCTGAACGGATTATCAATAATGGAGCGGGCTATGAACAGAGTCACACGGAACAGCGTTACACGCAGGCAGTTTCTCTCTCGTACGGGCACGGTCGCTGCACTGCTCGCAGGCAGCGCGGCGCTGCCAAAGTGGGCTCTGGCCGATCCGCTTGGCCTGCCCATCGGCATTCAGCTGTACGTTGTCGGCGCGGACATGCAGAAGGATGCAGCCGCCACCGTCAAGCAGATTGCCGCTATCGGCTACAAGGAAGTAGAAACGGCAGGCTTTGGCAGCGCCAAGACCGCAGCCGAGCTGCGCAAAATGCTGGACGACAACGGCCTGAAGTGCCCCAGCGCGCACCTGCCGCTGAAGCTTACAGACCTGAACGCATCGTTTGACGACGCACACGCACTCGGCTGTACTTACGCCACCTCGTCTGTGCCGCAGGGTTGGCTGGCCGCGCCCGCACCGGCAATGGACCCGAACATGAGTGCCGACGATCGCAAGGCCGCCATGGCCAAGATGCGCGAAGGCATGCTGGCTCCGCTGACGCCGGAGAAGTTCAAGGCGCTGGCCGAGGACATGAACAAGGTGGGCGCTGCCGCGAAGGCCGCAGGCCTGAAGTTTGCCGCGCACAACCACACCATGGAGTTTGCCACCATGGAAGGCAAGCCCGGCTATGACTACCTGATCAGCCATACGGACAAGGACCTGGTCACCTTTGAGATTGACTGCGGCTGGATGACCGTGGCCGGCTACAAGCCCGCGGACTTTGTGGCGCGCTACCCGGGCCGCATCAAGATGCTGCACATCAAGGACTTCCTACCCTATCCCAAGGGAGCCAGCACCAGCGGACCCGTGCGGCCGGAAGGATCGGAGATTGGCCAGGGCGTCGTCAACTACAAGGAGATTTTTGCAGGCGTGAAGGGCAAGGGCATCCAGCACATCTTTGTGGAGCAGGAAGGCCCCTACAGCCGCATGCCGGCAATCCAGGCCGCAAAGGTCGACTACGACTACCTGCACGGAATCTCGTAGACTGTACTTCTTACCGATCAAAAGAAAGGCCGCTCGAAAGAGCGGCCTTCCCTTTTTACGACCACCTTGCGCAGCTGTCATCCTGAGCGGAGCGAAGGATCCCGACGAGTTCACATTCACCACCGCTTCCGTGCGTTTCCGTTGCACGAATGCCGTAGCTAAAAGCTGTCTGCTGCATTGCTCGTGCCAAATGCGTCGGAATCCTTCGCTACGCTCAGGATGACGAACGCCTACAGCACAGGCGAGCCATCATGCAGCATGGCCTGCCGCACAATCTTGATAGGCACAAATCCCTGCTTCATTAGCGCGTCGTGGAAGCCCTGCAGCGTGAAAGCCGCGCCTTGCTTCTTCTTCACGTCTGCGCGCAGCTTAAGAATTTCAAGCTTGCCCAGCGTGTAGTACAGATACGTTGCATCGGCCGTGCCGCGCTTCGTCTCCATCTTGCCCACGGACGGCGACTGGTAGCCCTCCGTCACAAAGTACTTCTCCGCCTGCTCCGTCGTCCATCCCTCGGTGTGCATCTTGATGCCGACGGCGAAGCGCGCATTGCGCAGCAGCGCATCCTGCAGCTGTCCCAGCCGGATGAGTTTGCGTGTGCGCTCATCTGCACCCGGCGTCTGGTAGCCCTCGTCCAGCATCATCTGTTCGCAGTAGTGCGCCCAACCTTCAATGTTGGTTGACGCACCCAGCAACTTGCGAATCTTGCTGGGGAACTGGTCCTGCCACAAGAACTGCACGTAGTGGCCCGGATACGCCTCGTGAATGCTGGTGCTCACCACCGTGCCCACGTTGAACTCCGCCATGTGTTCTGCAATGTGCTCGGGCGTCCAGCCCTTCTCCGGCAGCGTTACGTTGAACAACGCCTTGGTGGAGTTTTTCTCAAACGGTCCCGGCGGGTCCATGCTTGCAGACGTTGTTGCGCGCTCAAACGGAGGCGTCTCCTCCAGCACAGGCCGTACATCGCTGGGCAGCGTGATGATGTGGTGGCTCTGGATGAACGCAATCTCTGCCGTGAAGCTATCGCGGAAGGCATCCAGGAGCTTGTCCGGCGCAGGATGAATGGTAGCCAGCTGCGCGAGAACTTCTGTCGGCGTCTTGGTAGGATCAAGCTCCTTTGCAATGCGTGCAAACTCTGCCTGGTTCGCCTTCATGTTGACATCGTTCACGGCCAGCAGCTTGTCCAGCGGCGTATCCACCATCTCGTCATACAGCAGCTTCTTGCGATACGTGTCCGCACCAAAACGGAAGTCGCCATTCGACCGCGGCAGCAGGTCTGTCTTCATCCACGCGGCATAGCTCTTCAGCGCATCGACAACGGCAGCGTTGGTCTTCGCAAACTCCGCCTTGGCCGCGGCGTCTGTCGCATCCGCAAAGGCCAGCGGCACATCATGCTCAAAGAAACTGATGTTGCCGTCCACCTGCTCCAGCGCAATCTCGGTATAAATCTTCGGCGGATTCTGCAGATTCTTCCGCGCCTCGGCAAACACCTGCGGCATTTGCTTCTCACGCGCAATCGCAGCGCGCAGCCGCGTATTCACCGGCGCATACGGCCGCTCCATAATCGTGAACACAGAAGCCGTCACGCCGCTGGAATAGTTATCCGGATTCCTCTGCCACATGCGGATCGTCTCAAGCGACAACACCTGCGAACGAATGGAGTTCAGCAATATCTCGCGGTCGCCCGCAACCGATGCATCCAGCCCATCCGCCGGCACCGCACTCACCTTCGTCTCATACTGGTGCAGCGCTGCAATCTCTTTCTGGATTCCCGCGGCAGAGTAATCCTCAAGCTGCGTGTCGTACTGATGCAGCCCCGCGCTTGTGCCCGCCGTGGGGCTGAAGTGGAAGTACACCTCGTCAAAGTAGGTGTCCACCAAAAAGTTGAAGGTCTGCGTAGCGCCGTCAGGGCCCAGCCGCTGCGCAGTCACCGTAGAGGAAGCAGCAAGGGTACAAAGCCCAACTGTGATGGCGGCGATCGCCGTGCGCATGCGGGGAAGAATCATGCGAACCATCTTACGATGCACCGGAAGAAGTTACTTCACGCGCTTTTCCGCCGCGTCGCACAATTTGCCGATGCGCTTCTCACGCGCCTCTGGCGACAGGTAGTGGAAGACGGCCATCAACTCATTACGGCGCTGCGTCTCGGACATTTTCGCCCAGCCCTCGCGCGCCTTCGGCCGCCGCGTCAGTGCCTTTGCAATCACGGGCGGTAGCTCAACCTCTGCCTCCATGGTTGCCAGCAGGCGCTCAGCCGCCTGCTGCGCGCGACGTATGCGTGCGTCATCACTCTTCACGCCAAGCACCCACTTGCCAAGCTCGCGGCGCGTGTACTCCGTCAGTGATTCGTACCACTCGCGCAGGCCATCGGCCTCGTCCAGCAGCGCATCCAGCTCTTCCGGCAACTCCGCAGGCCGCGGATCAAGATCAGGCTCCAGCGTGAATGCTGCAATCTGCCCAGGCTTTACCTTGCCGCCCTTCTGCATCGCCGCATTCACCAGCAGAAAGTAACTTGCGCTTCCGCCTGTGATTGGAAACAGCGATGTGCGAAATGCAAAGCCGTTGACCGTGCCCTTCACCCGCTGACGAATGCGTTCACTCCACACCTTCGCCGGGTCAAACGGCACGCGCGCAATCGTCCAGCCAAGGATGTGCTCCTTGTCCAGTGTTGCGTCGAAGCTCTGCACGTCGGATTTCGATTTCGATTTGGCCATAGCGACTATCCCGCCACAGGTACAAGATCAAGCTGCTCCAGCAGCGACTTCGTCTCCGCAATTACACCTGCGGACTGCGCGGAGTTCAGCGGCCAGCGCAGCACGCCCTGCGGCGTAAACTGCGCGCCCTTCTTCGTGTTGCGCGACACCATCTTCATCAACATGCCCGGATCAATCTTCGCCTTAGGGTCAAACTTGAGGATCAGCATCTCGCGGAAGACCTTCAGCTTGTTCTCGTCGAACTGAATGCGCTTGCGGTCAAGCTGCGCAATGCCAATGCGCTCGCACTGCAGGCGGATCTCCGCGGCAGCCAGCAGGTTAATCACACTCTCCGGCAGTTCACCGTAACGATCCATCATCTCCGCACGCACATCCGTCAGCACACCACTATCCACAGCGCCGGCAATGCGCTTGTACATGCGCAGACGTTGGTTCTCCTCTGCAATGTAATCCGCATCAATCCGCAATGAGATGCCAAGACTCAGCTGCACACCCGGCCGCTCTTCAATACCTTCGCCCTTAATCTTCGCAACAGCTTCCTGCAGCATCGACGTATACATCTCAAAGCCGATGGCTTCAATGTGGCCGCTCTGTTCGCCGCCCAGCATGTTGCCCGCGCCACGCAGTTCCAGGTCAAGCGCTGCAATTTTGAAGCCCGCGCCCAGGTCGCTGAACTCTTTCAAGGCGGCAAGGCGGCGGCGCGCAACTTCTGTCAGTTCATTCTCTGGAGGTATGAGCAGGTACGCATAGGCGCGACGATCGCTGCGGCCCACGCGGCCGCGCAGCTGGTAGAGCTCGCTCAAGCCATGGCGGTCGGCGCGGTTAATGATGATGGTGTTGGCGCGCGGAATGTCGAGGCCGTTTTCAATAATGCTGGTGGCGCACAGCACATCAAACTCACCATTCATAAACGCGAGCATCGCTTGCTCCAGCTCGCCTTCGCCCATCTGTCCGTGCGCTGTGACCACGCGCGCCTGCGGCACCAGCTCGCGAATCTTAGAGGCAAGCTCGTAGATCGTCTCAACGCGGTTGTGTACGAAGTAGATTTGTCCGCTGCGCTCCAGCTCCATCTCAATGGCCGTGCGCAGCAGCTTCTCATCAAACTTGGCCACGATGGTCTGGATGGCCATGCGATCCTTGGGCGGCGTCTCAATCACGCTCATGTCGCGCAGGCCCAGCAGACTCATGTGCAACGTGCGTGGAATGGGTGTTGCAGACATGGCAAGCACGTCGATGTGTGCGCGCATTTG
>JAMFTB010000046.1 GCA_026225595.1 Terriglobus sp. | reverse complement strand
GCGGCGCAGCTATCCGTCCGCACGCAGGCGAGCAGCCGTCCTTCCCAAACATCAACGTGGCCGCAACCATCGCACAGATTTTGAGCCTGCCGCAGACCGGCATGGACGGCAAACCGCTCACCGCCATCCTGAAGTAGTTACTGCCCTGGTCAGTTCTCCCGGCCACTGCGTGTATGCCGCCACCATGGCCAACTGCATGGGGCGGCTGTTTGAGGTGCCCGCTCTGAAAGCAGGCGGATGAAGGACCTTCGGGTAGCCGCATTCATCCGTGGATCATCACCGGGATGTTAGGCTATCCCTCAACAAGCCACTCGCAGGAATGGAGCAACTGACTCGCAATGAATGAGATTGCCATTCAACCGGTCTCACTGGGGGAACGTATACGTGCCCACATCGCCATTGCGCGGCTCGACCACTCCATTAAGAATCTGTTTGTGCTGCCCGGCGTTATTGTGCCGCTCAGCACGTACCCTGCGCTGTTCACGCCACATCTGCTGGCTACGCTGGTTCTTGCATTCGTCTCAATAACGCTGGTGGCGTGCAGCAACTACGTCATCAACGAGGTGCTGGACGCTCCCTTTGACCGTCTGCACCCCATCAAGAAGAACCGGCCTGCAGCACGCGGCGTGGTGAACATTCCCGTGGCCTACGTGCAGTGGGTGGCAATGATGCTGGTGGGCGTGGGCCTGGGCCTGCTGATCAACCGTATGTTCGCGCTGACCGCTCTGTTCCTGTGGATCATGGGCTGCTTTTACAACATTTCGCCCATTCGCACCAAGGACAAGCCGTTTCTGGACGTGCTGACGGAGTCCATCAATAACCCGTTGCGTATGCTGCTGGGCTGGTACGCGGTATCGGCCGTGCTGGTGCCACCCATCTCGCTGCTGATTGCGTACTGGATGATCGGCTGCTACTTCATGGCGTTGAAGCGCTTCAGCGAGTTGAATGAGATTGGCGACCGTGCCGTTGCCGGATCGTACCGCAAGAGCTTCCAGTACTACACGCCAGAGCGGCTGCTGGTCTCTGTGCTCTTCTATGCATCCACGGCCATGTTGTTCACGGGCGCGTTCATCATCCGCTATCGCATTGAGCTGATCCTGGGCTTTCCGCTGGTGGCGCTTACCATGGCCATCTATCTGCAGATTTCGTTTAAGCCGCAAAGCGCCGTACAGAACCCGGAGAAGCTCTACCGCGAGCCGATGCTGATGGCCTCGTTCCTGGCGACCAGCCTGGTCATGGGCCTGCTGCTCTTCATCCATATGCCACGGCTTGAACAGTTCTTTACGCCCACGCTGCCAGCCGTGCAGGCTCCAGCAACCCCGGTTCAGAACAGCTTCAACTCACACACGGCCTTTCCTGCTATAAAGGTGCCGTCCGAGATCGCATGAGCGCTGTCGCTCCGTTGAAGGCAGAATCAACTGGGTTGCGCAGGCTGCCGCTGGCCGCGGTTGCCATCCTCATCCTTACGGCAGCTGTCATCCTGGTTTGGGGCCACTTCAAGCTGCTGGACCAGGATGAGGTCTTCGTTCTGCAGACGGACAGTGTGGCCAGCCTGCGGCAGATGGTGGATGTGCAGCTGCACGATCCCATCTCGCTGGATCCGCTCTTCTATCACCTGCTGGGGCACGCGTCGGTCGGGCTGTTTGGCGCGACTGCATTCGGCATTCGTCTGCCTTCCCTGTTTGGCTATCTGCTGATGCAGGTGTGCCTGTACTTTATTGTGCGGCGCATGATGCCGGGCGTAGCAGACGAACGCGCCGGCGTAATTGCTTGCGCCGTGCCTGCTCTTACGGCCACGCTGTACTACGGCGTGGAAGCACGGCCCTATGGCGTACTGCTGGGCCTTGCCGCTCTGATGCTGCTGAGCTGGCAGCATGTCACGCGTGATGATGCTGCGCATCGCACCGGGTGGCTCATCACACTTGCAGTCAGCATTACGCTGGCGCTGAACACGCACTACTTCGCTGTCCTGCTCATGATTCCGCTGTGCGCGGCAGAGCTTTACCGGATGATGAAGCTGCTCCGCATCGACTGGCCCGTAGCTCTAGCCATCATCCTCGGTATGGCGGGCATTGCCTTTGCACTGCCGTTCCAAAAGTCCGCGGGCGAATATCGCAAGCACTACTACAACGCGGGGCACGTTGGTCTGCATGCCATCTCACAGGCATACCGCGCGCTGTTCGTTGCGTATACCGACTACAGCATGGCTGTGCAGCACCTGCTGATGTCGCTGCTGGTCACCTTCGTGTTGCTCGTGATCGCCGCCGTATGGGTTGTGCTGCGCGATCCGAAGAGGCCGGTTGTGCTGCCGCCGGCGGAGCGCGTCTTTCTGCTGGCGCTGGCTGCACTGCCCTTTTTTGGCTTTCTGCTGGCGAAGTTTGTAACGCACTCCATTGAAGTGCGCTACGTCCTTTGCGCCATCATCGCCATTGCGGTGTTCCTTGCAGTTGCGCTGGAACCATTGCTGCGCATCGCCACAAGGTATCAGGCAGCTGTTGCGGCGTTGCTGCTCTTCATTGTGCTGGGCGGTGCGGAGCGCGTGCGCGAACAGCAGGCAAAGACGCATGAACTGCTGAGCGGCCTGGTTCTCTCACCCGCCCTTCAGGCTCGTCTGATGGCTACGCCCGCAGAGCCTATTTACATCCAGAACATCGGCGTCTTCGAAGAGTCTGTACCGTACATCAGCGATCCTGCGCTACGGTCGCGGTTCACTCTGATCTACTCGGCTAAGGACGAGATACGCTGGGCACATCACGACACCGGCGCTCTGACTGCCGAACACATGCAGCACTTCACGCCTCTGCGCATCGTGCGCTACGAAGACTTAAAGCAGCAGCCCGGCGAACACCTGATGTTGCTTTTGCATGGCAGCTGGGACTGGACAGACCCGGCGCTGCAAAATGACGGCGCACAGATTACCCCGCTGGGGAAGGCCCTGCAGGGCGACGTTGATGCTGTGCGCTTTCCGAATCGCTAATCGCTAAACGCTATACGAAAAAATAACCGTACCTGGGACAGCCCGAACCTGCTGCATTACACCGCAGCAGGTTCGGGCACAGTCTCGTTCGCCATTTCATGTCTCGTTACGTGGAAGGCAAGGTGATCCTTCTCTGCCTCCACGCGGACATGGTCGCCGTGGCGCACGTCGCCGTTCAGTATCTTGATGGCCAGCGGATCCTGCACCAGCCGCTGAATCGCACGCTTCAGCGGACGCGCACCATATGCACGGTCGTAGCCCGCATCAAAGACCAGCTTGCGTGCCGCAGGCGTCATCTCCAGCGTGATCTTGCGATCCTTCAGCAGCGTTTCCAGCTCTGCAAGCCGCAGGTCGATGATGTGCGCCAGCTGCTGCTCGCCCAGCGAATGGAAGACCACAATGTCGTCCACGCGGTTGAGGAACTCCGGCCGGAAGTGCTTCTTCAGGTCGTCCATCACGCGCGTCTTCGCATCGTTGAAGCCGTCTTCGCCATTGGCCCATGCGGTGGTCAGCTGCGCCGCGCCAATGTTGCTGGTCATGATGAGCACGGTGTTCTTGAAGTCAACCGTGCGCCCCTTTGAGTCAGTCAACCGGCCATCGTCAAGCACCTGCAGCAGCACGTTGAACACATCCGGATGCGCCTTCTCAACCTCGTCAAAGAGGATGACCGCGTACGGACGGCGGCGAACCGCCTCCGTCAGCTGACCGCCTTCATCAAAGCCCACATAGCCCGGAGGCGCGCCGATGAGCCGCGCCACCGCATGCTTCTCCATGTACTCACTCATGTCAATGCGCACCATCGCCTGCTCGTCATCGAAGAGAAACTCTGCTAAAGCACGAGCGGTTTCCGTCTTGCCCACGCCCGTTGGGCCCAGGAAGATAAAGCTGCCGATGGGCCGCTTGGGATCGCTTAGGCCCGCGCGGCTGCGGCGGATTGCATTTGCCACAACTACCAGCGCCTCATCCTGCCCCACAACGCGCTCGCGCAGACGATTCTCCATCTGCACCAGCTTCTGCACTTCGCCCTCAAGCATCTTGCTCACGGGGATGCCGGTCCAGCGCGAGACGATCTCTGCAATGTCCTCTTCGTCGACCTCTTCCTTCAACATGCGATTGGTCGCGCCGCTGTTCACCGCATCCTGCTCAGCCTCCAGCGACTTCAACTCCGCCTCAGCCTTGGGCAGATCACCATACTGAATCGCTGCGGCGCGCTCCAGGTTGCCCTTGCGCGTCTGGTCCTGCATTTCAAAGCGCAGCGTCTCCACCTGCTTCTTCAGCTCAGTAATGCGGCCAATGGCATCACGCTCATGCTGCCACTTGGCACGCAGACCGCTGGCCTGCTCCTGCAGCTCCGCAAGCTCGCGCTCCACGCTCTCAAGCCGGCCAATGGAGTTGGCATCCGTCTCGCGGCTCAGCGCCGTCTTCTCAATCTGCAACGACGTCACGCGACGATCAATCGCATCAATCTCCTCCGGCACAGAGCCGATCTGGATGGCGAGCGATGCTGCCGCTTCATCCACAAGATCAATGGCCTTGTCCGGCAGAAAACGATCGCTGATGTAGCGATGGCTCAGCTCCGCCGCGGCGATGATGGCCGAGTCCTTGATGCGGACGTTGTGGTGCGCCTCGTACTTTTCCTTCAAACCGCGCAGGATGGCGATGGTGTCCTCAACGTTCGGCTCGCCGACGTAGACCTGCTGAAAGCGCCGCTCCAGCGCCGCATCCTTCTCAATGTATTTGCGAAACTCGTTGAGCGTGGTTGCACCAATGGCACGCAACTCACCGCGCGCCAGCGCCGGCTTCAGCATGTTGCTGGCGTCAATCGCGCCCTCTGCCGCGCCCGCGCCCACCAGCGTATGCAGCTCGTCAATGAAGAGGATGATCTGGCCGTGGGACTCTTCTATTTCTTTCAGGATGGCCTTCAGCCGCTCCTCAAACTCACCGCGATACTTTGCACCGGCCAGCATGGACGCAAGGTCCAGCGAGACGACGCGCTTGTCCTTCAGGCTCTCAGGGACATCTCCGCGCACGATGCGGTTGGCAAGGCCCTCAACGATGGCGGTCTTGCCCACGCCGGGTTCGCCGATGAGTACGGGGTTGTTCTTGGTGCGGCGGCTCAGCACCTGCACCACACGGCGAATCTCCTCGTCGCGGCCAATCACGGGGTCCAGCCGGCCCTCGCGTGCCTGCTGCGTCACATCCTTCGCGTACTTCTCCAGCGCCTGGAACTTGCCCTCAGGGTTCTGGTCCGTAACGCGCTGCGTGCCGCGCACCTGTGTCAACGCACGCAAGATCGCATCATGCGTCGCGCCAAGCGCGCTCAACGCAAGTTGCGTCGGATCATTCTTCTGCTGCGTCAGCGCCAGCAGCAGGTGTTCGGTGGAGACGTACTCATCTTTGAAATTTGCGGCTTCCTTGAAGGCCTGCTCCAGCACGCGGTTCAGCGCGGCGCCGCCGTTGGGCTGCTGCTGCGCACCCTGAATCTTGGGCAGCTTACCGATGGCCGTGTTCACGTTGCTCAACAGCTGCTGCGCGGGCACGCCAATCTTCTCCAGCACGGGCAGCACAATGCCCTCGCGGTCCTCAAGCAGCGCCGCCAGCAGGTGCAGCGGCGTCACCTCAGGGTTGCCGTACTCCGCCGCCGTGGTGGACGAACCGCTCAGTGCCTCCTGCGACTTAACCGTCAGCTTGTCCCACTTGATCGCCATACATTCCTCTCAAACTTCTGAAATCATCCTCTTGTCGAACCAGGAGCCTCATTCCTTGCCTGATCCACTACCGGAAACGCCGCGAATCGTCGCCGCCATTGCGCTGCTGGCCATGTCCAGCGGTTTGCTGGACGCCGTTGTCTATACACAATATGGCCAGGTGTTTGCGAACGCCATGACCGGAAATCTTGTTCTGCTCGGCATTTCGTTTCTTTCCACAGATCGCACGGAAGTCATTCGACACCTCGTCCCGCTGCTTGGTTTCACCACCGGCGTCGTCCTGGGCAAATACCTGTTGCGTCGCCACCGATCGGTCTCCGTCTTTGTGGCTCTTCTGCTACAGATGACCGTCCTTGTCCTGGCGGGCCTCTTTGCAGGGAGCATATCCTCTTACGGTCTGGTTGCTGTGCTCTCGATCACGGGTGCGGTCATTATTACGGTCATTCGCAAAACTGGGGACGTGTCCTTCAACATCACGTTCATGACTGGCAATCTGCGCGCCGTGATTGAAGGCGCATTCAACGCCGTCTTTCCTCCTCCCCCAGGCCTGCCCTCCGGGCCCCGCGTGCGGCAGTTCTTCATTGTCGGCATCACCTGCACGGGATTCCTTCTGGGTGCTTTGGTGGGCGCGTTCTCTGCAAAGTTCTTCGGGCAGCGCAGCTTCTGGATCTCTGCTCTGCTGCTGCTTGCCGCCGGCATCCTGCTGCGCCGCGTCAACACCGCTTCCGATCTTTAGACGAAGGGCTGCCGGGCGAACCCGACAGCCACCGCGCATCACGCGTACTCACCCGCGGAGCGCGAACCCGTTACGCCGCCTGCTGCTGCGGTGCCTCTGTCTGCGACGCCTCAATCCGGGGCGGGCCAACATTGATCTTGATCTGCTTCGGCTGGGCCGCTGCCTTCTTCGGCAGTTCAATCACCAGCACGCCATTCTCGCTGTTCGCGGACACCTTTTCCGTATCCACCGTCTGCGGCAGGGTAAAGCTGCGGACCGGGGTAAATCAGGTGATGGTCAGGGTCAGAGGTCTCCTTTGCTCTGGAATGCCGGCCGGCAGTTGTCCTCCGACCTTCCCTACATCTGACGCTTACAATAGCAGATTGGATGCAGATTACATGAGTGTGACTTACTCAGATTACCGACGCGAAGACCTGGAAAAAGGCCGGGCGCGGCCCGGCCTTCCGATTCCCTCTCTGGCCATGTCAGAGTGCAAAGTTTGAAGTAGATGGCAGGGCAACCGCAGCCAGAAACCGATGAATCGCCAGGATGGAGACCGGCGGTGCCTCAGGTCGAGTCAGCCGGGCGACCAGCGCTTCATCCGTCGCAGCCGCTGGCGACCGCAGCTGGACGGAGTTCAGCTGGTGGCAGGTGTCGCAGCCGGTGGGTGCGCTTTTGGCTGTGTGGCAGGAGATGCAGCCGCCCATGGAGAGGTCTTTCTCCTTCGCCATGACATCCTTCTCGGCTACAGCACCGTGGCAGTCCTCGCATTTGGCGCCGGTGTCGGTATGGGTCTTGTGGCTGAACTGCACGAAGGACGGCACGCGGTAGATGCGGACCCACTGCATGGGCTCGTTGGCCTTGGCGGCCTCAGCAATGCGCTGGATGTCCGGCTTGTCCGTAGCGATAGCGGCGTGGCACAGCATGCACTTGGTGGGTTGCGGCATGGCCACGGTGGCGCCGTTACGAGAGGGCTCATGGCAGTCGTTGCAGCCCATTTTGGCCTCAGCAATGTGTTTTTTATGGCTGAAGGCCACCGGCTGCGTGGGACCCGCGGGTGGGTTGGCGATGGTCGGCGCGCCGCTGGACGCAACCGTGCCGGGGGCGGGTGCCGTTGAAGGGGCGACAGCCGCGGGCGCGTCCTGCGCATTTGCTTTCGCGCAGACGAATGTGGGCACCAACAAGAATAAAAGCAGAACGCTAAGGTTTACGCGAAGGTCGCGAAGGATTTGCTCGCGAGCATTACCTGTTCCACGAGCCTTCACTCCTTCGCAAGCCTTCTCAGAGACCCGCACGCTAAATGTTCCCCTTGCGCATCTCCTCCGCCAGGTACTCGGAGGCGCGCATGGCCAGCGCGCTCATCGTAATCGTCGGGTTCTGCCAGCCGGCGGAGACGAAGACGCTGGCGTCTGTGATGAACAGATTCTTCACGTCGTGGCTCTGGTTCCACTTGTTCACAATGGAGGTCTTGGGGTTGTCGCCCATGCGCGCGGTGCCCTGCTCGTGGATGGAGTAGCCCGGCGGGTTGAACTCGTAGTTCTTGACGAGCACGTCAAAGCCCGCAGCCTCTGCCATGGCGGCCGTGGTGTCAACCATGTCCTTGGCCATGTTCTTTTCGTTGTCGCCATAGGTGGTGCTGATGGTCAGCGTGGGCATGCCCCATGCGTCCACCACCTGCTTGTTCAGAGCAACGTGGTTTTCGTAGTGGCCCAGCGTCTCGCCCATGATGTTCGTGGTGAAGCCGCTGCCGTTGTACTCGTCCAGCTTCGCGTCCAGCGCGGGGCCGTACTCCGGGAACCAGCGCGCATCCATGGGGCCTGTGCTGCTGGATACGTTGACGGCATAGCCGCGCAGGTAGCCGGGCACCTTCACGTCCACATTGCGGAAGCGCGGAATGAGCGCGCCGCCGCCGGTAACGTTGCGGCCGGTCTTGCCACCGCGCGCTTCCGGTACTGATGCCGCAATGCCCGCGCCATAGATCTGGTCGCACAGATAGTGACCCAGCACGCCGCTGGAGTTGCAGATGCCGGAGATCAACAGCAGGCGTGTCGTCTCAAGCGTGCCCGCGGCGACGATCACGACACGCGCCTTGATCGTCATCTCGCGGTGCGAGTGGCGATCGATGAAGATCGCGCCATCGGCCTTGCCGGTGTTCTTATCCACGGTGATCTGCCGCACGATGGAATTGGGAATCGTCGTCAGCTTGCCCGTGGCAACTGCATCCGGAATCAACAGGTTGAGCGAAGACGCCAGGCCACCCGATCCCAGCGCAGAACGCGCCTTGGTGACGGGCACGCCCATCTTCTTGCCTGCGTCTACAAAGCGCTGCATGGCGCCAGACCACGGCGCATTGTCCTCAATGAACTTGCCATCGGGGTAGTTCGGAATGTGGTCGGTATGACCCTGCACGCGGAAGATGGGCTCTACGCGGTCGTAGAACGGCACCAGGTCCTTGTAGGAGATGGGCCAGTTCTCGCCAAAGCCGTCATGGTCCTTGCACTTGAACTCAAGGTCGCTGTGGCGGAACGACTGACGTCCCCAGAAGGGCGAACGGCCGCCCACGCTGCGGATGCGCACCCAGTTGTACTGCTGGCCGGCAGGGTAGTTGTAGGGGATGACCTTTTCATCGACCCACTGGTTTGCGCTGAACTCGCTGGCCTGAAAGATGTGCGGGTGACGGCCGGGTGCGTCCAGCCCGCGGAAGGGCAGCGTGCTGGCCGGCTTCAGCGTGCGGTCACGCTCAAAGTTCAGCATGGGACCTGCGTCCAGCATGGTGACGGCAATGCCCTTCTCCGTCAAAATTTTTGCGGCCATGCCGCCGGTGTGGCCCGACCCAATGATGAGGACGTCAACCTTTTTCTCTGCCATGCGCGTTCTCTGCCTTCTTGGATTACGGAATTCTGGGTGTACGGGAATCGTTTAGGAGTGTGCCTGCCGCGTCAGCGGTGCAGATGCCTTGGTTGCGCCGTGGCTTACCCACGTCTCAATGCCGGGATCAATGGGTGCCCAGTACTGGCCAATGCCCGGTGTGCGCTCGCCTGCAGCCTCTGCAGCCACGGCCCAGGCCGGGGAGTTCAGCGTGGCGGTGCGAATCTCGCGATGGGCCAGCGCCACAAAGCGCTGCTGCTTGTCCACCGGCGGATGGTCGTTGATCCAGCCCTTCAACGCGGGGCGGATCACGGCATCTGCCTGCTTCGCGTCTGTCTTCGCAAACGCGACGCTGAACTGCTTCATCGCGTCCGCGTTCAGGCGATCCAGACCGTCGTTGTACATGGCCTGCCGGTCCGCGGGCGACCCACCCACGTGGAAGTCAAGAAACTGTGGCGTGTCAGCCTGCAGCGCGCTGGGGTAGCCGTTGCCCGCGGGCACAAACACCTCGCACAGGCGCGCCAGCGTGGCGTAACGGGCGGCGGTGAAGTACCGCGCATCCGTGGTGGCCACCACGTCCGGCTGCGTTACCGGAATGTTGGGTGTGTGGAACGCTGCCTGCTGTTGCAGCTGCGCCGTGGCCGCAGGAGCCGATGCATTGTTGGGAGCAACCGCTTGCGAGCCCTGGTCGATAACGTTGCCGGGAACGGGATTCTTTGCCTGCGGCGGCGCCTTCTGCTGCCCAATTGCGGTGCCCGCAGCTGCCGTGGCGACCACCAGACCCTTAACAAACTCACGCCTCTTCATGGAAGGAATGCTAGTGCAGTGCATAAGGATGGTCAAACCATCTCTAGCACCTGGGCCGCTGGCTCTCCGAATGGCGCGGACCGGCAGTTCCCAATCGCCAACAATCTCCGATGAATATGCGTACCGAGCGTTGACGGAGCACCGGGGCAGTCCCAAAATCGGCGCATGGAAAACTTTGATCTGTTGCTGAAAAACTACAAGACCGCCGTGGATGCCTGGGTTGACGCGATCCACGCGGAAGAGTCGCTGGCCACAGACGACCACTCCATGAAGGCGATGGAAGCGTGGGATACGGCCTGCCTGCAATTGCACGACAAAGAACTGGCAGCAAAGAAGGCCCGCGATGAGTACAAGAATGCTATGCGGCTGAAAAACTACGGCTTCTAACTAGCGATTGCCGCATCCAGTTGCCCCGGTGTTGAATAGCAGGCGGAGATACCTATGCGTCGTCTGCTGTTGTTCGTGTTTGCTTTGTCCTTTACCGCTGTAGCGCAAACACCGGCGCAGATTACGCTGACCATGCCCGACATGCCGCTGCATGATCCATACATAGTGGCCAACGCGGCGGACCATACCTACTACCTGTACACGTCGAACCAGGTTGCCATGAGCGGCACCGCGGGCGTGGGCACCATGGTGTATCGCAGCACAGACCTGCAGCACTGGCAGAAGCCGGTAACCGTCTTTACCGTGCCTGAAGGGGCCTTTGGCAACAAGGGCGGCTGGGCTCCGGAAGTTCACCAGTACCGCGGCCGCTATTACCTGCTGACCACCCTGCACGACGACACGAAGAAGCTGGCCGATCCACCCGCAGTGCCCCGCCCTACCTATCGCCGCGGCACCGTGCTGGCCGTGGCCGATTCGCCCATGGGTCCGTTCCAGCTGCTGCACCCGGACACGCCCGTTGCGCCACCGGACTTCATGACGCTGGACGGCACGCTCTACGTGGACCGCGCGGGCAAGCCGTGGATGGTGTACGCGCATGAGTGGCTGCAGAAGACCGACGGCACCATGGAAGCCGTTCCGCTGGCGGACGATCTGCAACACGCTGCCGGCGATCCTGTCTTTCTGTTCAAGGCATCTGACGCGCCGTGGCTTGATGCGAGCATGAAGGCGACCATCAAGCCTCTCAATTACGTCACCGATGGCCCCGAACTCTTTCGCAGCCACGACGGTCACCTGCTCATGCTGTGGTCCAGCTATGACAACGGATCGTACGTGGAGACGGTCGCGCGCTCCGCATCAGGCGAGCTGCAGGGGCCGTGGCAGCAGCTGCAGCCCATTGTGCGGCAGGACAGCGGACACGGCATGCTCTTCCGCACCTTCAGTGGCAAGCTGATGATGGTGCTGCACCATCCGTTCAAGCAGGCGCGCGGTCGCCTGTTTGAGATGCGCGATGGAGGCGATCATCTTGAGGTCGTCCGTGAACGGCTGGACTTGGATGGTGCCGCTAGTTCGGTTCTGCCGTAGATTTTCCGACGGTATCGCTCACAAGATGAACCAGCTCTTGAACACAGAGTTCACAAAGTTGGCACGGAGTTCACAGAGATTACTTCGTGACCTCTGTGCCAACTTTGCGCACATTGTGTTCAGAAACTCACGGGCAATGATTACGCTAAGCGAAGCGGAAGTCGTCCCACAGGCGCAGCTCTGCCTCATAGGGCTGCTGCTCCACCTTGCTGGCAGTACTCAGGATCATCGTCGGTCGAGTCTTTGGGTTCCACTGTGGCCACGCCGGCAGACCGCTGGCAGCGGGTGCTCCGCCCCGAATGAATGCAGCCCATGCGTTATGGATTTGCAGCGCAAGCGTGTGTGCTGCGGGCGGCTCTTCCGGTGCCAGCCGGTC
>JAMFTB010000045.1 GCA_026225595.1 Terriglobus sp. | reverse complement strand
TTTCTCACTTTCAAACTCACCACAAAATCTTGTCATCCTGAGCGAAGCGCAGCGAAGTCGAAGGACCTGCATTCTCTCGACACACCACAAATATGACGTGTGAGCAAATGCAGAAAGCGCCACGAATCGAAGCGACGCCGCGCATCCGCCGCGATCGCTGCGTTCGTTCTTCAGACGTTGAACTTGAAGAAGAGAATGTCGCCGTCCTTCACGACATACTCTTTGCCTTCCGACCGCAGCAGCCCCTTTTCCTTCACTGCGCTTTCGCTGCCCAGGCGGAAGAGGTCTTCGCAGTTGTAGGCATCTGCCTTGATGAAGCCACGCTCAAAATCCGTGTGGATGACGCCTGCAGCACCCGGAGCCTTGGTGCCCTTGCGGATGGTCCATGCGCGGACCTCCTGCACGCCTGAGGTGAAGTAGGTGATGAGGCCCAGCATGCGGTACGCCGCATGAATCAGGCGTGTGAGGCCGGGCTCACTCTGGCCCATGCCTTCCAGAAACTCGGTGCGCTCCGCTGGCTCCAGTTGCGCAATCTCCGCCTCCATGGCTCCGCAGATGCGGACCACTTCGTTGCCTTCTTCCGCCGCGCGCTTTTCCACTGCGGCGGTGTGCGCGTTGCCGTCCGTCAGCCCGGCCTCGTCCACGTTGGCCACGTACAGCGTGGGCTTCATGGTGATGAGGTGCAGGTCGCGCACCAGCGGCTTCTCTTCGTCCGTCAGGTCAGCGGTGCGCGCGGGCTTGCCTTCGTTCAGCGCTTCCAGCAGCTTGGTCAACGCGCTGAACTCGTTCTTGATCTTTGAGTCCTGCGAATTCTTCGCCAGCTTTTGCGCCTTCTCGTGGCGCTTTGTCACCGTGTCCAGGTCGGCCAGCATCAGCTCCGTGTTAATCACGTCGATGTCTGACAGCGGATCAACCTTGCCCGCAACGTGAATGATTTCGTTGTCTTCAAAGCAACGGACGATGTGCAGCGTCGCATCGGTGGAGCGGATGTTGGCAAGGAACTGGTTGCCCAGGCCTTCACCCTTGCTTGCGCCCGCGACGAGGCCTGCAATGTCGACGAACTCCATCACGGTGGGCACAATGCTGTTCGGCTTCACCAGCGCAACGATCTTGTCCTGCCGCTGGTCGGGCACGGGCACGATGCCAACGTTGGGTTCAATGGTGCAGAAGGGGTAGTTCGCTGCCACTGCCTCAATGGCGGTAAGCGCGCTGAAGATGGTGCTCTTGCCCACGTTGGGCAGGCCGACGATTCCTACGTTCAATGCCATAACTCTTCTATTGTCGCAGCTTCGGCGTTTCGCCCGCAGTTGCGATATAACGGAGGTGCAACCCCAAACATTTTTCTGAACACAATGTGCGCAAAGTGCTCACGAAGTTCACAAAGGCCTCTGTGCACTCTGTGAAGACTTTGCGAACTCTGTGTTCAGGCTCCGAGAGGATTGCCGCATGGATCGTCGTCTGTTTTTGCAGGGATCAGGTGCGCTGGCGGGTTTTGGCCTGCTGAATGGCTGCGCAAAGCATGTTGCCGCGCCGCCGGTTGCAGCAGCGGGCGCGGCGCCTGCGCTTCCGTTTTATGACATGCCGGGCCCCATCGCCCCCATCCGTGCGGACCTTGATCGCATCTTCCGCATCACCGTCTGCCTGCGTCCGTTTCGTGCGGTGGGTCCGCGGCTTGACGTGGTGAAGATTGGCGATAAGCCCGTGGTAACCAACTACGGTCACGGCGGCAGTGGCTGGTCGCTCTCCTGGGGATCGGCCGACGTCGCCGTGCGCAAGGCCATGGCAGCCGCGCCAGGCGTGAAGGACTGCGCCATCATTGGCGCGGGTGCGCTGGGGCTCACCGCCGCACTCACCGCGCAGCGCATGGGCTACAACGTGACCATCTATGCGAAGGAGCGTGTCCCGTATGTCCGCTCCGTGCGCGCGACCGGCTCGTGGACACCGGACTCGCGCATCGCGCTGACGGACCAGGCTCCGGCCACCTTTGCTGCGGAGTGGGAGGCGATGGCCCGCACATCGTGGGCCATGTACAACAGCTACCTGGGCACGGCGGGCTCGCCCATTGAGTGGACCGATCGTTATGCGCTGAACGACGAAGGACCAACCGGCCGTCGCGTAAAGCCCGACCCCAACATGCCTGTAGCGGCAGCAGGCGCGCCGCCCAAGCATGACTTCGCGCGCTTCGCCGATCGCATCGCAGACCTGGGACCCGGGTCGCAGATCATGCCGCCCGGATCAACGCCCTTCCCCACAAAGTATGTACAGCGCTCGTCGTCCATGAGTTTCAACGTGGCAGGCTACGCAAAGCAGTTGATGCAGGAGTTCTTCATCGCCGGCGGCCGCATGGAGTATCGCGAGTTTCACACGCCAAACGAGTTCAGCACGCTGAAGGAAGGCGTCGTGATCTGCTGCACCGGCTATGACTCGCGCGCTCTGTGGTCCGACGAAAGCATTGTGCCCGTGCGCGGCCAGATTGCATGGCTCATACCGCAGGAGGGCGTGACCTACGGCATCTATTACAAGCGGTTGAATGTGCTGGCACGGCGAGACGGCATCGTGATGCAGCCCAGCGGCATTGGTGAAGAAGAGGGCTGGAACGACACCAACGAACAGCCTGACCGCGCTGCAGCAGAGGCAGGCGTAAAAATCCTGCAGGAGCTCTACGCACGCATGGAACCCATCATCGCGAAACGTGGCTCGGGGATCAAAACGTAAGTGCGGCCTCTGAAGAAGTAAATACGCGACATGACGAAGGCCCTTGCCGAAAGGGGAGGGCCCCTGAGTGTTTTTGGCGTCCTATGGGTAGCGGCTGTGTTCGAATCAGTTCGCGAGAGGTTTCCAAGGATGCGTTTAGGGCATATTTTTTCAGCGGCTGCACTTGTTGGGGCAATGTCGTTTGGTGTGTGTGCCCATGCGGGTTGCAAGCTGCAGTTTGAGCAGCACTACATATGTGACAGTGGAGTGTTTGCAAAGAAGCTGGCGGACGCGAAGCTCATTCACGTGCAAGCCGGCCGCACAGATCTGTTCGGAGCCGACCGTACTGGTCAACTGGTGACCAAGCTGGGCAAGCAGGTGGCTGCAGCGGACCAGCCCGCGGATATGACGTTTGAAATCCTGCCGGTGGATCGCGGCGGCATGATGGACTTTGGGCCGCACGCAATTCCGGAGGGCCGGTTGAATGTGTATGACGCCGACCACCAGCTGGTGTGGGTAGAGACGCTGGATGGCGATGGGGACGCTCCGTGGACGGCGGATGTGATCGAGCTCCTGAAACGGTTCCAGGCTCACGTCGCCGGCAGCAAGGATTTGTGACAAACGGTTGACCTTTGCTTGGTAGGCTCGTCACTGCGAGTGGAAGCACCTCAAAGGGAGCAGTGATGAAAAAGCTAATATTGGCAGTGGCGTTGGCGGTTGGTTGTACGGGCATGGCTGCGCATGCGCAGGCCATGAAGATGGAAGAGCCAAAGAACGATCCAACGCTGAGCCCGCCGCATCAGGCGGACGTTGACCTGAAGGGCACGAAGGTTCACATCAGCTACGGCGCACCCAGCATGCGTGGCCGCAAAATCATGGGCGGCCTGGTGCCATACACCGAATGGTGGCGCACCGGCGCCAACGAAGCGACGACCTTTGAAGTTACAGGCGGCGCCGTAATGCTCGACAACCTGCATGTTCCCCCCGGCAAGTACACGCTGGTCACGCTGCCGTCGGCTGGGCAGTGGCAGGTTGTGATCTGCAAGCACACCGGCCAGTGGGGCACGGAACGCTTCGCAAACGATGACCTGGGCAAGACTGCGATGAAGAAGGCAACGTTGCCCGCGCCGCAGGAGCTCATGTCCATCACCTTTGAGAAGACAAAAGGCAACGAGACGCAGCTGCACATCAAGTGGGAGACCACCGACGTTTGGGTACCCGTCTACTCCATGTAGGCTCGTCATCCTTCGCTGCGCTCAGGATGACGAACACGTTTAGGCTGTATGCGAGGTGAAGCGGTATGGATGTGACAAGGGTGCAGGCGGCGTTGCAGGATGCAGGTTTGGATGGCTGGCTGTTCTATGACCACCACGTGCGCGACCCGCTGGCCTATCGCATCTTGGGGCTTGATCCATCCATGCACGTCACGCGGCGGTGGTTCTACTTCATCCCCGCAAACGGCGAGCCGCGCAAGCTGAACCACCGCATTGAAGCCGGCAAGCTTAGCACGCTGCCCGGCGACCGCACGCTCTACAGCACATGGCAGGAGATGGAGCAGTCGCTCGAAGCCATGCTGCAAGGCGCAACGAAGATTGCCATGCAGTACTCGCCGCGCAACGCCGTCATGTACGTGGCCATGGTGGACGC
>JAMFTB010000044.1 GCA_026225595.1 Terriglobus sp. | reverse complement strand
TTTTCGGAGGTCGGATGAAGCGTCGCATTCTGCTGGTGGATGACGAGGTAGCTGTGCTGCTGACGTTGAAGGCCGTGCTTGAGATCAGCGGCTTTGACGTGGACACGGCAACTTCAGCACGTGAGGGCAAGTCGAGAATCAAGCATCGCGAATACGAGATGGTGATTACCGACATGCGCATGGAAGACGAGCACGCCGGCAAAGAAGTGATTGCCGCCGCAAAGGAAGCGCCCTACGCGCCTGCCATTGCGCTGTTGACGGCCTTTCCCGTGGACGACGAAGCCTTCAATGCCATGGGCGCGGACAAGATGCTGGTCAAACCCATGCATACGCGCATCCTGCTGCAGCAACTGGAGTCGCTGTTTGCACGCCATACCGCCGGTCGCACGACTGCAAGCAAGCCCGCAAAGAAGCTGGCACGCGTGAAGCGCCCAGCGAAGTCTGCTGCAAAGAAGTCTGCCGCAGTGGTGCGGAAGACCATTCCTGCAAAGAAAACCGCGCCTGCGAAGAAGGCCGTCGCAAAGAAGGCCGCGAAGAAGTAGCTCATTTCAGCGAAGGCCCGCGACCATGCCTGCACAGGGAACTGCATTTCTCGACGAGAAGATTAAGCAGCTGGGCGACTGGCGCGGGCCTGTGCTTGCGCACATCCGTCAGCTCATTCACGAGGCCGACCCGGCCATTGAAGAAGAGCTGAAGTGGGTGAAGCCCACCTCCGCAGGCACGCCGGTCTTCTCGCATGACGGCATCGTGTGCACCGGCGAATCCTACAAGCAGGTGGTCAAGCTCACCTTCGCCCGCGGAGCCGTACTACCGGACCCCAAGAAGCTCTTCAACTCCAGCCTTGAAGGCAATGTGCGCCGCGCTATCGACATCCACGAAGGCGAGACGATCAATGCGGCTGCGTTCAAGCAGCTCATCCGCGCCGCGGTTGTTGCGAACTCTGCAGTGCTTGCAGAGCGAACTGCGAAGAAAAGCGCCGCAAAGAAATCCACTACAAAGAAATAACTGCATGTCCTGCCGGACGGGCCCACTGCGCGTGGGGCGGGCGTTTCACGCCTTTTTACGGCTTCGCGTAGCCCTCCCGTTGGTCGGGATGAACTCTCTTGCCGACCAACGGGAGGCCCACTGCGAAGCCGAGCACAAGTCACGAAGTGACCGCCCTCCGCGCAGGAGGCCCGTCCGGCAGGACCGTGCATTTAGAAGGTTTTCAGCGGGGTGAATGCGCCTTGATGTAGGTGCGCAGGGACTGGTTGATCTCCAGCGCCTTATTGGTGCCGCTGTCCAGCATGCGCAGCCAGTCGCTGGCGGGCGCCTTCAGGTCTGCCGTGCTCAGCAGGTAGCCGGTCTGCACGATGATCTCAAGCGCGTTGCTCAGGTCATGCGCCAGCTTGCGAATCTCAAGCGCCATATCTTCCGGAATGGTGGCTTCGCCGGTGGGGTGCGGCGCGTCGGGCTGTTGTGCGTCAGGCTGGCTCATCGGTAATCCCCCGGGAAAGAAACGGCAAACAGAAGTCAACCGCAAAAGCAGCCGATTGGCAAATTTGCAGATGCAAATAAGGATGCAATGCGCTTGGACGTGCGCTGTAAGGAAAGGATGACACAGCGGGCGCAGTTTGTAGAAAGTGAAAAATAAGCTGGTCAATGCAGCGGAGATGGCGACGCAGCGGAGACGTAACTGCGTTCACGCGTTTGACATCGGGGTGCGCCTTTGGGACACTGGAGGAGCTGCAAGCGAAGTTCGGCTCTGCCAGAATCGCTCCCGTGCCGAAATGGCGGAATTGGCAGACGCGCGTGGTTCAGGTCCACGTACTCGCAAGGGTGTGGAGGTTCGAGTCCTCTTTTCGGCACCAAAAAGCTCAAGGAGGCCCGGTGATTACTCACCGGGTCTTTTTACTTTGCATACGGCTTCCTGTTTTGCTGGGACGTCGTCCCTTAGCTTGTCATCCTGAGCGCAGCGAAGGATCCCGACGATCTTTGCAGTGCCAATGGCGTTGGCGGCTTTCCAACTCGGAAAATTCGTGCAGCGGAATCTTCCGGAACCTGTGGCGCGAAGCAGTCCGTGGAGATCCTTCGCTGCGCTCAGGATGACGGCTCGGCAAACGTTGAGGTGAATGTTGCAAAGCACCGCGAGGGTAGGATGGAATGGTATGGCGACTGAGACACATCTTGATCGCATCCTCGTCCGCACGCGGGTTGACCTTGCTGCGCGATGCTCGCCTGAACTGCTGCGTGAGCTGGAGCGCATGGCAGCGGAGCACACGCCGCGCGGATTTGCGCGCTCTCTGCGTCAGGCGGCTGAGACGAGGCCTGCGGTGATTGCAGAGCTGAAAAAGGCATCGCCGTCCAAGGGACTTATCCGTGCGGAGTTTGAGCCTGCAGCGCTGGCGCAGACTTTGCAGCGTGGTGGAGCGGCCTGCCTGTCTGTGTTGACGGATGAGCCATTCTTCCAAGGGTCGCTGCGCAATCTTGAAATAGCTTCGGCTACCGTGTCGATTCCGTGCCTGCGCAAGGACTTCATCGTTGACGAATTTCAGATTGTTGAAGCACGCGCGCACCACGCGGATGCGGTGCTGCTGATCGTCGCAGCGCTGACCGATGCGGAGTTGAAGCATCTGCGCGAAGCGGCGCGTGCGCTGCAGCTGGACGTGTTGTGTGAGGTGCATGACCGTGTTGAGTTGGACCGCGCGATGCAGTTGGACTGCGAGATGTACGGCATCAACACGCGCAACCTGAAGACCTTTGAGGTAGATCCTGCAGAGGCGAAGCGGCTCGCGCAGTTCTTGCCGAAGGATGCAGTGCGCGTGGCGGAGAGCGGACTTGGGTCTGCGCAGGCGATTGCTGAGATGGCTGCTGCGGGCTTCAACGCGTTCCTCATCGGCGAGTCGCTCATGCGCGCCGCAGACCCCGGTGATGCCCTGGCCACGCTGCTGCAACCTGTGCCTGCGGCGGTGTAGCGATGTGGGTGAAAATCTGCGGAAATACTCGGCTTGAGGATTGCCAGCGCGCTGCGGACGCTGGCGCGGATGCGGTTGGCTTCGTCTTCGCTGCGGGCAAGCGCACTGTGACTGCAGCGCAGGTGGCGGCAATTACTTCGAAGCTGCCCGCGTCTTTGGAAAAGATTGGTGTCTTCGCATCGCGGGATGCTACGGAGATTGCGGAGACGGCAATCGCAGCGGGTTTAACGGGTGTGCAGTTGCATGGGTCTCCTGACAGGACGTTGCTTGAGTCTTTGCTTGAGAGTCGCTTCGTCGGCAAGACCATCCAGGTGCTTCATTGGCGAACGGACGTATCGCCGGTAGATCAAAGCGAAAGTTTCGTCGCTGCGATGAACGCACTCAATGATTGGGATTTGACCGAAGGGACCCTCATCGATTCGCAAACAATGAGCGCAAGTGGCGGAACCGGTGTGCCATTTAATTGGGAGGCAGTCGCTCCGTTGATCCATAGGCCAGGGCCAGCTGTCATTGCGGCTGGTGGACTGACCGCTGCGAACGTGGCCGATGCGGTGAAGGTGCTGCAGCCGTGGGGCGTGGATACCTCCAGCGGCGTGGAGGATGCGCCCGGCGTGAAGAACGCTGAAGCGATGCGACAGTTCATCGCCAATGCTCGCGCTGCCGCAGCGAAATAAAGCCTGTGTCCTGCCGGACGGGCCCGCTCCGCGCGGGGCGGTCACTTCGTGACTTTCAACTGCTTCGCTTGGGCCTTCCGTTGGTCGGGATGTATGTTCCATGCAGACCTGAACCCACGTATCAGAATCGATACGTGGGGCACCCGGTTCTGTGGAGGGATGAAGATTCGTGCCGACCATCGGGAGGCCCACGGCGAAGCCAGTAAAACTGGTGCGTGAGCACCCGCTCCGCGCGTAGCGGGCCCGTCCGGCAGGACATGATTTTGCAAAGCAACAGATTGTCAGGTAGGCTGTTGGCCATGGTGCGTGTTTCCTATTCCTGGCGATTTACCTACCGTTACGGGGCTTTTCCCGCGGCGCCAGTGGAGCACGTTCTCTAAGAGTCTGCGTACAACGCAGACACACACCAGAGACAAGCGATTCCCGGAGCCGCGGCCACTCAAGGCCGCGGTTTCTGTTTGCAGTAAACATTTTTTTGAGTGCGCATCCGCAGGGTGCGAAAAGGAACAGGCAGGGTATGCCGGTGCTGGAAGGAATCACAGAGGTTTCGCGATCGTTGGGCAGCGGCCGCTTTGGCGCGTACGGCGGCCGCTACGTGCCGGAGACGCTGATGGCGGCTCTGCTGGAGCTTGAGGCTGCATACGTTGCCGCGCGCGATGACGCTGCCTTTCAGGCAGAGCTTGCGGGCCTGCTGCAGCACTACGTTGGCCGGCCCACACCGCTGTACTTCTGCAAGCGGCTGAGTGAACAGCTGGGCGGAGCGCAGATCTGGCTGAAGCGTGAAGATCTGCTGCACACCGGTGCGCACAAGATCAACAACGCGCTGGGGCAGGGCCTGCTGGCAAAGCGTATGGGCAAGCAGCGCATCATTGCGGAGACGGGCGCGGGCCAGCACGGCGTTGCAACGGCTACGGTGTGCGCGCTGCTGGGGCTTGATTGCGTCATCTACATGGGCGAAGAGGACATGCGGCGGCAGGAGCTGAACGTGCTGCGCATGCGGCTGCTGGGTGCTGAGGTTCGCGGTGTCAGCGGCGGCTCGGCCACGTTGAAGGATGCGATCAACGAGGCCATGCGCGACTGGGTCACAAATGTCCGCACCACGTTTTACATCCTTGGCTCGGCGCTTGGGTCGCACCCTTACCCGACCATGGTGCGCGACTTTCACCGCGTCATTTCCATCGAGGCGAAGAAGCAGTTTGCTACGCAGGTGGGCCGCAATCCTGACATTGTGGTGGCGTGCGTGGGTGGCGGATCGAATGCGATTGGCGCGTTCTATGAGTTCATCCCGGATGCTTCCGTTCGTCTGATCGGAGTTGAAGCAGGCGGACGCGGCTCGGCGCTGGGCGAGCATGCGGCGCGTTTCAGCGGTGGCCTGCCCGGCGTTCTGCAGGGCACCTACAGCTACGTTCTGCAGGATGATGCGGGGCAGGTGGCTTCCACGCACTCGGTTAGCGCGGGGCTGGACTACGCCAGCGTTGGCCCGGAGCACGCCATGCTGCACGACAGCGGGCGCGCGGAGTATGTTTCGGCGACGGACGCTGAGGCATTGAACGCGGTGAAGGTGCTTGCGCGTACTGAAGGTATTTTGCCTGCGCTGGAATCGGCGCATGCGGTGGCGCACGCGCTGAAGCTGGCGCCAACACTGGGCAAGGACAAGGTCATCATGGTGAACCTGAGCGGCCGTGGCGACAAAGACATGGGCATCCTGAGCCGCGAGATGAATCTCAGCGGTGCAGAAGGGAAGGACGCGTAGTGCCGATTGATTTCAGTAATAAACCCGGCCTGGTCGTCTATCTCACCGCGGGTGATCCTTCGCTGGATGCGACGTATGACATTGCGCTGGCCGCGATTGATAACGGCGCGCAGGTGATTGAGCTGGGCGTGCCCTTCAGCGATCCGCTGGCGGATGGCCCTGTGATTCAGCGCGCCAGCGAGCGTGCGGTGGCGCGTGGTGTTCGTTTGAGCGATGTGCTCGGGCTCTCGAAGAAATTGCGTGAGGCAAGGCCGCAGTGCGGCATCATCCTCTTCAGCTACCTGAACCCGGTCATCCGCATGGGTCTGCCTGCGTTCTGCGCAGCGGCAAAAGTCAGCGGCGCTGACGGAGTTCTTCTCACGGACATGATTGTTGAGGAGGCAGGGGAGTATCTTGCCGAGATGGCGAAGAACGGCCTTGCGCCGGTCTTCCTCGCAGCGCCCACCAGCCCGGACGAGCGTCTGAAGGCGATTGCGGAGCATAGCAAGGGTTTTGTGTATGCCATCTCGCGCGTGGGCATTACGGGCACGCAGGACCAGGTGGCAAGCGACGCCGAGGGGCTGGTGAAGCGCATCAAGCAGTTCACCACGCTGCCGGTTGCGGTGGGTTTTGGCATCTCCAAAGCGGAGCATGTGCAGGCGGTTACGGGCTTTGCGGACGCGGCAATTGTGGGTTCGGCGATTGTTTCGCTGATTGAAACAAGCCAGCCCGGTGCGGAAGCGGCTGCGGTTGGGGATTTTGTACAGGGATTGCGAAAAGCAGAACGCGAAGGCCGCTAAGGTTGCGCGAAGGGCGCTAAGGTTTACGTGGCAAGGCCGTAATTCGGTGCCGCGCCGGTAGAATGGGCAGGACGCAGTAAGTACTGAGTAAAGGGACGGACGATGGAGATTAGCGACTGGCGGGCAAAGATTGATGGGCTGGACGAGCAGATCGTCAAGCTGCTGTGTGAACGTGCTGGTGCGGCTGCGGCCATCGGCCAGCTGAAGGCGGGCTCCGGTGCAAACATCTATGAGCCGGAACGGGAACAGAACGTGCTGGCGCACGTGAAAGCAAAGAACAGCGGCGAGCTGACAGATGCGCAGCTCATCGTGATCTACGAACGCATTATGGACGTAATGCGTGCGTTGCAGCGCAGCAAGCCTGTGGCATAAGCAGCAGGCACAAGCGGCAGCGGCAGAAATAACAGACATCTAGAGAGAGCGAAGGTCGACGGATCCAATGATTGTGGTCATGCAGGGCAGCGCCACCACCGGGAACATCCAGGCGGTGATCGAGCAGATGGTGGAGCTCGGATTTGATGTACACCGCACCAGCGGCGAAGGGCAGATGATCCTGGCCGGCGTTGGTTCTCCGGGCGCGTTTGACGTGGCCAGCTTCCAGGTGCTGCCGGGCGTGCAGACGGCCTACCGCATCTCGTCGCCGTACAAGCTTGCCGGCCGTGGATTTCGGCCAGAGGGCACGGTGGTTACGTTCCCCAACGGCGTGAAGGTTGGCGGCGAACAGATCACCATCATGGCGGGTCCGTGCTCGGTTGAGTCGCGCGAGCAGATTCTGCTTTCGGCACAGCAGGTAAAGGCGGCCGGTGCACAGTTCCTGCGCGGCGGCGCGTACAAGCCGCGTTCGTCGCCGTACAGCTTCCAGGGCATGGGTGTTGAAGGCCTCAAGCTGTTGCGCGAGGTTGGCGACCAGACTGGACTGCTCGTCATTACGGAGGTCATGGAGATCTCGCAGATTGAACCCATGCTGCCGTACATTGATTGCTTCCAGGTGGGCGCCCGCAACATGCAGAACTTCAACCTGCTGCGCGAGCTGGGCCACGTGCGCAAACCCGTGCTGATGAAGCGCGGCATCTCTGCCACCATTGAAGAGGTCCTGCTGTCCGCCGAGTACATCCTGAGCGGCGGCAACTATGACCTGATGCTGTGCGAGCGGGGTATCCGCACCTACGAGACGGCCACGCGAAACACCATGGACATCTCCGCGATCCCGGTGCTGAAAAAGCTGACGCACCTGCCGGTCTTTGGCGATCCGTCTCACGGCGTGGGCATCCGCGAGTTCGTTCCCGCGCTTGCGCTGGCATCGGTTGCTGCGGGTGCTGACGGTCTGCTGATGGAGATGCATCCCAACCCGGATAAGGCTATGAGCGATGGCGCTCAGTCGCTCTTCCCAGAGCAGCTTCAGAAGCTGATAGCGCAACTGCGTCAGCTTGCGCCGGTCGTCGGCCGCACTGTTGCTTAGCAGCTAAGATGACATCGGCTGAGCGCATCTGAAATCAGCACGAAGCGGAGATGGACATGTCGGAATGGGTAAAGATCACCGCGAGCGATGGCAACGAGATGGATGCATATGTTGTGCGTCCAAAGGGCGAGCCAAAGGCTGCGCTGGTGGTGGTGCAGGAGATTTTCGGCGTCAACAAAAACATCCAGATGACCGCGGATGAGTGGGCCAGCAACGGCTTCCTGGTGATTGCGCCGCAGATGTTTGATCGCTTTGAAAAGGGCGTGAACCTGGGCTACGACGAAGCGGGCTGGAAAGAAGCGATGCGCCTGATGGGCCAGTTTGCGCCGGACTTTGCGCCGCAGACGCTGGACGTGGATGCTGCGGTGGAGTGGCTGCGCAACGAGACGGATAAGCCCGTGGGCGTGGTGGGTTACTGCTTCGGTGGAACCATGGCCTATCTTTCTGCATGCCGCCTGAAGGTTGATGCGGCGGTGGGTTACTACGGTGGCAGCATCGTCAAGTTCATTGGCGAAACGCCGCAGGCTCCCCTGATGCTGCATTTCGGCGGCCTGGACGATCACATCCCGGCAGAGACGATTGCGAAGATTCAGTTCGCTCATCCTGAAGTGCCGATCTTCGTCTACGGGGATGCGGGACACGCATTCAACCGCATGGTCGACCCCACGGCTTACGTTGCGGACGCAGCAACGCTTGCCATGAAGCGTTCGGTACTCTTCTTTGAGCAGCACCTGGCTTTCTAATGAACAACTACTGTGCCTTTTAAATGAACTCTGTCGTCATTATCGGAACCGGCCTTATCGGCGCATCCATCGGCCTCGCACTGCGCGAGGCCGGTTTTGCTGGCGCGATTGTTGGTATCGACGCAAGTGGCGATGAGTTGAAGGCTGCACAGGAGCTGCACGCGATCGATACGGCCGCGCGGTCGCCCGAGGAGCATCGCGCAGCCATTGCATCTGCCGATGTGATTGTGCTGGCGGTGCCTGTGCTCGGTATTCTGCACTGGATGCAGCAGATTGCACCCACGCTGCGCGATGGCCAGCTGGTGACCGATGTGGGATCGACCAAAGTAAAAATCGCGGAGGCCGCGCAGACGCTGATGCCCGGCCGCTGCCTGCCGGGGCACCCCATGGCGGGTAAAGAGAGTGGCGGTGCAGCGCTGGCAGAGGCTGGGCTGTTCCGTGGAGCGACGTGGTTGTTCACGCCGCTGCATGAGTTCACTGCTATTGAAATCGAATGGCGTGGCTGGGTTACGAAGTTTGGGGCGAATATCCTTGACCTGCCTGCGGAGCAGCATGACCGCATCTGCGCGTGGGTAAGCCACATGCCGCAGATGGTGGCGACGGCAATGTCGTCGGTGCTTGAGGATGAATTTGGCGACTCCGCTGAGATGCGCGCCATTGGCGGCCGTGCCCTGCGCGAGATGACCCGGCTGGGCTCAAGCCCCTACAGCATGTGGCGCGACATTGCCCACACCAACGAGACGCCCATTGCAGAAACGCTGCACACACTGGAGCAGCGGCTGCAGCACATGCGCGAAAACCTGAAGACAGCCCAGCTGCGCGATGAGTTTCAGAAGGCAAACGCATTTCGTTTCCGTACGTAACCTATTTAATTTCTTATATTTAACAGATTCTTCCGGTACCTGCGTAAACGAGTAAGCTTTGGGCTGCATCCTAAATAGGCGAGGGAAACTATGTTGTTTTTTCGCCATGACGGCGTGGCTGTTCGCTTTGCTCGCCCCGGTTCCTTTGCAGGCATTCTGATTTGCTCCATGGTTTGGCAGCAGCAGCTGGTTGCGCAGACGCCGCGCGAAATGGTGCAACGCGCCGCCGCCACCGAGATCAATGCCAGCCGTGCAGACCACACACCGTGGCTCTATCACCAGGTGGACAAGCAGCCCGGCAACTCCGTGCGGCAATGGGTGGCAGAGACGCATGAGGGCGATGTGAAGCGCGTGCTGGAAAAGAATGGCGTGGCAACATCGCGCGAGCAGCAGCAGCGCGAGATCGACAAGTTTGTACACGATGAAGAAGGCCGCGCGAAACAGAGGAAGGCCGGCCAGCACGACGGTGACGAGGCAGAGACGATGGTGCGCCTGCTGCCCGATGCCTTTGTGTGGAAGGTCGCTTCAACCGACGGCAAGATCACCACGCTGAATTTTGAGCCGGACCCGAACTACAAGGCCACAAGCTACGAAGCGCGAGTGTTCGCTGCCATGGCCGGGGAGATGAAGATCGACAACCAGCAGCACCGCATTGCGGCGCTGAAGGGCCGCCTGATTCACGACGTCACCTTCGGCTATGGCCTGTTCGGCCGGCTGAAGGAGGGCGGATCATTCGAGATGAAGCGCGATGAGCTTGCTCCCGGCAAGTGGCAGATCACATCGACGCACGTTCATATCGTGGGCAAGGCGCTGTTCTTCAAAAGCATTGGCGAAGAGGAAGACGACGTTCATACGGACTTCCAGCGCGAGCCCGAAGATGTGACGCTGCAGCAGGCTGCGGCATCGGTGATGAGTAAGCCGGAAAACCCGCAGCAGCAACCGGCAAACGCCCAGCAGCAGGCGGAAGCAAAGCCTTCACCGCGGAAGCCCTAAAGATTGCGAACTAGTGACCTGCCAGCTGTTCGGGGTCAGGCTTCGCGGCTTTGGGCGGCAGGCGCATGATCCACACCAGCGGCGCAAGGCATGCAATCACCATGGCCAGCAGCGCAAACGCATCCTTATAGGCAAGCATGCTGGCCTGCTGCAACATCTGCTGATAGGCAGAGCCGACGGCAGTGGACCGCGCCGCTTGAACCGACATGCCGGAATTCGCGGCGAAGTGGCTAATGTAGTCCGTGATGGCGTAGCCACCCTGCGATATGTTCGACGACAGTTGCATCTGGTGTACCTGCGCAGACCGCGCAAGGAACGTCGTGAGCAATGCTGTGCCAGCGGAGCCGCCCATGTTGCGCGCGAAGTTTGAGAGCGACGAAATCTGGTTGCTCTTTTCGCGCGGCACGCCCACGTAGTTCAGTGTGGAGATGGGGATGAAGATGAACGGCAGGCCAATCACCTGCAGCATGCGCCAGATGGTGATGGTGCCAAAGGCCGTGCCCAGATCAAGCCGCGTCAGGTTATACAGGCCCGCTGCCGTGGCGAGGTAGCCCAGCATCACGGTCATGCGCGGGTCGCCCTTGCCCAGCGTGCGCCCGGCGATCACCATGCCAAACATCATCACGAAACCTGCCGGAGACAGCACCTCGCCAGCGCGTTCTGCCGTGTAGCCCAGCAGTCCTTGCAGAAACTGCGGAATCAGCACGGTCGATCCGAACAGCACCATGCCAAGCACCAGCTGCAGAAAGACGGCGGTGCCAAAGTTGCGGTTCTTCAGCAGCTTCAAGTCGACGATAGGGTCGGGATGCCGCCACTCCCAGAAGACGAAGAAAATAAGGATGACGACGGCCAGCAATGCTGTCAGCTGGATTTCGCCGGAGCCGAACCAGTCCTTTTCCTGGCCCTTATCCAGCGTGAACTCCAGCAGCGCCACGCCAATGCCGACGGAGAGCAGGCCGATGAAATCTACGGGGTCGCGGCGCTTGGTGCGCGCAATGATCTCCGGCGAATCCTCAACCATGCGGTTCGATAGGAACAGCGAGACCAGGCCGATGGGCAGATTGATAAAGAAGATCCAGTGCCAGTTGTAGTTGTCGGTAATCCAACCGCCCAGCGTGGGGCCAATGGCGGGTGCAACAACCACTGCGGCTCCGTAAAGTGCAAAGGCTTTGCCGCGGTCAGCCACGGAAAACGTGTCGGCCAGGATGGCCTGTTCGCTGGGTGCAAGTCCGCCGCCGCCCAGCCCCTGCAGCACACGCGCAAGGATGAGGAAGGGCAGCGTGGGCGCCAGTCCGCATAGCAGCGAAGAGATGGTAAACATCACCACGCACGTCATGTAAAAGCGCTTGCGGCCAAAGCGGTTTGAAAGCCAGCCGGAGATGGGCAGAATGACGGCCGATGCGACCAGGTAGCTGGTCAGCACCCACGTTGCTTCTTCCTGCGATGCACCCATGGACCCGGCGATGTGCGGCAGCGCCACGTTGGCAATGGAGGTGTCCAGCACTTCCATAAAAGTGGCCAGCGTTACCGTGAGCGCAATCGCCCATTGATTGTGCTTCGGCTTCCAGGCGACTTCGTGGTGGGTGGTGGGCATATCAGCTTCCTGATATAGAGTATCAGCAGGCTGATAACGATTCAGCGGAAACCGATGAAAAAATCGAAGTCAGAAATTCGAGACGCAGAGGCCAAGGCCATTGCCGCGAACATGAAGCGGATGATGACCGGCTACCGGACACTGCTTGAAATTGAACTGGAAAAAGAAAACATAACGCTGGCCCAGCTGCGCATGTTGCATGCCCTTAGTGACGAGCCGGATCATTCCGCTGCAGACCTTGCGCGTACGTGCTTTGTGACGCCGCAGAGCATGCAGGCGACGGTGACCCGTGCGGAAAAGCTGGGTTGGATTCGCAGGCATCCATCGGTCGCCAACCGTCGCGTTCTTACAGCCCAGCTCACTACGGAAGGCCGTCGCGTGCTGGAGATGGGCATGGGCTTTTGGAACAATATCAGCCGCGATATGTGGTCTGGCGCGAAGCTGTCGGAACTGGAGCTGCTGAACAGTACGCTTACAGGCGCGGTCGACCGGTTGCAGCTACAGCTGGATGCCCTGCACGCCCGCAGCGCAGCGCGCCGCAAAACAGCTTAGTCTAGTAGGCATAGCCATGCCTGCCCTTCAGAACCAGACGGACCTTACCGTGACCCTTGCCGATATCGAGGCAGCGCGCGAACGTGTGCGCGATGCCGTGTACCTGACGCCGTGCGCCTACTCCCACACGTTGAGCGAGATGACCGGCCTGGCCATTCACCTGAAGCTGGAAAACCTGCAGATGACCGGCGCCTTCAAGGAGCGCGGCGCGCTCAACCGCATTAGCCTGCTCACGCCGGAACAGGCTGCTCATGGCGTGATTGCAGCCAGCGCGGGTAACCACGCGCAGGGCGTGGCCTACCACGCAACGCGGCGCGGCATTCAGTCGACCATTGTGATGCCGGAGACGACGCCGCTGGTGAAGGTAACTGCGACGCGGCGCTTTGGCGCGAATGTGGTGCTGCATGGCGCGAACTACGATGCGGCACATGCAGAGGCGCGCCGTCGTTGTGATGCGGATGGCTCCACGTTCATTCATCCGTTTGATGATGGGGCGGTCATTGCTGGCCAGGGCACCATCGGGCTTGAATTATTGGAGCAGATCGACGGGCTTGAAGCGGTTGTGGTGCCCATCGGCGGTGGTGGACTCATTGGCGGCATTGCCTGCGCTGTGAAGTCGCTAAAGCCGTCGGTGAAGGTGATTGGCGTGCAGACGTCGCGCCTGCCCAGCATGCAGGCCGCGCTTGCAGCAGGCGAGCCCGTAACGATTGACGCTGCAACCACCATTGGTGACGGCATTGCCGTGCGCCGCGCAGGCGACAAAACGCTGCCGCTGGTGCAGCAGTATGTCGACGAGATTGTGACCGTTGACGAGGACGAGATTGCAGCGGCCATCCTGATGTTGCTGGAGCGGGAGAAGACGCTGGCAGAGGGTGCCGGTGCGACTGCTCTTGCGGCGCTGCTTCAAAAGCGCACGTCGCTGCCCGCGGGCACGAAGACTGCGGTGCTGGTGTGTGGCGGCAACATTGATGTCACGCTGCTCTCGCGCATCATCGAACGAGGCCTGGTGCAGGATGGTCGTCTGATTCGTCTGCGGATACACCTGCTGGATCGTGCGGGCGCGCTGCAGGATCTGACGAAGATCATTGCGGAACACG
>JAMFTB010000043.1 GCA_026225595.1 Terriglobus sp. | reverse complement strand
ATGCCCATTGACTTTCAAGCACCGCTTGCCACGGCCGACGCAGAGATTGCACAGCTGATTGCACAGGAGGCGGTGCGGCAGCACGACGGCCTGGAGATGATTGCCAGCGAGAACTTCGTTTCGCGCGCGGTGCTGGAGGCGGCAGGCACCGTCTTCACCAACAAATATGCTGAGGGCTATCCGGGCAAGCGCTACTACGGCGGCTGCGAATTTGCCGATGTAGTCGAGAACCTTGCACGCGACCGTGCCAAGCAGATCTTTGGCTCCGATCACGTCAATGTCCAGCCGCACAGCGGATCGCAGGCCAACGCAGCCGCGTACATGACACTGATCAATCCGGGCGACACCGTCCTGGGGCTTGACCTGGCGCACGGCGGCCACCTGACGCATGGCCACAAGCTGAACTTCAGCGGCAAGCTCTATCGCATTGTGGGCTACCAGGTGCGCAAGGACACGGAGACCGTGGACTATGACGAGCTGGCAGCTCTCGCCGAGCGCGAACGGCCCAAGGTGATTGTGGGCGGTGGCAGCGCCTATCCGCGTATATGGGACTTTGCGCGCATGCGCTCGATTGCAGACAGCGTGGGCGCGTACCTGATGGTGGACATGGCACACTTCGCCGGCCTGGTTGCGGGCGGCGTGCATCCCTCGCCCGTGCCGCACGCGCACATGGTCACCACCACCACCCACAAGACGCTGCGCGGGCCGCGCGCAGGCATGGTGATGTGCACCGCAGAGTTTGCGCAGGGTCTGGACCGTTCCGTATTCCCCGGCCAGCAAGGCGGACCGCTGATGCATGTGATCGCGGCCAAGGCTGTGGCATTCAAGGAAGCGCTGCAGCCGGAGTTTGCCGCATACGCCGCGCAGACCGTAGCCAACGCCAAGGAGCTTGCAGTCGCGCTGGCAGGTGAGGGTTACCGCATTGTGAGCGGCGGCACAGACACACACCTGATGCTGGTGGACGTGTTTGCCAAGGGCATTCTGGGCAGCGAGGCTGAGCTGGCGCTGGGCAAGGCCGGCATTACGGTGAACAAGAATGCGATTCCGTATGACACCAACCCGCCGATGAAGCCAAGCGGTGTGCGCTTTGGAACGCCCGCACTCACCACGCGCGGCATGAAGGAAGCGGAGATGCGGCAGATTGCGCAGTGGATTGGCGAAGCCCTGGAGCACCGCAACGACGACACGCGGCTGAAGGCGATCCACGCAAAAGTAAGCGGACTGGCAGAGCAGTTTCCGCTGTACGGCTGGCTTCGGCAGGGCGCAGCGGAACCGGCACTGGCGATCTAATTAAAAAGCAGAACGCAGCGATCGCTAAGTTTTTCGCAGCGATCGCTGCGTGACCGTTGCGTTCGCCGCGTACTGCTTTGCTTCTCGAAAGTTTTTGCGTCATGAAAGCCGCCTACGGGCGGCTTTCTTCTTTGTGCATGCGGCGAGATACGGGCGTGGCATGATGTGGATGTCCGCGCACGCCACTCAAAGGAATACACTTCGTCCGCGAGCATTCGTGGTGGTCTGCGAACATCTCAAATCGCTCCGCTGATGGAGGATGTACCCCATGCGTCCCATAACGCGCCTCATGCCCCGCAGCCTGTACCGCTTCATCCTTTGCATTGCGATTGCATCCTCCGTCACAACATTGCCCGCCGTGGCGCACGCGCAGGAGGGCAGGCAACTGGCGCCGTTGCCGCAGGGCGAGCTGGATGTGGTTAAGGTGCTGCTGGCGCAGGAGCGCGCGTGGAACGACGGCGACATTGAAGCCTTTGCCAGCAGCTACAAAAACTCGCCGGACACGGTCTTTATGGGGGCAGAGGAAGCGCGAGGATTTGACGCGATGGTGGCGCGCTATAAAAAGGCTTATCTAGACAAGGCCACCATGGGCACGCTCACCTACTCCGGGTTGGAGCCGCGCCTTCTGGACGACCACTACGCCGTACTAACCGGGCACTTTGCGCTGGAGCGCGATAAGAAGCACGGCGGCGCAGCCAGTGGCATCTTCTCCCTAGTGCTGGAAAAGACACCACAGGGCTGGAAGATCATCCTGGACCACACCACATAGCCACCATGCAGATCGCTGCTGTTCCTGTCCGCATGCAACGGCCTGAGATAATGGCAGCAGCATGTTTAAGTCCCTGCCATTCCGGCGCTCGGTTGCGTCTCCCCTGCTTTTGACGATCACAGCGACGGTCACACTGGCTGCGGCCTCGCTGGCTACCGGCTGCCATGCGCAGGTGCCTCCGCAGGGCAGTGTGCCCGCGCCCGGCTCAGCTGAGACACTCTCGCCTGAGATGGCGCGGCGGATTGCCGTGACCATCCGCTCCAAGGCGCAGCTGCCCTTTAACTACGACGTCAAGGTGGCTGAGCGCAAACCCGGTTCGATGCCTGGTTATGACGAAGTGACCGTGACGCTGGGCGAGCATGGCAAGCCGCAGCGCTCCATGAAGTTTTTGCTGAGCACAGACGGCAACACGCTGGCGCAGATGAACACCTTTGACCTGCCCAAGGACCTGCGCGCCGTGGTGACTGCCGGTGACCGGCCCGCACGCGGCGGACCGGAGAAAGCTCCCGTAACGGTTGTGGTGTTTGACGATCTGGAATGCCCCTTCTGCGCCAGGATGCATGCGCAGATGTTTCCCGCGCTGACCGCTCGCTATGGCGATAACGTACACATCGTCTACAAGGATTTTCCGCTGACCACCATCCATCCCTGGGCAACGCACGCCGCGGTGGACGCCGAATGCCTGGCCGCGCAGAGCCCCGCCGGCTACTGGAATCTGGTGGACTACCTGCACGCCCACGTGGACGAGATGGGCCTGGACCCGACCGCTCCCGTAGAGTCCGGCAAGGAGCCGCAGAAGACACTGCCCGTAGCCCTGAAGCAGCTGGATACCCAGACGCTGGCCGAGGGTGCTCGCCAAAAGGTGGACACGGCCAAGCTGACCGCCTGCGTGAACAAGCAGGACGAGACCACCGTGCGCGTGAGCATGCATGAGGGCGACGGCCTGGGCGTGAATGGCGTGCCCGCCATCTATATCAACGGCGAGCCGATCGTTGGCGCCGTTCCCATTGAATTTGTCTTTCGCGCGGTAGACGACGCGCTGGTAGGCCAGGGCGTCAAACCGCCACCGCCAGTGCCGCTGCCCTTGATGGACGCACCCGCAGAGGCCAGTCCCGCGTCAAAATAGCAGCAACACACGCCTTACGGCGCTACGGAGCGGGTTTTCACGCCCAGCCCGGTGAACTTTCCCGCAGGGAGCGGTACCATTACACGGCATGCATGTAAGCACTTCCATCTCGACCCAGACCCTTCCGCGCACCTCGCGTAACTCGCGAGTCATTGCACTCTCCGTTGCAGCTGTTCTGGCGCTGACCCTTGCTGGCTGCAAAAAGCAGCCGGGCGCAGACGTGGTGGCCAGCGTGAACGGCCACGCCATCAGCCGGACGGACCTGGACCACTCCTTTGAGGACGCGCAGCGCAGCAAGCAGGATCCGCAGCCGGAGACCGAAGAGCAGACCAAGAGCGACAAGCTGCAGATTCTGCGAACGCTGATTGATGGCGAAATCATTGAGCAGCGCGCTGCCAAGATGAACCTGACCGCCACCAACGAAGAGGTGGACGCGAAGCTGACGGAGATGAAGGCGCACTATACCGAGGAGCAGTTTGCCGAGCTGCTGAAGCAGAGTGGCCGCTCCATCGACGAGGTGCGCCGCGACCTGCGCCGCCAGATCACCCTGGACAAGCTGCTGAACAAAGAGATCAACAGCAAGATCAACGTGACCGACCCTGAGGTGCTGGCGTTCTACAACGCACACAAGGCCGACTTCAACCTGATTGAAGACAAGATGCACCTGGCGCAGATTGTGGTGACGGGCGCGCCCGCCGCTCCGCAGCAGGGAGCCGGCAACCTGCAGGGCAGCAAAGCCAGCAACCCCACGGACGCCCTGAAGAAGATTCAGACGCTGAAGGCGCAGCTGGATAGCGGAGCCGACTTTGGCGCAGTAGCTGCCAACTACAGCGAAGACCCGGAGACCGCACCCAACGGCGGCGACAGGGGCTTTGTGCCGCTGTCGCAACTACGGCAGGACCCGCAGCTGTTTGAGGTGCTGAACAAGCTGACCGCAGGCGAGAACACGCCCATCATGCCCGTTACGCCTCCGGGCTCAAAGGCTCCTGTCGGCTACGTCATCTACCGGCTCATCAGCAAAGAAGCTGCAGGCCAGCGCGACCTGAACAACCCGGCCGTGCAGCAGAGCATCCGCGACCAGCTGCGCAACACGCGCGAACAGCTGCTGAAGGGTGCGTACCTGGAGATGCTGCGCGACCAGGCCAAGGTAGAAAACTACTACGCAGAAGAGATCTTCAAGGCTGGTTCCGGCTCGTAACGCCCTTGCATTTGCACCAACGAGAAAGGCCCGGCTTTTGCCGGGCCTTTCTTCTTTTGTTTGTCATCCCGCAGCGAAGCGGAGGGATCTGCATTTAATTTCATTGGCCCACGACGTGTCTGAGGCCTGCGCAGCTCACATGCAGATCCCTCCGCTTCGCTGCGGGATGACAAACGTGATGATGCTGGGCGACAACTACTGACGTGGCGCGGGCACGATCTCCGCCAGCTTTGGCAGCTGGCTCTCAATCACCGTGTTGCCCTTGCGTTCGATGGACCACATCCTGTCCTTGTGGCCGAACTCCCAGTCAAAGGCCTGCCCGTTTGTTGGGATGGAGATGGTCGCAACATGCTCCAGCCGTGCGCCGCCCTCAGGCAGGCGCAGCACGTACATCTCAGGCAGGTCGTGGCCGGTGATGTAGAGGTAGCCGCCAGCGCCCCAGCGGCCACCGGATGCGCTCATGTGGCCGAAGCTGTCGAGCACGTCGTCCGGAAAGAGCCATGACTCCTGCTGCGCAAACTCTGCGTTCATGCGCACCAGCAGCGTTGAGCGATGGTCGCGTGGCGGCTCACCGCCGTGGCCGTCGTAGTTGGCAAAGCCCGCCCACCAGCTGCCGTTGTGCCAGTCAATCCACGTGAGTGAGCCGCGGCCGCGGCCAAAGCTGTGCGACCGCAGATGCTTCAGCGTGGCGCGATCAAAGTACTCCACCGAACTGATCTGCGGCACACCGGGGAAGTTGGACATGGCGCACACCAGCTCCGTGCCAATGGCGGTGCAGCTGTTGATGTGGATGAACGCCGGCGGCTGGCCCTGCCAGCGCGCCACGCGCTTGCCGGTGGCCTTGCTGTATTTGCCAATGGCGTGATCGTCGATGGCGTAGAAGAAGTTCGCGTCCGTCGCAACGCCCTGGTTTGCTTCCTCTGCAGAGAAGCGGCGAATCTCATGCGCTGTGGGCGTGGCCTGCGCATGCGCTGCAGCACATGACAGCGCAACCATGCCTGCGGTGATTGCAATGTTCATCCGCATGAATGCTCCTTACGCACCGAGCCATAGCAAGACAAAACCAGCAGCGCCAGCGCCCAGCAATGGGCCAAGAACGGGCACCCATGCGTAGCTCCAGTCGCTGGGGCCTTTGCCTGCAATGGGTAGCACCCAGTGCGCCAGGCGCGGGCCGAGGTCGCGGGCGGGGTTGATGGCGTAGCCCGTGGTCGCGCCCAGCGACAGACCAATGGACCAGATAAGAAAGCTGACCAGCAGCGGGCTCAGGCCTGCAGCAGCGCCGGTGGTGAGCACCAGCTTGCTGCTCATGCCGCCTGCGACCAGCACCAGGATGAACGACGCAAATGCCTCGCACCACAGCGCCCAGCCAAGGTTGCGCACGGCGGGGCTAGTGGCAAAGATGCCGAGCTTCGCTTTTGGATCTTCCGTCAGCTGCCATAGAGGCAGGTAGAAGAGCCACGTGGCGGCCGCGCCGCAGAAGCCGCCTGCGATCTGCACGGCGGCAAAGGGCAACAGCTTGCCGAAGTCGTGACCCTTGATGGCGAAGGCCAGCGTGAACGCCGGGTTCAGATGCGCGTCTGCCGAGCCGAAGAGTTGCGCCACAAAGATGCCGCACAGCACGGCCAGCGCCCAGCCAATGGCGATGGCCGTCCAGCCAGCGCCCTGCGCCTTGCTGCGCTTCAACGTGACGGCAGCGTTGACGCCGTTGCCCAGCAGCAGCAGAACGAACGTCCCCATGAACTCACCCAGCAGCGGGCCGCGAGCAATCAACGTTGGTCTCCTTGTATTGCATGTCACCTGACTACGAATCTTCTTTGTGTGGAAGGGCACAGCTTCAGCT
>JAMFTB010000042.1 GCA_026225595.1 Terriglobus sp. | reverse complement strand
TCGGAAGGGCACAGCTTTAGCTGTGCCACAAGCCATCGCGGCGCGCGCGGCTTTAGCCGCTGAGGTTTAGCTTTTCGCCTGCACGGGAGAAAGCTGACCTCAGGGGCTAAAGCCCCAATAATCCAAGGCAGCGTTTCGGCACGGCTGAAGCCGTGCCCTTCCGAAAGCTAGCGATCACCTAATCGCTACGGGAGCACGGAGGCAAGAATCACCAGCTCTGCGGAAGCACAGAGGAGCGAACTACGCCAAGGCCGCGGCTGATTGCTGCGGCTTTTCCCGTTTCAGCCGCGGCCTTTCTGTGTCTGGTGACGGAGGTATAACCAGCGCGTCCTTTATACTGGCTGGAGCGACCCGCACCCCGCCTTTCCGGCGCCGCGAGCGCCTGTCGCACTCCATCTAAAGTCTCCTGAAGGGTCCCACCGAAAGCATGATTCGCGCTCTGCAAAAGGACAACCGTATTACCAAGGCGATCTTCGCCATCATCATTGGCGTTGCCACGCTTTCCATGGTGCTGTACCTCGTTCCCGGCCTGTATGACGGTGTGGTGGGTGCTCCCGCTGGCGTCTACGCCACCGTGCGTACGCCCGGTATTCTTGGCCGCATCTTTGGCGAAACCAGCGAGATCAAGTCCACTGAGGTTGCGCAGTACGCGCAGTCGCTGGCGCAGCGTCAGAACCTGCCCGCGCAGTACCTGCCGTTCCTCATGCCTCGGCTTGAGGCGCAGGCACAGCAGGTGCTGGTTGCTTCCGCAGTGGAAGATCGCGAAGCAGCACGCCTGGGCCTGACCGCAACCGACACGGACGTGCGTTCTGAGTTGCAGGGCGGCCAGCTGGGTGCAGTCTTCTTTCCCGGTGGCGTCTTCATCGGTGACGACAAGTACAAGACCTTCGTCACCAACCAGCTTGGCTTCACCACCGTTGCCGAGTTTGAGGGCAAGGTGAAGCAGGAGATTACGTCCCGCCGCCTGGTGCAGTTTGTGACCGCGGGCGCCAACGTAAGCGACAACGCCGTGCGTGACCTGGTGATGAAGCAGGGAGCCAAGGTGAAGTTTGACTACGCCGTGGTGCAGGCGGCTGATCTGTCGAAGACGATCAACCCCATCGACAGCGATCTTGAGAATTACTTCAACAAGAACAAGGCTCGCTATGCGACCGCCGTTCCGGAGAAGCGCAAGATCACCTACATCCCGTTGACGCTGGCGAACCTGCCCGGCGGCAAGCCGCAGGTCAGCGACGCCGACATCCTGGCGTTCTACAACGCGCACAAGGCGGACTACCACGTTGATCAGCAGGTGAAGGTCCGTCACATCCTCATCTCTGCACCGCAGGGTGGAGACCCCAAGGCCGATGCAGCTGCAAAGGCCAAGGCGCAGGACATCCTGAACAAGATTCGTGCGGGCGGCGACTTTGCTGCGCTGGCGAAGGAGAATTCGCAGGATCCGGGATCGAAGGATTCCGGTGGCGAACTGGGTTATGTGAAGGCCAACGGCCAGATGGTTCCGGCCTTCCAGGAGGCAGCGATGAAGCTGCAGCCGGGCCAGACGTCAGACCTGGTGCACACCACCTTTGGCTACCACATCATCATCGCTACGGCGCGTGACGAGGCGCATGACAAGTCCGTTGCTGAAGTCACGCCGGAGATTCGGCCCATCCTGGAGCAGCAGAACGGCACCAAGGCGCTGCAGGCTCTGGCATCGCAGGTGGCCTTGGACGCAGCTAAGTCCGGCATGGACAAGGCCGCTGCCGACCACGGTCTGAAGGCAACCACCACCGACCTGATTGGCAGCGATGCGAAGATCAGCGACCTGCCCGACAGCGCACAGCTGATGCAGGCTGCGTTCACCGGCAAGAAGGGTGATGCTCCTCGGCTGTCGCCAGCGGGCGCAGGCACCATGGTTGTGTACCAGTCTGCAGATGTCATTCCCGCACACGCACCGGCCTTCGCAGAGTGGAAGGATCACGTTCTGCAGGACTATCGCGATGAGCAGACTCCGCAGCTGCTGCAGGCCAAGCTGGCCAAGCTGGCTGAGCTGGCAAAGCAGAGCGGCGACCTGCACAAGGCAGCCGCGACGATGAACATCCCTGTGAAGTCGTCTGACCTGGTGGATCGCAAGGGCAACGTGCCTGAGGTGGGCGACATGAGCGGCGCAGCATCGGCCGCATTTGACCTGCCGAAGGGCGGCATCAGCGCTCCGCTGAACGCTGGTCCCAGCGGCGTTGTGCTGCAGGTTACGGAGACTGAGCAGCCATCGCCCGATGAGATTGCCAAGCTGTTCAGCGCAGAGCGCTCGCAGCTGGTGGATCAGCAGCGGGCTGAGATGTTCGGCATCTACATGCAGACGCTGATTGACGAGTACACCAAGAAGGGCGCTATCCGCATTATGGAGAAGCCAAAGGCTCCGGCGTCTCCGCTGGGCATTTAGCGGCGTCTTCGGTAACTTCAACAATTCTTACGATGAAGGGCTGGACATTACGTCCGGCCCTTTATCGTTTCAATAGCTTTGTGCATCACAACAACCGACATGATTTCTGAGCGCCTCTCCGGCATCCTGCTGCACGTTACCTCGCTACCCTCCTATGGAGGCATTGGGGACTTTGGCCCTGCGGCCTATGAGTTTG
>JAMFTB010000041.1 GCA_026225595.1 Terriglobus sp. | reverse complement strand
GGGCGGCGATCAGGGCCGCGGTGTCCAGCTCCAGCCCCCGCAGGTATTCCGCCACGCTCCACGCCAGCCGCTGCGGCGATGCGCCCTGCCGCAGCATGCGCAGCACCGGGTGAATCAGCTTTCGCCCAATCCACGAGTGCCGACCGTCATCCACTTTTGCAATCACTCGCAACAGGTTACATCCGCAGGGCGTTCGCTCGGCGCGGGGCGGAAACTCATCCGCCAACTCCCGCTGCAATTCAACGTGCTGCAACACAATTGTCAGCAAGCTGCAATGTTCCCGTCAGCGTATCTTCATGCTGCATTCGTCGTCCGTTCTTGATGTGAATGCACACTTGCGTGAAGCACTTCATCCCACCGGGTGAACCGTACCCACGCACGGACGGAGACGAATGTCGACCAGCGTAATCGTTTCGCCGCAATATCCTGCCTTCCCCGCCGTTACGCTTTCCCCAGCCAGTCCTGTTATTGCGGAGTGCGGCCTGTATCGCGCACGGCTTGCCGCAACGGTTGAGGATCGTCTGGCTGCTTACCGTCTGCGCTTCCTGGTCTTCAACCTTGAGCTGCAGGAGGGGTTGGAGTCTGCCTATGAAAACGGCTATGACACCGACCACTTTGATGACGTGTGCGACCACCTGATTGTGGAGCACGCCGGCACCGGCATGGTGGTGGGCACGTATCGCATGCAGAGTGGCGACACGGCAGCGCGCTGCTTTGGTTATTACTCTGAGCAGGAGTTTGACTTCGCTCCGTATGAGGCTGTGCGCTTGCAGATTGTGGAGCTGGGCCGCGCATGTGTGCATCGTGAGCACCGCACCAGTGAAGTGCTGAACCTGCTGTGGAAGGGCATTATGCGCTACGCCGTGGCACGCAACGGGCGTTACCTGATGGGCTGCTGCTCACTCACGTCGCAGGATGAGGTCGAAGGCTCCGCCGTGTACCAGGCGCTGAGCCCGTACATGATTGATGCCGCGCTCATGACGGCACCAACCGCGGCATACGCCATGTCTGTAACCAAAATTGAAGACAACACAATGCAGCCGCCGCGCCTGTTGCGCGCATATCTCACCATCGGCGCGCGCATCTGTGCACCGCCGGCGATTGACCGCGCGTTCAAGACCATCGACTTCCTTACCATGCTGGACCTTGAGACCATGAATCCGCGCATAGCGCGCCGCTATCTGTGAACGAAAACAACAACGAATACGGCCGCCTGCGCGGCTATGCACGCCTGATCAAGTTCTTCCTGGTGCTGTTGTGGACAGGCGTTCTGTTGCTGGTGGTGCGTCCGCGCACGCTGGCGCAGCGCTCCTTCTGGCGGCAGCGCATGTGTCTGCGCATTGCCGCATGTATGGGCATGCATATTGACGTGATGGGCCGTGTGCCCGCAACCGGCATGATCGTCTGCAACCACCTCAGCTATCTGGATGCAGTGGTGCTTGGTGCAGTGTGGCCCGCAGTCTTCGTTGCAAAGTCTGAAGTACGCAAGTGGCCGCTGGTGGGCTGGCTTACTGCAGGCGGCGGAACGGTCTATCTACAGCGCGAAAATGTGCGCGCAGCCGTTGAAGTAAATCGCGCGCTTGCATCGGCACTACAGCAGCAGCTGCCCATCGTCGTCTTTCCAGAGGGCACAACCACCGGCGCTACCGATCCGCTGCCATTTCATCCTGCGCTGTTTGATCCGGCTCTTCGCAGCGGAGCATCAGTATGGCCCGCAGCGTTGGCCTACACCATTAATGGCCGCAGCGAGCGCGTGGCGGATCGCGTTTGCTACTGGGGCGACATGACGTTTCTACCTCACCTTGTGGGTCTCATGCGGCAGCGCAACATCCGCGCGGTGTTGCGTGTTGCAGATGCTCCGGTAGTTGCTGCCGCACGCAATCAGGCCGCTGCCATGGCGCACGATGCGGTGCAGACCATGCTGCATGACGGTTTTGATCTGCCTTTACGCGTCGCTGCGGAGCGCAGCATCGTCGCCCAGCAGACCACGCTGGCGTAGCCCCGCAAGCACCTGCTCAATCGACCAGTCCAACGCCTCAGCACCTTTTACTGAGAGGTTCGCGGAGTCGCGGCTGGGCAGCACATACTCGTCCGCCATAGGCCGCGCAAAGGTCTCGAACATCTCTCGCACGCTGGCCTCCGTGCGGCCGCGCTCGTGCGTGTCGCGATGGATGCGCCGCGCCAGGCACACATCGTGCGGTGCATCCACGTAGACGGTGTAGTCATACAGCGGCTGCAGGTCCGCATAGTGCAGCGCGAGTATGCCTTCCACAATGATGAAGCTGCGCGGCTCCACGCGCTGCGTTACGCCGGCCACGGGTGAATGCGTGCTGAAGTCATATGTGGGGCGATCAATCGCGCGGCCATCGCGCAGCGCCTGCACATGCTGCACGATCAGGTCGTGCTCCAGCGAATCCGGATGGTCAAAGTTGTACTCGTTGCGCTGTTCAAAGCTCAAGTGCGCCAGGTCGCGATAGTAGAAGTCCAGCGCAAGCAGAACGGCATTCAAATCCTGCGCCAGTTCACGCGCCAGCGTGGTTTTGCCGCTGCCAGAGCAGCCACCCACGGCGATAATGACAGGCCGCAGCAAACCACTCAGCTGCAGCTGTTCACTCATGCAGCGGAGCTGTCCTTTGCGATCTGCGGCACAAGGGCTGTGAGCAACGCGGAGAAGCGGCCCGCAGCATGCTTGCCATACTCCATCACTTCCAGATGGTTCAGCGCTTCACCTGTAACGCCTGCGGCAGGGTTGGTGACCAGCGACAGGCCGAGAACTTCCATGCCCATGTGTCGCGCGATGATGACCTCATGCACGGTGCTCATGCCCACCAGGTCCGCGCCCAGTGTGCGGAAGGCGCGTATCTCTGCTGGGGTCTCATACGACGGCCCAAGCACGGCAAGGTAGACGCCTGTGCTCATCGTCCATCCCTGCGTTGCAGCCTCTGCCTGCGCCAGCTGCAGCAGACGTGGCGTGTAGGCCGTCGTCATGTCAAAGAAGCGCAGGCCGCTGTTGGGCGTTACGCCAAAGCGCGGTTCGTTGGCGCCCAGCGCGGCGTTGGTGCCGGTCAGGTTGATGTGGTCGCTGATGCCGATGATGTGGCCCGGTGTAAAGTCTGGCCGAATGCCGCCGGCTGCGTTCGTCACAATCAGCGACGTGATGCCCAGCAGCCCAAGCACGCGCGCAGGGAAGGTGACCTCATCCATCGCGTAGCCCTCATACGCATGCACGCGGCCCTGCATCACGGCCACGGGCACACCAGCAATGGTGCCAATCACCATGCGGCCGCTGTGGCCCTCCACGGTGGACTGCGGGAAGTGGGGGATCTCCGCGTAGGGCACGGCCACCGCGTTTTGCACGCTGTTGGCAAAGTCTCCCAGGCCAGAGCCCAGGATGATGCCAAGCTTGGGCTTCAGCGATGTTTTGCTGGCGAGGTAGTCAGCGGCGGCGCGTGCGCGTGTGTATAGGTCAGTCATTGCGAATCCAGAATATATTGCTACTTCAACAGCATGCTTACGATGCTGGCGCTCATCAGGTTGGCGATGGTGCCTGCCAGCAGAGCACGCATGCCCAGCCGCGCCAACTCGTTGCGGCGCTCAGGAATCAGCGCGCCGATGCCGCCAATCTGCATGCCCACGGAGCCGATGTTGGCAAAGCCGCACAGCGCAAAGGTTGAGATGGCAAGCGTGCGTGTGCTGATGGCGCCTGCATTCGCAAGCTTGCCCAGGTCGGTGTAGGCGATGAACTCATTCAGCACGGCGCGCGTGCCAATGAGGTTGCCCACCGTCGGCGCGTCATGCCATGGAATGCCGATCATCCACGCAACCGGCGCGCAGAAGAAGCCAAGGATGGAGTTGAGCGTGGAAGGGAAGCTGATGCTGTGGCCCCCCACGGTGTGCACGCCAATCATGTTGTGAATGCCGGTGAGGATGCCGTTGAGCAGACCCACCAGCGCCAGAAAGCTGATGAGCATGATGGCCACGTTGAAGGCAAGCTTGCCGCCATCAATGGTGCCGCGCGCAATCGCGCCTACAAGGTTTTCGTTCTTGTGTTCGTCTTCACTGTTGATGCGGACAGTGCCCATGGTGGCCGGCACTTCTGTCTCAGGCACCAGCATCTTGGCCACAAGAATGGTGCCCGGAGCCGTCATGATCACGGCGCTCAACAGATCCTGCGCGCGGATGCCGAACGAAATGTACGCCGCCATAATGCCGCCGGAGACGTGCGCCATGCCGCTGGTCATGATGGTCATCAGCTCGCTGCGTGTGGCACCGTTCAGAAACGGCCGGATGGTGAGCGGAGCTTCTGTCTGACCCATGAAGATGGACGCGGCAACGTTGGTGGACTCTGCGCCGGACGTGCCCATGGTCCGCTGCATCAACCACGCCATGCCGCGGATGACCACCTGCATGATGCCCAGGTGATACAGCACCGCGAACAGCGCTGAGACAAAGATGATGGTGGGCAGAACCGCGAATGCGAAGACGTTCAGAGGGCTATGCGGATCGCCGAGGCCGCCGAACACCATTGACGAGCCGTCAACGGAGTGCGCCAGCAGACCGCTGACCGCGTCTGCACCTGTCTTCAGAATGCGTTGGCCATAACTCCAGCGAATGACCAGGAAGGCAAAGAACACCTGCAGGCTGAGCCCCCAGGCAACGGTGCGCCAGCGGATGGCGCGGCGGTCCGTGGAGAGCGCGTATGCAACGCAAAGAAGAACGACGAGACCGATCAGACCGGTAAAGCGGGCCAAAGGCATGGCCCTCCTCTGCAATGGGGATGTTTGCTTGCAGACGAGTGTACCGGAGGCGGCGGCGCTTCGTTTATTACCGCGTTTGTCGCCGCCTCCCGTAGTGTTGCTTAGACGGCTACAAAGCCGCCGTCTACAAACAGCTCCACACCTGCAACGTAGCTGCTGTCATCGCTTGCCAGGAAGACCACGGCCTTGGCGATCTCATCTGCCTCGCCCATGCGTCCCAGCGGCACGCCGGAAGCCATCTGTGTTGTGAACGCGTCTTTTTTGGCGGGATCGCCGCCGGTAATGGCGTCAATCGCGGGCGTGTCGATGGGGCCGGGGCTCACCACGTTCACGCGGATTTTGCGATCCTTCAACTCATTCGTCCATGTCCGCGCAAAGGAGCGCACGGCGGCCTTCGTTGCGTTGTAGACACCAAACGCGGGGAAGCCCTTCATCGATACGATGGACGCATTCAGGATGATGGTCGCGCCGTCCGGCAGCAGCGGCAGCGCCTTCTGCACGGTAAACACCAGGCCCTTCACGTTGATGTTGAAGGTCTTGTCGAAGTGCTCCTCGGTATAGCTGCCGATGCTGACGAACTCGCCGCCGCCTGCGTTGGCAAACACCACGTCCAGCTTGCCCTTTTCGCTCTTAATCTGGGCGAAGAGCTTGTCCAGATCGGCAAGGTTCGATACATCACCCTGCACGCCGGTTACGTTGCTGCCAATGGCCTTTACGGCTTCGTCAAGACTGGCCTGACGGCGGCCGGTGATGTAGACGTACGCGCCCTCTGCTACAAAACGTTTTGCCGTGGCTAGTCCAATGCCGCTGTTACCGCCGGTGACCAGTGCAATCTTTCCGCTCAGCTTTCCCATACGCATTCCTCTTCTCGTTGAATATATTTCGATGTTCGTCGAATAGTTCGACAGACATCGAACTAGATGAGCGGGAGCAGGTGAAGGATTCGGAGGATTTATGAGGTGGGTGACGGAACAAAAGCTTTGAACACAGTGTGCACAAAGGCTTCACAGAGTACACAAGATTTTTCTCCGTGACCTCTGTGAGACCTTTGTGCACTCTGTGTTCAGAAAGCGGCTGCTCCAGCTGGTTACAAACCGGCGAGACGTTCAATGTAGGCCTGCCACACATCGCGGCGCAGCGACAGGTTGGCGCAGCGGCCGTCGCGCTCCACCTCCAGCACGCCCGCCTCGGTCAGCTCCTTCAGGTGGTGGGAGATGGTGGCGGGGCTGATGACCTCGTGCTCGCGCAAATCGCCGCAGGCCACTCCGCTGGGCGCTGCCACCTGCTGCAGGATGGCGAACCGCCGCGGGTCTGATACGGCGTGGCTGATGGCCTGAAACTGCTCGTCGGTGAGTTTTACGGCAGGAAGTTTTACCGGGGGCTGTTTCACCACCGCAGCCCCCTTAGCCGCAGCTTTGCCAGCTTTCACCTGCGGTTCGCGGGATTGTGCGGTGCGCTTCATCAATACTTCAGATGATAGCGGGGATGGTACCGATGCAGGATCGTCGTCACGCAGGGTTCACGGTCCGCTCACGCAGCCGCAACATGGCGGACGTAGCCTGCGCTCGACGGGAGGATTCCTAGTCCAAGATGAATATGCGTCCCGAACTGAGTGTTGTGATCCCGGCGAAGAACGAGGCGGAGAATCTGCCCACGTTGCTGACGTCGTTGAGCAAACAGGACTACCTGCACCTGGCCGAGACGCGGATCATCGTGGCCGATGCCGCATCCACCGACGGCACGCAGGCCATTGTTGAGAGCTTTGGCGACCGGTTGAACGTGCAGGTGATTGAGGGCGGCATCCCCTCCGTTGGCCGCAATCGTGGTGCGCGCTGTGCGGATACGGAGTTTGTGCTGTTTCTGGACGCGGATGTGGAGCTGCGCGACACCACCCTGCTGCGCCGCGCAGTGCAGCGCATGCGCAGCCGCCGGTTGCACTGCCTGACGGTAGACATTGCCTGCAAGGACGGCAACTGGGCTGACCGGCTGCTGTACCGCGGCAACAGCCGCATGCAGCGCATCTCGTCGTGGGTTATGCCCTTTGGTACCGGCATGTTTCTGCTGTTTGACCGCAAGCGCTTTGCAGAGCTGGACGGCTTTGACGAGGATGCTCTGTTTGCCGAGGACTTTCTGCTCACCAAGCAGGTTTCGCCGCTGCGGTTCTGCGTGTTGAATGGCGAGATTTACACGTCCAACCGGCGCTTTCAGCGCACCGGCCATTTCCGCATGGTCTTCCTCTTTTTCTGGACGATCTTCAACAGCCGCAACAAGCGCCACTTTGAGCGCGACCACGGCTACTGGACAGACACCGCTTCCGCGGAGCAGTAGTTCGCAGCTTCGTTGATTGAATTTAGGAGTTGTGGAAGGTCCATCTCAATGCATTGTGGGAAGAATCGGAAGGGCACAGCTTTAGCTGTGCCGATACGCTCGTGCAATGTGGGCTGCTTTAGCCGCTGAGGTTTAGCTTCTCGCCTCTGCCATCGAAAGCTGCCTCAGGGGCTAAAGGCCTGCCCTTCCGAAAGAAATCCCGAATCATTTTGCGATTATTTCGCGAATCAGCGGCGTTATCACGGGCGTTGATTCGGTAATCTGCACGGTTGCGCGCAGCATTCGCTCTGCCACGTCCAGCCTTGGCGGGTCTTCTGTAAACAGCGTCATCAACGGATCGCCCTTGGCGACGCGGTCGCCAATCTTGACGTGCACCTCCAGGCCCGCGTGCGCCTGCACTGAATCCTCCGGCACCTCGCGCCCGGCGCCCAGCCGCTGCACTGCCCAGCCTACTTGTGTGCAATCCATACCGGCCAGATAGCCATCTCGCTCCGCACGCAACACACGCGTCGCAGCAGGTTTGTGAAAGGCCGCGGGATCGTCAAACACGCTTACATTACCGCCCTGCAGCTTTACCATCTGCAGCCACTTTTCATAGGCAGCACCGTTGCTTAGCAGCTCAAGCGCTTTTGCCTTGCCACTGTCTGCGGTTGCGGTCACGCCGCCCAGCATCAGCATCCATCCGGCGAGTGTGACAGATAACTCGCTGAGGTCGGCATACATGGGGTGCGCGATGCCACGCATAATCTCCACGCACTCCCACACCTCAACCCAGTTGCCGCTAAAGCGGCCCAGCGGCTGCTCCATGGTGGTGATAAGTGCGACGGTGCGTGTGCCGTTGCCTTCGCCTGCGTTCACCATTAGCCGAGCCAGGTTGCAGCTTTGGTCATAGCTGCGCATGAACGCGCCGGAGCCTGTCTTCACGTCCAGCACCAGGCCATCGAGTCCCTCGGCCAGCTTCTTGCTCATGATGCTGGCCGCGATCAGGTACGGCGACTCGACCGTGCCGGTATGGTCGCGCAGAGCGTACAGTACGCGATCCGCGGGCACCAGGTTCTCCGTCTGGCCAATCATGCTGAAGCCACACTGGGCAATGACGCGGCCAAACTCCGCCAGCGACAGGTGCGTGTTGAAGCCGGGGATGGTCTCCAGCTTGTCCAGCGTTCCGCCCGTGTGTCCCAGTGAACGGCCGCTGATCATGGGATCGATCAGGCCAGCGGCAGCGACGATGGGCGCAATCAGCAGAGAGCTTTTATCGCCCACGCCGCCGGTGGAGTGCTTGTCCACCACGTAAGCGCCGGGCCTGCAGTCAAAGGTTTCGCCGCTGGTGCGCATCGCATCGGTCAGCGTGGCCAGTTCGCGCGGTGACAGGCCACGCTGAAAGATGGCCATCAGCAGCGCAGCGGTGCGTGCGCGTGTGATGTCTTTGTGCGCAACGCCATGGATGAAGGCGCGAATCTCTTCGTCAGACAGCTCCAGGCCGTCGCGTTTGTGCAGGATGACGTCAAGCGGATGAATGTGATGAGGATGTTGCTCTGACATGGGGCTTGATCCTTCAGCGGCGCTCGCGCAATGCGGAGGGGGCAAACGCGGCGGGCAACAGGTCTGCCAGTGAGCATTCGCCCGCAGCGCCACGGTCGCCCGGGTAGTAGATGCGGCAGTCGCCGTTTGCAAACTCGGCCAGCGTTTGCCGGCATGCGCCGCAGGGCTGGCAGGCAATGGAGGCGTCAGCGTTTGCGACGGCAACGGCGACAATACGCATCTTCGGCCCATGCTCGGCCACGGCGCGGGCAACGGCTGTCTGCTCCGCGCAGGTGGTCAGGCGGTAGCTCACGTTCTCCACATTGCAGCCGGTCACAACTGCGCCGCTTTCCAGCAGCAATGCAGCGCCCACGCGAAAGCCGCTGTAGGGCGCGTAGGCGTGCAGCGCAGCAGCTGCGGCTGCTTTGCGCAGATCAGCCGCGGTAGCCTCATTCACGCTGATGGAAGTTACAGACGCCATAGATTGCTGAGGCTAAACCCATCGCGTGCCCGCTGCAAGCGCCGTGCGGTACCGATACGGCTTTCGTGACGTGCAGCAGCGTCTAACATGCAGGAAGTACAGCACCTCAAGCGCATGAGCAAGCCTCTCAAGACAAAGCCCGCAACCGCGACGAAGACCGCAAAATCCGCGAAGACAAAGACTGCTGCAAAGGCAGAGCCTGTGCTTGCTGTTGAAGATGCACCTGCTGTCGCGGCTACCGTGCAGATGGTCGATCCTGCGGCGACAGTTGAAGGTGGCGATGCCGTACTTGACCTCTTCCATCCGGTAACAGCGGAATGGTTCCGCGCGGTCTTTGAAGGTCCCACGCAGCCACAGCGCGAGGGCTGGCCCGCCATCGCCCGCGGCGACAGCACATTGATTCTTGCGCCAACCGGGACGGGCAAAACGCTCACTGCATTTCTGTGGTGCCTTGATCGGCTGATGCTGCGCAGCGATCACCCACTTGTAGAAGCGGTTGCAAAGCCGCGCGCGAAAAAAGGTGAGGCGAAGCAAAGCGTATTGCCGCCGGGCGTGGGTGTGCGCGTGGTGTACATCTCGCCGTTGAAGGCGCTGGCCGTAGACGTGGAGCGGAACCTGCGTGCGCCGCTGCAGGGCATGGCCAACATGGCCCAGCGCATGGGTATTACAGTCCACGTTCCAGACATCAGCGTACGCACCGGCGATACACCTACGAACGCGCGCGCGCGTTTTGCAAGACATCCCGGCGAAATTTTAATCACCACGCCGGAGTCGCTGTACCTGCTGCTGACGTCGAACGCGGGTGAAGCTCTGCGCACGGTTGAGACGGTCATCATCGACGAAATTCATGCGCTGGTACCGACGAAGCGCGGCGCGCACATGGCGCTGTCGCTGGAGCGGTTGGAAGCATTGGCGGGGAGAAAGATTCAACGCATCGGCCTGTCCGCAACACAACGTCCACTGGAAGAGGTTGCAAGGTTCCTTGGCGGTGCAGAAGGGCAGCAAGTCAGCGAGCCAGCGAGTCAGCAAGTCAGCGATGAGCTTGCCCCTGATGATCTCGCAAAGCCCGGCGACATCAAGTCAGACGAAGCAGGCGGTCAGGGCATTCGCTATCGCCCGGTCACCATCGTCAACGCAGGCGCACGCAAGCGGCTTGAACTTACCGTCGAAGTTCCTGTAGAAGACATGGCGCGCCTTGGTGAAATTCAAGAGACGCCAAGCGGCCCGGCATCCCAAGGGCCCAAGCGCACCAGCATCTGGCAGAGCATTCATCCGCGGCTGCTTGAGCTTATCCGTCAGCATCAATCGACAATCCTGTTCGTCAACGCACGCCGCATTGCAGAGCGGCTGGCAGGCGCCATCAACGAACTTGCAGGCGAGCAGATTGCGCGCGCGCATCATGGATCGCTGGCTGCAGCGCAACGCAGCGAGATGGAAGAGATGTTGAAGGCGGGCAACATTCGCGCGCTGGTCGCAACGTCATCGCTTGAGCTTGGCATTGACATGGGAGCGGTCGATCTCGTCATCCAGATTGAAGCACCGCCGTCGGTTGCAAGCGGTATGCAGCGCATTGGCCGCGCGGGCCACCAGGTGGGCGCTCCGTCCAAGGGCATCATCTTCCCCAAGTACCGCGCGGATTTGATTGCATGTGCAGCCGTAACCCGCGCCATGCATGAAGGCCACGTGGAGAGCACACGCTTTCTGCGCAATGCGCTGGACGTACTTGCGCAACAGATCGTCGCCACCATCGCGCATCCACCGCTGCCGCCTGCAGAAGCTGTGCGCCGCACAAAAACATTTCGCAGCGAAGAGGACGAATCGCCGGGAATCAGCTACGACGCGTTGCTCGGCATCGTGCGTTCGTGCGCGGGCTATGCAGGCATCAGCGCGCAAATCTTCGATGGCGTGCTGGACATGCTTGCAGGGCGCTATCCGTCAGACGAGTTTGGCGAACTGCGGCCGCGCATCACGTGGGACCGCACAAAGCAATGGCTCACACCACGACAGGGTGTGAAGCGCATCGCAATTTTGAATGGCGGCACCATTCCAGATCGTGGCCTGTACGGCGTCTTTCTCAGCGGCGAACGCGCAAAGCCTATCCGCGTGGGCGAGCTGGATGAGGAGATGGTCTTCGAATCGCGCACGGGCGAAACATTTCTGCTGGGCGCAAGCACATGGCGCATTGACGAAATTACGCATGACCGCGTGCTTGTCTCGCCCGCGCCGGGCGAGCCGGGCAAAATGCCTTTCTGGCACGGTGACCAGGCTGGGCGTCCGCTGGAGTTTGGCCGCCGCATTGGCGCGCTGGTGCGTGAACTGCGTGCGATGCCGCGCAGCGCAGCTGTGACACGGCTAGTGACTGAGCATGATCTTGATCAATTCGCCGCAGAAAATGTGCTGCGCTATCTCGCCGATCAGGAAGTTGCGACAGAGGCCGTGCCGGACGATCGCACGATTATTGTTGAGCGTGTGCGCGATGAGTTGGGCGACTGGCGCGTGTGCGTGATGACTCCGTTTGGCTCGCGCGTACATGCGCCGTGGGCCATGGCTGTGCAGGGACGCATACGCGCTGCGGGCGGCAGTGATGTGGAAACGATGTGGAGTGACGACGGCTTCGTCGTTCGCTTTCCTGAGAACGATGCCGCGCCCGATGTCGATCAGTTCTTCCCCGACGCGCGGGAGGCAATCGATCTGGTGCAGCGGCAGCTTGGGTCAACTGCGCTGTTCGCTGCGAAGTTTCGTGAAGCTGCAGCGCGCGCATTGTTGCTGCCGCGCCGCCGCGCAGACGGTCGCACGCCGCTGTGGCAACAACGCAAACGTGCGTATGACCTGCTGAGCGTGGCCGCGCGCTATCCGCAATTTCCTATGCTGCTCGAGACGTATCGCGAGTGCCTGCGCGATGTGTTTGACATGCCTGCGCTCTCTGAAATTCTTACGAGCATTGCGCAGCGGCAGATTCGTGTTCACACGGTTGATTCGCGCACGCCTTCTCCCTTTGCGTCAGCTTTGCTGTTCAGCTACGTCGCCAACTACATCTACGACGGTGATGCGCCGCTGGCCGAGCGGCGTGCGCAAGCGTTGTCCATCGATCAGGATCAGCTGCGTGAGCTGATGGGTGATGCGGACCTGCGCGAACTGCTGGATGCAAATGCAATTGAAGAGACGGAAGAGCAGCTGCAGATGCTTGCGCAGGGTGAATCAGACTACCGCGCGCGCAACATGGATGGTGTGCATGACATGCTGCTGCGCCTGGGCGACCTGAATCGTGCGGAGCTGCTGCTGCGCGTCACCTCGTCTGAGGTTGCCATCACGGTTGACCGCCTGCTGAAGGCGCGGCGCGTGCTGGAACTGAAGATCGCGGGAGAGAAGCGTTTGATAGCGGTGGAAGATGCAGCGCGCGTTCGCGATGCGTTTGGCATACCGCTGCCGCCGGGCTTGCCTGCTGCATTCCAGCAGGCGGTGCCGGATGCGATTGTCGACGTCATTCGTCGCTACGCACGCACACATGGGCCGTTCACAACGGATGAAGTTGCCGCACGCTATGCGGTGCCAAAGCAAACGGCGGAAGCTGTGCTGCAGCGGCTTGTTGGTTCGGGTCGTGTTGTTGAAGGTGCGTTTCGTCCTGGTGGGCAGCAGCGCGAGTGGTGCGATGTTGAGGTGTTGCGCACCATCCGCCGCAGGTCGTTAGCAAAGTTACGCAAAGAGGTTGAGCCGGTGGAGCAGCAGACGCTGGCGCGGCTGTTCACGCATTGGCAGGGTGTACTCACACCGCGGCGCGGGCTGGATGCGTTGCTTGACACCATCGAGACACTGCAGGGTGCGCCACTGCCTGCGTCCTTGCTTGAGACGGAGATACTGCCTGCACGCATCGCGGGCTACAAGCCTGCTGATCTGGATACGCTCATCGCGGCGGGCGAAGTGACGTGGGCAGGCATGGAACCCATCGGCGAACGCGATGGCCGCATCGGCCTGTATCTAGCTGAGAAGCTGCCGCTGCTTTGGCCTGTGGTGAACACGGCACAGGCTGCTTCTGCGATTGAAGAAGGAAGCGCAACGAAAGATCGCGAAGAAAAGATTGTCGAGTATCTGCGTGCGCATGGCGCCTCGTTCTTTCAGCCGCTGCATGATGGTGTTGGTGGTGGCTTCCAGAATGAATCGCTTGAGGCGCTGTGGAACCTGGTGTGGCGCGGCGTCATCACGAATGATTCGTTGCAGTCGCTGCGTGCGTATACGCATCGTGAGGCTGGTTCTGCTCGTAAGCCTGCGCGGCGCGTGCATAACCAGGCGGGCAACTTCCGTTCTCGCCGCACCACGCCGCCTTCTGCGCAGGGCCGTTGGGCATTGCATCCAGCGGCGTTGTTGAGGGATCGCAATGCAACGGAGTGGTCTTACGCGGAGGCGCATCAGTTGCTGCATCGCTATGGTGTCGTCTTCCGCGAGACAGCGCATGCGGAGAATCTGACGGGTGGCTTTTCCGCCATCTATGACGTGATGAAAGCGCTGGAGGAGAGCGGCAAAATCCGTCGCGGTTACTTTGCTGCGGAGCTTGGTGCGACGCAGTTCGCTCTGCCCGCAGCGCTGGATTTGCTGCGTTCGTTACGCAACAAGCGCGCTGACAGTGATCCGGAGATGGTGGTGCTTGCAGCGACCGATCCTGCGAACCCGTACGGTGCGCTGCTGCGCTGGCCGCAGCCTGCGGATGGTGGGTCGCTCACACGCACGGTAGGTTCGCGCGTGGTGCTTGCAAATGGCGCGCTGGTTGCGTATCTGCGGCGCGGCAATGCGAACATCCAGGTTTTCCTGCCTGAGGAAGAGCCGCTGCGCGGACAGGTGATGCGCGCGCTGGCGCGCTACTTCGTCGTGATGGCGCATACGCAGGGCCGCTTTGGCGATGAGGCCGCAGAGCGCGGTGGTGTGGGCATGTTCATCCAGACCATCAACGGCACCAACGTCGCGGAGCATCCCATGGCACGCACATTGCTCGACGCAGGCTTCCAAGCCGCACCAATGGGATTCAATCTGCGAAGGGACCTGCCGGGTTTTGCAGGGGCAGCGCATGCGCTGCCGGGTGCATCGATTGGCAATGCTTAGCGAAACGCAGAACGCGGCGAACGCAACGCTTCCGCAGCGATCGCGGCGTGTCGGTTGCGGTCGCTACGTTCTGCTTTGCTCAGGGGTGAACGATGCCTGAAGGCGACACTATCTATCGGTCTGCGCGTGCGCTTGCGAAGGTGCTGGTGGGCAAGCACGTGACGAAGTTTGATACCGGCTATGCGCATCTTGCGAGCGTGAATGATGACCGGCCTGTGGTTGGTCGCGTGATTGAGAAGGTTGCGGCGCAGGGGAAGTGGTTGCTCATGCACTTCTCCGGCGACTTGATTCTTGTAACGCACATGCTGATGAGCGGCTCGTGGCACATCTACAAGACGGGTAAGAAGTGGTGGTCTCCGCGTAAGGCGATGCGTGTGTTGCTTGAGGTGGAGGGTTGGCAGGCGGTTGCGTTTAACGTTCCGGTTGCGGAGTTTCATACCGCCGCATCTCTCCTTCGCAAGAGCAGCGTGCCCAAGCTTGGGCCGGATCTTCTCTCTGCCGACTACAACATTGATGCGGGTTATGAGGCGTTGCGGGCACGAGCGGCTTCGCATCCTGACGAGGAGATTGCGAATGTGTTGCTGAATCAGCGCGTGCTTGCGGGGCTGGGGAATGTCTATAAGAGCGAGGTTGCGTTTGCCGCGCGTGTGCATCCCTTCCGCCGCATGTCTTCCATCACCAATGACGAGATGCGGCAGATGGCTGATGTGGCACAGCGCTACATGAAGGCCAATGTGCTGGATGGTTCAGGCGATGGCATCGTCACGTACAGTGGCAATCGGCGCACGACGCATTCTGCGAATCGCGAAGAGCGGCTGTGGGTGTATGGGCGGCGTGGGTTGGAGTGCCGTCGGTGCGGTGGGACGATTGAATATCGCAAGCAGGGAAGTGGTGCGCGTTCAACGTATTGGTGCCCGGAGTGTCAGCCGTGGGTGGGTGATGGGCCTGCGGTTAAGGGTTTGGATGTGCCTGTGCGGCGTGGGCGTGTTGGTTGCTCGTAGAGTGTTCTGCGCTTCGCGCACGGATGTAACGTTGTGCCCACTGACTATTTGATTGGCGGACCAGCTTAAATGCAGATCCCTCCGCTTCGCTGCGGGATGACAAATCAAAATAGGGGGCTGAAAAGTGCAAGCAGTTGTGGCGCGCGCGAGTTCGTCGGGATCCTTCGCTGCGCTCAGGATGACAAGCACCAAAAGCGCTCAGGATGACGAAAGTCAAACGGGGTTGATGAGCTGCTATATCTCCAACGCGAACTGGGATGATTCGCCGTAGGCGTTCACGCGCGGTTCGGTTGCGAGATCCAGCACAAGGCGTTCGAGCACGAGCGTCTTGTCGACGGGGCCGCTTCGCAGCTCTAAATCTGCGCGCGCAATCAGGCGCAGTGCGCGGCTGATCTCGCGGCGCGTCTTGTAACGGCGGGCCTGCTGGATGAGCACATCTGCGGCGAAGGGTGGCATGCGGAAACCCTGCCACAGCACCTGCCATATAGCGCGTGAGTCGCGCACATTTTTCTCGTGGATGATGAGCATCTGGCGGTATGTTTTCGCCAGCATGTAGAGGTGGCCAATGGCCGAGTCTTCGCCACCATCAGACGCATGCAGCAGGCCGTGCAGCAGCGACAACGCACGCGGTCGGTCGCGTTGGCTGAGTGCGTCGGTCAGTTCGTAGAGTGAGCGCTGCTTTGCTGCCAGCACCATCGTCTCCACATCGCCCAGCGTGATGCGGCCAAAGTGTTCGGCGTCGAGGTTGTTTTCGCGAACGGGCGCACTCACATACAGCAACAGCTTTTCCAGTTCGCTGCTGATGAGCATCATGTCCACTGCGAGTGAATCGACCAGCTCGCGTGCTGCTTCAGGGTCGCACTTCACGCCGCGGTCGTCTGCGGTGCCAATCACCCATCGCGCCGCGTCGCCCTCTTCCACCTTTTGCAGCTCTACCGTTCCGCACCACTCGCCCAGCGTCTCGCGGATGCGTTCGTAACGGTCCTTGTCGTCGCGCTCCATGCGGCGAAGGTCGGTGGGCAGCGTGAGGTGGTCGGCTACAAACAGAATCAACGCCTGCGGGTTGGGCGATTGAAAGTACCGTTCCAGCGCGGCGAACTCATCTTTCTTTGCGCCGCGGCCGTACAGCGTCTTCAGCCCGCGCACAAAGATCACCTGGAACGGAGCCATCAGCGATGGCGTCTGCGCAAGATCAAGCGCCTCAAAGATGGACGTTTCGCTGCCCAACTCAAGGTCGTGCAGGCAGAAGTCGCGCAGTTCGCCGGGCACCAGGTTTTCCAGCACGCCCTTGCGCGCGCGTTCGTACAGAAAAGCCTCGTCGCCGATGAGCACGTACGCCTGCCGCATCTCGGCGGTGCCAAGCTGGGAAAGGAAGCGATCGGTCGATGCAAACGAACGTAACGGCGGCACAGTTCTATTGTCGGTCAGGCGCGGACCTTTGTTGCATCAGATGCGGTGCAGGAATCACATGCACAACGCTGTGGAGAAAAGGTCAAAAACTGTTGAGGAGGTCTGCGACGATCTCGCTGGCCATGTCGCGGGAGACGCGCTGGATGGCAGCTGAGTCCTCCTGAATGAATGCGCTGAGGTCCTGCGTGGACTGGTACTGCTCGCGAAAACTGAGTTTGTCGTTGCGGTACAGCACGTGGCCGTCACGCGCCACCAGGGCGAATTTCGCGGTGATCTGCACCAGGTACGACGAGGTGGATCCGGTGCTGGGGTCGTAGGTCAGCGGCGCAATCGTCTCCGTCAGCACGGTGCCCTGCAGCGTGGCGTCGCTGTCCTCTGGATTGTCCGTGTGCGTCACGCGGTAACGTGTGCGCGTGTTCAGTTCGCGGATGGTGGCGTCTGTCAGCGCCACTTCCGTGTGGTACTGCAGCACGTTGGTCTTGAAGACGGGCACGGCCAGCGTGCGCACGTTTGCCGGCACGTGTGCTGCGCTGCCTGCAACGTGATAGCCGCAGCCGGTCACAGTCAGGAAGGGCAGAAGGAGGAACGTGCATAACCCATGTCTCAACATTGAGACGTGGGGCACCCGCTTTGGAGTGAGCATGTGCATGGCTATTTGTTGCGGCCTGCCAGCGCTGCAATCTTCTTTTGCGCTTCAATGAAGCGGCGCAGCCGGTCAATGGAGCGCGCCTTGCCAAAGACTTCCAGCGACTCCAGCAGCGGTGGCGATGCGGTGCGGCCGGTGAGCACGGCGCGCAGCAGCATGAACGCTTCCTTCACGCTCCAGCCTGCGGCCTCCAGCAGCCCGCGCAGCGCTGCGTCCATTGCTTCCACGGTCCAGTCGCATGCTTCCAGCGCGGCAAGCATGTTGACGGCAAACTCCATGGTCTCTTCCAGCGTGCGCTTCTTTGGCAGGAAGACATCCATCGGCGGCATGACATCGTCTGCAAAGAAGAAGCCGGTAAGGTCGCCAAACTGGCCCAGCGTCTCCATGCGCGTCTGCACCAGTGGCACAATCGATCGCAGGTAATCGTCGCTGAGCACGGTGGTCCGCAGCGCGGCGAAAAGCTCGTCTGCCGACAGGCGGCGCAGGTACTCGCCGTTCAGCCACTTCAGCTTCACCAGGTCAAAGACCGGCCCACCCAGCGAGATTCGCTTGAAGTCAAAGCGCTCAAACATATCCGCGAGTGAGAAGAGGTCAGCCAGCTTGGTGTCGAGCCCCTGGCTTACGATCTCCTGCTCGGTCGGTTGGGCCATGCCGCCACCCATCAGGCCCAGAAAATTGAGCATGGCCTGCGGCAGAAAACCCGCCTGCCGGTAGTAGATGAGCGATACCGGATTTTTGCGCTTGCTGATCTTGCTCTTGTCGATGTTGCGCAGCAGCGGCATATGCCAGAAGCGCGGCAGCTCCCAGCCAAAGGCGCGGTACAGCAGCACATGTTTTGGCGTGGAGCTGATCCACTCTTCCGCGCGAATGACGTCGGTGATGCGCATCAGGTGGTCGTCGACCACGTTCGCAAGGTGGTATGTGGGGAAGCCGTCTGACTTCAGCAGCACCTGGTCATCCACATTGTTGTGGTCAAAGGTGATCTCGCCGCGCAGCTCGTCGGTAAATGTGGTGGAGGCAATGCCCGGGCCCTTGTCGCCGTCCGGCACCTTCAGGCGGATGGTGTAAGGCTTGCCTGCGGCCAATGCTTCAGCTGCTTGTTCCGGCGTGTAGTTGCGGCTGGGCCCGGCGTACTTGGGAGCCTGCTTGGCGGCCATCTGCGCCTTGCGCTCGGCGTCCAGTTCCTCCGCCGTCTCAAAGGCGCGGTAGGCGCTGCCGTTATCCAGCAGAATCTGGCAGTATTCGCGGTAAATCTCTGTGCGCTCACTCTGGCGATAGGGGCCGTATGGGCCGCCCACGTCCGGCCCCTCGTTCCACTGCAGGCCTACCCAGCGCAGCGAGTCAAAAATCATCTGTTCGCTGGTGCTCACGAAGCGTGTGCGGTCCGTGTCCTCAATCCGCAGGACGAATGCGCCTCCGCGCTGCTGGGCAAAGACGTAGTTCAGCAGGCCAATGTAGGCCGTGCCCACGTGTGGGTCGCCGGTGGGTGAAGGTGCAATGCGGGCGCGGACAGGCGCTGTGGCCTTGCCGGTGAAATCGTTGCTGGTGCTGCTCAAATCCAAACTCATACCACCGTCGATGCTAGCAGTTTCACGGGATTGACGCCCCGCGGCAGCAGATCGATGTGTCTTCCAACCGCAGTTTGGTTTAGCTTCATGTTGGAGTCTGCGTGCTTGCGCGCGGCGTTACGTCCACAGATCACTTTTCTTGAAGAGGTTGGCACCCATGAAGCGTTTTGTCGCAACACTTGCAGCAGTGGCACTTTGTACCGGCATGGCAGCAGCACAGGGACCCATGGGGCCGCCGCCTCCGCCGGAAAAGGGTTCGCCCAGCGCCCTGATCACGGAAGCGATCGCCGGTTATACCCAGATCAAGACCATCATCCTCGCCTCCGTCGACAAGATGCCGGCAGAGAATTTCTCCTTCAAGCCCACGCCGGAAGTGCGCAGCTACGCCGAGCTGTTTAACCATGTGGCGCAGACGCAGAATGCCCTGTGCGGCGGCGGACGTACCGCAATTACCGCAACCACCAAGGAAGATGTTGCAGCCGCGATCAAGAAGTCCTTTGACCTGTGCGACGCAGCCTACGCCGCCGTTACGCCGGAAAACTCCATGGAGATCAGCGGCGCGGGCTTCATGCGTGGATCGAAGCTGGGCATGATCTACAAGAACGTGGAGCACGACAATGAAATGTACGGCACCATGGTCGTCTACATGCGCCTGAAGGGCCTCGTCCCGCCCTCCACGGCAATGCGCGGCCGCATGTAGGCATTGCATGCAGCAGATGCGCGCTTCGCGCGCCATCCGTGCGGATGCTGGCGATATGGGCTGCGCGGCTTCGGGCCGCGCTGAGGTAATGAAAACAAAAGAGGCTCCGCATTTCTGCGGAGCCTCTTTGTTTAATTCGCCGCCGTGATCCTTCGCTGGCGCTCAGGATGACGCGATAGCACGTTAAATCGTCGAAGGTGGTTCCGTGGGCGGAGGAGGTGGCACGTATGCCGGCGGCTGCGCGGCGGCTGCGGGTGGATACGCCGGTGGCGCGAAGCCGGGAGGCGGGTATGGCGGCGGATAGCCCGCAGCAAACTCCGGTGCAGGCACAACCTTCCACTGCGAAAAGGCGAGCACGTACAGCATCACCAGGTTCACCACCGGCACAATCATCAACAGAGCCAGCGGCGCGCTCATGCCTGCCTTCTTGAAGATTTGCCAGAACGGTATGAGGACGATTGCCCATATAACGATGGCGAAGAAGCCCATGAAGGGAATCATCGTCATCATCATGTTGTGTATCTGCGCGGGATCAGGCTGCTGCTGCATAACAGGCCTCCAGGAAGTTGGGGCCAGCGTACATCAGAGCAGCCACGCTGAGAAGAAAGAAAAGTAGAACGGCGCGGCGTACGTTTCGCTTAACACTTACGATGCCCGAAATGAATCTGATCCCGACCAACAGGAGGGGCCGAGCGAAGCAGTAAAAAGGCGTGAAACGCCCGCCCTCCGCGTGGGAGGCCTGTCCGGCAGGACATACGTATGAACATGTTTCTTCTTGCGTTTAGGTAAGGTCGTCGGTGTCGAAGGTGGGTTTGCGGCCCAGGCGGCGCATGTTGTGCGGATCGTCGCCCATCAGCGTGCGGACGACCACATCTACCTCTGTCGCATCAGCCTCTGCGGTAATGCGCTTGTGCGTCTCCTCCTCCGGTTCCGGGATCGACTCCAGCAGCACCGTCACGTGGGCCACGGCTGTGCCCTCCTGCGGCAGACCTTCGGGGGTCTTGGCCTTGATGCTCACGTCGCGCTGCGAAACGTTCAGCAGCTCTGCCACGCGTGCGCGCATTTCACCGGCAATGGGCACAATCTTCGGCCGCATCAGGATCAGAACGCAGTCCATATTCACAATGCGGTAGCCCGCGGTGGCAATCTCTTCCAGCGCAGTCTCCAAAAAGATGGTGGAGTCCGCGTTCTTCCAGCGCATGTCACTTGGAGGGAAGAAGGTGCCAATGTCGCCCGCGCTCACCGCGCCCAGCAGGGCGTCCGTAATGGCGTGCAGCAGTAGGTCGCCGTCGCTGTGGCCTGCCAGGCCTTCGTCATGTTCAATCTTCAGGCCGCCAATCACCAGCGGCACACCCGGCTTGAACGCGTGCGAGTCAAAGCCGTAACCAATCCTCATGCCCATCTGCTGCCTGCTTCCGCCGCGGTGCACTCACGCGGTTGTGAATCGTCGCTCTCAAGCATAAATGCTTGTAATGCGCTGTCCTGTCGAATGGGCCCGCGCAGCGGGCCCATCCGAGACTGTTACGAAACGCTATGCGCGGGCGGATATTGTGACAGGAACAAGGAGAAGACCTCCTTTCGCCTGCTTAGTGGTTATTTGCGGCCGACGACGAGTCGCAGAGATCCTTCAAAGAAAGGCTGATGACGCAGGTGGCCATACTTTTTATCCCACGCGCCGCTTTGCAGATCTCGGCTTAGGTGTTCGATGAAACGTGACTCGACGGTAGGGGGAACAAAACTCCATGCAGAGTTGGCAAGCCTTGCTCCTGGCTCCAACATGCGTTCAGGGCGTCCGTAATAAGCTTCATTGAAGCCATCGGTGCAGTACAGAGGAATGGGAACGGGAATAACCTGCACACTGCCTCCCAATGCTTTCTCGATTGCTGTCATAGCGGGATAGCGGCCAGCCTCGACCTCAATCATCTCTGGAGCATATTCCATATGCCAGCACTGCTTGATGACTTCCGGATCGCAGGAAAGAAGGAGTACCGGTCCACGCGTGACACGTCGCATTTCAGCCAAACCTGCTCCAAGGTCGGGCCATTGATGGACGGAGAATGTGGCCATACTTGCGTCGAAACAGCCATCGGGAAAGGGCAACGCCTGGGCCACCGCGTCGACAGCCTGAACGAGATGAGCAGGCCTCTGCGCCCTCATGGATGCGGAGGGCTCCACTGCAGTCACCTGGCGATCTAATGGCTCATAGGAGCCCGCCCCGGCACCTACATTCAAAACTGTTTTCGCTGCGCCAAGAGCCCTATCGATGAAACCTGCAATCGCAGGGTCAGGTTGGCGGTATGAGGTGTAACCGCTGCTGATTATTCCGTAATTTGCATCCCCGGCACTTCCGTCAGTATGTCTCTGCAATGCTCAATCTCCTTCCAAAAAGATATAAGCTTCTGATTCGACTCGCTCATGAGTGACCGGAAACTCCAACCTCCTGGACCGAGTTTTCGTAACAGTCTCATCCGGCAGGACAGTGAGGTGGCAAGATATACTTCACCCTCTATGTCTGTTCACGCAATTCTTCCAGCAGCGGGACTGGGCACTCGTATGGCGATGCCCGGCGTCTCCGCCAAGCAGTTCCTCACCCTGGGCAGTGTGCCCATTCTTATCCACAGCGTGCGCGCCTTTGCAGAAAAGCAGGGCGTTGCCACGGTAACGCTGGCGGTCCGCGCCAACGAGCAGCAGCACGTGGCCAAGCAGCTGGCTCAGTACGGCCTGGCTGACCGCGTCCGCGTGGTAACCGGAGGCGAGACGCGGCAGGAGACGGTGGCAGCAGCCCTGCGGTCGCTGGATGCCAAGGCAGATGACATCATCCTGGTGCACGACGCGGTGCGTCCACTGATAGACGCGCCCACCATTGAGCGCACGATTGAGGCCATTGCGAAGCATGGCGCAGCCATCGTAGCTGTGCCGGCCGTTGACACCATCAAGCAGGTGGAGCGGACGGCGGATGGCGCCATCGTCACCGCAACCGTGCCGCGCGAACGCGTTGTGCTGGCGCAGACGCCGCAGGGCGCTCGCTTTGCAGACATGATGCGTGCCTTTGAGGAGGCGGAGACAGACAGCTTTGCCGGTACCGACGAGGCTAGCCTGCTGGAGCGCGCGGGCATTACCGTGGCCGTGGTGCTGGGGTCGCCCGCAAACCTCAAGATCACACAGCCCGGCGACCTGGAGCTGGCAGAGTTCTACCTGGAGCGCCGGGGTTAGCAGGTCACGCAACCAGCGGTAATCGCAATGAGCCGTGCCGCGTCTCAAGCTGCACGTCTCATTGAACATTGCATCTTATTGAAAAAACAGCCGGCTACCACCCGGTCGTGCCGTTTTGCATCGCAAAATACAACCGAATTGTTATGGGTGGTACCCCTCCGCTTCCGATAGGATGAGTGGATTCAAGCATCCCAAATCATGAGATCCGGACACTGAATGACTCAGAAGATTCGCAAGGCTGTTTTTCCCGCTGCCGGTATGGGCACACGTTTTTTGCCCGCCACCAAGGCCACTCCCAAGGAGATGTTGCCGCTGGTCGATAAGCCGTTGATTCAGTACGGCGTTGAAGAGGCGGTTGCCGCCGGCTGCACCGAGATCATCATTGTGACCGGGCGCGGCAAGGGCACCATGGAAGACCACTTTGACCGCTCGCCTGAGCTTGAGGCTTCGCTGGAGAAGAAGGGAAAGACTGCGCTGCTTGAGATTGCGCGTTCCGTCTCCAAGCTGGCCAAGATTACCTACGTTCGCCAGCCGGAGGCGCTGGGCCTGGGCCACGCCGTGCTGATGGCGAAGGAACTTGTCGGCGATGAGCCCTTCGCCGTGCTGCTGCCGGATGACATTGTGGACGCGACTGTTCCCTGCATGAAGCAGATGGTTGAGGCGTTTGAGCGGACGGGTTCGTCCATCCTGGGTTCTGAGATGGTTGAAGGCGACGCCATCCAGAACTATGGC
>JAMFTB010000040.1 GCA_026225595.1 Terriglobus sp. | reverse complement strand
CGCGCGAAACGAAGTTCTCGCTGGCAATCATCTCCAGGCCGTCGTGCTGCCGCACCGCCTCCTGTGCAATCAGCTGTGCAATCTCTGCGTCGGCCGTGGCAAGCGGTGCTTGAAAGTCAATGGGCATTGGTCAGCGTTCCTTCTTTCCTGTGTCAGCGTTGCATGTTTTGCGCCGCCACAGGTTGTTTTCGTTCGGTTTTGATGTGTCTGTAACCGGCACCATGGCGCGGGTTGTGCGTGTCACTTCAGGCTTTTTTGTTGTCATCATTATTTCATCTGTGGAGATAACGCGAAGGTTGTAGCCCGGCATCACACGAATAGTTTCTGCATAAAGCTGAGGTTGCATGGCCAATCCAAGTGGCCCGAGTGACCGTAGATATAGACAAGAGGAACCCAAAGAGGTTCCTTTCTTGGAAAGAGAGATTTTCAATGCACGCTTTGCTCGTGGCATCTGCTTTCATCTGCATGTTGGGCCTTCCCTGCTTTGTCGCCATGCGTTCCGGCGCCGGAGAGAGTGAGTCCTAGCACTCAGTTCCGCCCTGACCTCTGGGCACGCCCTGCCCGCGGGTTCGGAAATTTTGTTCCACACGTAATCCAACAAGCCGCTTAGAGAGCTTGAGGTCTTCCCTGTGTCCTACTTATTTATGGCAATGCTCATTGTTGGCTCCATTGTTGTGCCCTGCGTAGTTGCGATGGCTTGCATGCCACCCAGCAACGGACGCTAGCGCGCGCACGTTCTCACATTGCGAAAAACTACGTGAAGGGTGCGGCGAAAGCCGCGCCTTTTCCACATCTGGCCACAACACAGGAACCACACTTGCCGCTCCCCGCGGCCTTTGCCGCTTACACAGTGCTGCCGTACCCCGGTAGCATCACAAGCAGGCATGCGATCGGTTCCGCAACACCACACACGTCCCATATGGGCAGAGATTTCAGCCAGCCGGCTGCGCGATAACTTCCGCGCGCTGCAGGCTGCCGCGGGCCCGCAGGTGGAGATGCTTGCTGTCGTGAAGGCAGACGCCTACGGCCATGGTGCCGTGGAGTGCGCCCCTGTGCTGGCCGCTGCAGGTGCGCGCTGGCTGGGAGTTACGTCTGTTGAAGAGGGTGTGGCCGTGCGCAGCGCGCTGGGCATTCTGCCGCAGGGCCTGATGCCGCGGGTTCTGGTGATGTGCGGCCTGTGGCCCACGGAAGAGTCTGCCGTGCTGGACCGTGGCCTGACCCCCGTGGTGTGGGAGCCCTATCACCTGGACCTGCTGGAGGCGGAAGCGCGCCGCCGAGGCATGCCGGCACGCTCGGTTGCCGTACATGCAGAGATTGATACCGGCATGGCTCGCCAGGGCGTACCTCCCGGCCCTTTGCTGGATCGGCTGCAGGCGCGCTTCACGCCAGACTCGCCGCTGCTGCTGGAAGGCGTGATGACGCATCTTGCGTCGACGGAGGTGGCGGATGATCCGCAGAACCATCAGCAGACCATCGCCTTTGCAAAGGCGCTTGTGCAGGTAGCCGCGGCCGGCTTGCATCCGGCATGGGTTCATGCGGGCAATACGTCGTCTACTGATAGCGGCTACGCAGCACGCGAAGTGTCTGCGCTGGCAGAGAGCGTGGGCGCACGCGCCATGACGCGCGCGGGCCTGGCGCTGTACGGCTACGCTCTACCGTTGGCATTCCTTCATCTTGATGGGCCTGCAGCTGTGGCGAACGTCGCCGCCAGCCTGCAGCCGGTCATGACCTGGAAGACGCGCATCATCAGCCTGCGCGAGATTGGCGTGGGCGATACCGTTGGCTACAGCGCAACATTTGTTGCACCGGCGCACATGCGTGTGGCGCTGCTGCCGGTCGGCTATGCAGACGGCTTCCGCCGCGGCCTGTCCTCTTCCACGGCTCAGCCGGGCGGCAGCGTTCTGGTACACGGCATGCGCGCACCCATCGTTGGCCGCGTCTCCATGGATCTGACGGTGGTGGATGTCTCGGCAATTCCTCACGCTGCCATTGGCGATGAGGTGGTGCTGATTGGCGAGCAGCGCGCAGAGTTTGTTGGCGCAGATGAGCAGGCAGCGCTGGCGGGCACCAGCGTCTACGAGATTCTGTGCGGCATCAGCGACAGGGTCGCCCGCACACTGGTGGAATAGCGTCCGCGTCGATACGCGTCATCGTTTCGTACAGTCCATCGGGTGGTTCGGTGCTTACTCACCCTTCGCATGGTGCGGCGTCCAAAGGTTGACTCTCGCTATACCTCCCGGAGTTACCGGGTTTTGTGCGATAGAATCGGATGGACCTGCGTCGTTGGCTGTGAAATCGCCTGTCGTCGCAAGGATTTGTGAGCAGAGAGCAGACTTTGCAGAAGACCATTTCCAAAGCCATTGGCTTGTTCCTGCTTTCCATCGCGTCGCTGCCCTTGCTGGCGCAGACGTCGAATGGCACAACCGGCGGCTATTCCACAGGCGCCACAGGCTCTTATACGGGCGCTACGGGCACGTCTTCGTCGGACTACTGCCTGGACCCCACGCTGGGCTGCTCGAACAACAATCAGTTGGGTGACCCCACCAATTTGATGGGGAACGGCGGCCAATATGGCAACGCCATTGGGCCCAACTATCTGAACGGTGGCCAGACCGGCACGCAGGGCACAGCGGGCGTTTACGTAGACAATGGCGGCTTCACCACCACCAACAACAACCAGACCATGCTGATGCTGCCGCCGCAGCCCATCACGGATTTGCAGCGCATGGCGCGTGAATCCACCGGCATCCTGCTGCCTATCTTCGGGCAGGACCTTTTCACCAAGCCGCTTTCCACCTTTGCACCAGCCGATCAAGTTCCGGTAACGCCTGACTACGTGCTGGGCCCGGGTGATGAGATCGTGCTGCGGCTGTGGGGCCACACCAACCTGAACAGCCGCCTGACGATCGATCGCGCGGGCAACATCTACATTCCGCAGGTTGGCACGGTTCATGTCTCGGGCCAGCACATGAGCGACCTGCAGCCACAGCTGCAGCGCGAGCTGAGCCGAACCTACCGCAACTTTGAGTTCGCAGTTGACCTTGGCCACCTGCGCTCCATCCAGGTCTTTGTCATGGGTGAGGCGCGCCGCCCGGGCAGCTACACGGTCTCCGCTCTGTCCACGCTGCTCAACGCGATCTTTGTCTCCGGCGGGCCCACGCAGCAGGGTTCGCTGCGCAAGATTGAGGTGCGCCGTGCCGGGAAAGTGGCCGCCACTGCGGATCTGTACAGCTTTCTGCTGAGTGGCGACAAGAGCAACGACATTCCGCTGCAGGCTGGCGACGTCATTTTCATCCCGTTCGTTGGCTCGCAGGTGGCGCTCAGCGGAGCGGTGCGGCACCCGGCAGTCTACGAGCTGAACGGCCCCGCCTCAGTGGACGATCTGCTGAAGCTGGCCGGCGGATTTACCGCCACCGCTGCTGGTTCGCGCCTCTCCATTGAGCGCATTGAGAATCACCGCGATCGCCACGCCATTACCATTGCGCTGGACGCAGCGGGGCTCTCTACCAAGCTGGCTGACGGCGATGTGCTGCGGGCAGACTCAGTGCTGCGCGGCTATCGCGACTCTGTCACCATCCGTGGCAACCTCGCCAATGCGGGCCGCTTCCCATGGCATCCGGGTATGCGCCTCAGCGAGATCCTTCCGGACCGCGAGTCGCTGCTGACGCCGGACTACTGGAATGCACGCAACCGCCTGGGCCTGCCAACGCCATTGTTCCTGCCGGACCCGCCATCACAGCCAGGATCGGCCTCCAACGGCGCGCAGACCAACACCAGCAATACTGGCTCGCCCAATAACGGTCAGCCCAACGGACCGACGGATTCGGCCGCAGTCAGCACCCCCACCACCAATCCGAATGCCAACAACGCCGCTGCCGCCGCTACAACACCCACAAGCACGCAAAACATCACACGCGTGATTGGCGCAACCGGGGAGCGGGACCAGGTTCTGCCCAGCGCCACGGAGCGCGAAGGACAGAGCAGCGTTGCGGAGCAGCAGGAATTTGCATCAGACCGGCTGGCTGCCACTACCAGCCACCACGTGGACATCCTGATTCCAGCGCCGGAAATCGACTGGTCCTACGCTACGATTGAGCGTCTGGACCCCACTACCCTGCGCAACTCGCTGGTGCCCTTTCATCTGGGCCGGCTGGTCATGGATCATGACACTGCCGAGGATAAGGAACTGCAGCCGGGTGACGTTGTCACCATCGTCTCGCAATCTGACATCCATGTCTCGCAGGACGAGCAGACGAAGTACATCCGCCTGGAAGGTGAATTTGGCTCCTCTGGTGTGTACAGCGTGGCGCCGGGCGAGACGCTGGCAGACGTGGTGAAGCGCGCCGGTGGCCTGACCAAGAACGCTTACCTGTACGGAGCCGCCTTCACCCGCGAAAGCGCCCGCGTGCTGCAGCAGCAGCGCCTGGATGAGTACATTGCGAGCGTGGAGCGGGAGGAAGAGCGCGCCGGCGCCATCCGTGCGCTATCGTCCACAACGCCTTACGCCATCAGCCAGACGCAGGACGAAAAAGAATTGATCATCCAGCTGCGCCGTCTGCGGTCAACTGGCCGGGTGGTATTGGACTTTAAGTCCAATAGCGCGGGTGTGGATTCTATCCCAGACCTGACGCTGGAAAACGGTGACAGCTTCCGTGTGCCGTCGCGGCCCGCGGTCATCAGCGTGGTGGGCTCTGTCTACGGGCAGAACGTCTTCCTATACAACGGCGACCATCGCGTGGCGGACTACCTGCGGCTGGCCGGCAAGGCCACCCGCACCGCAGACGTTTCACGTGAGTTCCTGGTGCGCGCCGATGGCTCCATTCTCAGCAAGCAGACCGTCCACAGCGGCCTGTGGAGCGACAATTTCGCCTCCGCAGCTGTCTTCCCGGGAGATACCATCGTGGTGCCGGAAAAGCCGGTGAAGCCCACCTTCCTGAAGAACATCCTGGACTACGCAACCGTCTTTTCGGCCTTTGGTGTGGGCGCGGCAGCAATTACAGTACTTAAGTAATGATCAGGCGGAAGGATAGTACCCAAATGGGAGAGTTATGAAACGTTATCTCACAGGTACCGCGACTCCTTGCCGAAGTCAGTGTCCCATCGATATGATTGGCTAAACAAAACATTTGCTTCTCTTCTCTGCCGGGTTTTTCCAACGAGTTACCGGAGATGTAATCGCGTCGCATCCCTTGGCGTCGAATGCAGCACCTCATCCCGGCAGTTAAAACGCAACACCGCACGCTTTTGGACTGAAACGAATGAGCTATTGGAGCAGCGGATATAACAGCATGCTCGGCGCGGGCGAACTCCGGCTGCCCGACGAGGTAAGCTCGACCGCGGAAGGCCGCGTGGTCGCGTCGCAGGCTTACGAGCTGTCTGAGCTTGGGCTGGACAGTGAGCTGTTCCGCAGCTTTGCCACTACCGGCTGGAGCACCTCTGCCCGCAAACGTATCTTTGATACGTTGATCGCAGGACCCGCGCTGGTGGCCTGCCTGCCCCTGATGGCAGCCGTGGCCGTGCTCATTAAAACCACATCGCAAGGGCCGGTTCTGTTCCGGCAAGAGCGTGTGGGCCTGGGGCAAACCCCATTTGTTATCTATAAGTTCCGTACCATGCTGCCGGACGCAGACTGTACCGGTCCTTCAGTTACACGCAAGGGCGACTGCCGCATGACGGCCATTGGCAGGGTGTTGCGCAAGCTGAAGCTGGACGAGATTCCGCAGCTCTACAACGTAGTTCGCGGGGACATGTCGCTGGTGGGTCCGCGGCCCAAGCTGGCCCAGCATGAGCAGATGTACCTGTTCTGCCGGCCCGGCATTACAGGCGCTGCAACGCTTGTGTTTGCGCATGAAGAAGAGCTGCTGTCGGCCGTGCCGCATGAGCATGTGGAGAGCTACGCCGTGGGTGTACTCAACCCCATCAAGGCGCGGCTTGACCTGGAATATGCCAACTCCGCTACACTTCGGTCCGATATCCGGCTGCTGATGGGCACCATCTTCCGGTTGGGCCGTCCCGGCAAGCTGGAACTGCCAGAGTTTGCCGAAGTAAGCTACCCCGTTGAAGGTCAGGTGCTCTAAGTCTCGGGGTGCCGAAGACGGCAGCCCATAAGGGAAAGAGCCCAATGCAGCCTGAACTGTTTGACGCAATCGTAATCGGCTCCGGTCAGGGTGGTAACCCGCTGGCGCGTGCCCTGGCAGCCCATGGCTGGAAGACCGTCGTCGTGGAGCGACGCTATCCCGGTGGCACTTGCGTCAACGACGGCTGCACACCCTCCAAAACAATTGATGCCAGCGCGCGTGTGGCCTACTTGGCCCGCAACGGCGAACGTATGGGCGTGCACACGGGCGAGGTCATCGTGGACCTGGCAGAGGTCTATACACGTAAGCAAAAACTGCTGCTGGCCTCGCGCAACAACATTCAGAAGGGTCTTTCCACTTCAGAGAACAGCACGCTCATCATGGGCCACGCGTCGTTTGCACCGCAGCAGCCAGGCGGCGGCATCCATGCAATTGATGTAGCGCCAAACGATGACGGACCGGCGCGGCTACTGCACGCGCCGCGTGTCTTCCTTAACACGGGTGAGCGGCCGCACGTCCCTCAGGTTGATGGGCTGGATGGCGTGCCGTATCTGGACAGCACCTCCATCATGGAGCTGCAGACTGTGCCGGAGAGCTTGCTGGTGGTGGGCGCGGGCTACATTGCGCTGGAGTTTGCGCAGATGTTTCAGCGCTTTGGCGCGCAGGTTACCGTGCTGGAACGTGGCGAACGACTGCTGGCGCGCGAAGACGATGACATGGCGGCGATGCTGCGCAGCATTCTGGAAGAAGATGGTCTGCGCATCGTCACCTGCTCTGCCGTAAACAGCGTGCATGGCGCCGCGGGTGACATCACCGCAGAGGTGGTCACAGACGATGGTCCGCAGACGTTGCATGCAACGCACATTCTTGTAGCAATAGGCCGCACGCCCAACACCGATGCTCTGTATGCAGAGCGCGTGGGCCTGCAGCTTTCAAAGAGCGGCCACGTGCAGGTGAATGACAAGCTGGAGACTGCAGTGTCGGGCATATGGGCACTGGGTGATGTGAAGGGCGGACCGGCCTTCACGCACGTCTCCTATGACGACTTCCGCGTGCTGCGCGCGAACCTGATTGAGGATGGCGATGCCTCCATCAAAGACCGCATCACCAACTACGTCGTCTTTACAGATCCTGAACTGGCGCACGTGGGCCTGAACGAGACAGAAGCCGCAAAGGCGGGCCGCACTGTGCGCGTGGCTGAGATGCCCATGAAGTACATGGCGCGCGCCAACGAGATGAATGAGCCGCGCGGCAAGATCAAGGCGCTGGTTGATCCGGAGACAAAGCAGATTCTTGGGGTAACCGTACTGGGTGTGGATGGCGGCGAGTTTGCTGCGCTGGTCCAGCTGGCCATGATGGGCAAGCTGCCTTACACCCAGTTGCGCGACGGCATGTTTGCGCACCCCACCAAGGCTGAGGCGCTGAATACGCTGTTCACCAAAAGCTTTCGCGACGGCAAGGACTAGCCTGCTTCTGCTGCGTGCGCTGGCGTTAGTGTAAGTAGATGGACGGACCCACAACGCCGCGGCAGAACCAGCAGATCATAGCCGCGTTGTGGCTGTTTTTGTATGGGTCGTTCTCGCTGCTGACACCGCCTCTGCTGGATGGCGTTGAAGCTCTGCACGCGGAGACGGCGCGCGAGGTGCTGCTGCACGGCCGCTGGCTGGCGCTGTTTGCGAATGGAGTGCAACTGGCTCCGCAGCCGCCGCTGGTGGTGTGGTCCATCGCAGGCAGCATGCGGCTGTTTGGTGTGCACGCAGAGGCCACACGACTGCCGCTTGCCGTTTTTGCGCTGCTGCTCTTTCTACTCACAGAGTTCACCGCGCGCACGGCCCTGCGCAGCACACTCGGAGAACAGCGCAGCACACGCGTGGGTCTGTACGCGGGCGTCGGTCTGCTGCTGAGTGTCGGCGCGTTCTTTGCCACGCGCGTGCCGGTGGATGCGGTGCTGCCCTGCCTTTGGCTGGTCGCAGCGGTGTTGTGCCTTTGGCTTACGGAAGCGCATGAACAGCCGCGCGTGTGGCCATGCCTTGGGCTTGCTGCTGCATGTGGACTCAGTGTTCTTTCTGGTGGTCTGTTTGCTCCGCTGCTGCCGCTGTCTATAGTGCTGATCTACCTGTTGCTGACGCGCGGACCTCGCGGTGCGCTGCGGCGCTTGAAGCAGATGTATCCGCTGCTCACAGTGCCGGTGTTGTTGTTGACATGGTTGACGTGGCCTGTGCTGGCCGTCGATGAAACCCCTGGCATGGGCCTGCCTTTCACTCTGCGTCCGTCTGCATTGCACACCTACTTCCACGCACTGCATGTTGCTGCGCCCGCGCCTGCAGAGGGACACGCTGCATCGCTGCTGTTGTGCTGGGCGCTGGTTGCCGTGTGGGCGCTGCCGTGGAGCTTCTTTTTGCCGCAGGTATTTTCACTGCGGATGAAGCAGCAAAAAGCGTTGCTGCTGTTTGCAGTTGCTGCTGTGTTGCCGCTGCTTTCGGCTGTCTTCTCTCCTCGCCACGCGTGGTCTGCCCTGCCTGCGCTGCCGTTCCTTGTGATGTTGATTGCGTGTGTGCTCGATCGCGAGGCGAGCGAAGCTGAAGCAATGACTGTGCCCGCAGTGCTGGGCCGTGCAGGCCAGCGCAGCAGCATGGTGCTGACGTTGTTGTGCTGTGCCGCAGGACTGGTGTGCTGCGTGTTGTTGCTGCGGTCGCAACAGCCACTGCCCGGCGTGGAGATTTCGACGCTGCTGCTGGGCAGTGCCGATGCACTGAAGCATGGCCGCATCTTCAGCCTGAATGCAATGGCGTTGGGCTTGCTCCGCAGGCCGCTGGGATGGACCGCAGTTGCGCTGCTGCTGGGGCCTGCACTTGCGTGGTGGTTGCGGCGGCGCTACCAGCCGCACCGCGCCAACATCATTCTTGTGGCGGTCATGCTGCAGCTGATGATGGCTACGCAGATGACGCTGACGGCGGTGGCTCCACTGATGAGCTCGCGGCAACTGGCACGGCAGATTGCACCGCTGCTGCGGCCCACCAACGTCATCATCCTCAATGGGCCGTACGAGTCAGCGGCCAGCATGGCGTTCTATCTCAACCGCGACAACATCCATTTGTTGCACGGCAGCTCCGGCGCGCTGTGGACGCAGCAGGTTCAGCGCAACCCGCCGCGCGTGTTTGAGACGAACGATAGCCTGCGCCTGAGGTGGTCCGGCATCGAACGCGTCTTTCTCTGGACAGATCCTGCATCCGTGCCTGCGCTGCCGGGCAAGGTCTACATCGTTGCAGAGAGTGGTGGCAGGCAGATCGTCAGCAACAAGGCGAATGACTATGAGTAACAGGATTTGTGGTGTGCGCTTGATCCCTACCATCGGGAGGGCCAAGGTGAAGCCAGTAAAAAGGTGCGTGAGCACCCGCCCCGCGCGCAGCGGGCCCGCCCGGCAGGACTGGGCAATTCAAAAAACTGTGAGTGACGTTCTATCGCTTCAGCAGCTTGCCGTTCTTCAGCAGGAAGCGATCGCCGCGCCATACGATCTCGTTGCCTGCGTAGCTCCATGCCCAGAACAGCAGGCCAAAGCAGTCGCGCACGGGCAGCAGCCACAGGTCGCGCAGCACCTGTCCGTCGCGCAGAATACCCACGCCCACGCCCAGCGCCAGCGCAACACGCGCCAGAGCCACCAGGCTCAGCAGGGTAAAGCTGGGTAGCGCAAATCCGCTGGCTACCACATTGGCCATTGCCCACGGCAGCGCGTAGCTAATGCCCAGGCCGATGTAACCCAGCCGCCGCGAATCGCGCACGGCGCGCGACCACCGCAGCTGGTGCTGCAAGAATCCGCTGAAGCTGTACTGGGGCACGGAGGTTGTCACCACTTCAGGAGCCAGCACCACGCGCAACCCCGCGCGATGCACGGCCGCGCCCAGCTCATAGTCATCGGCCAGCTGTTCCAGCAACGGCTCCAGACCGCCCACGTTATCCAGTGTGGCCCGACGCAGGGCAAGCGTGCTGCCCAGGCCAAAACGCACGCCACGGTCCAGCATGCGCGCGGTCAAGACGCCGGGCATGAAGTCGGTCGAGATGCCCAGCGCCTCCAGACGCGACCATAAATTTGGCTTATCTGCAGTGCGGCCAACATAAGGCGCTGTGATCATGCCGACGCTCGGCTGCGATAGTTCAGTAGCGATGCCTGCAAGATAGTTGGGGCCAACGGCAATGTCCGCATCGTTAATGACGATCACTTCGCCCAGTGCATGCGGCAGCATCTGCAGCAGTGTGCTCACCTTGCCGTTGGTGCCCAGCCGTTTGCCGCACGGCACTGCGCGGATGGCGGCGTCCGGGAACTCGCGCTGCAGGCGTTCTATCTCTGCAAGTGTCGCGGCATCGTCCGGATCAGACAGACCCAGCAGCAGCTCATACCTGCCCGCGTATGCCTGCGTGCAGTGGCTGGCAAAGGCCGCGTAGCGCTCCGGGTCCATGCCCTTGATGGGCTTCATGACGGTGATGGTGGGCGGCGCTCCAATGAGTGTGACGCGCGGCGCGCGGCGGAAGGAGCGCGCGGCCAGCATGGCGATCAGCAGGTAAGCCAGCCCGGCCAGCGTGAGGATGGTGGTGACGAGTTCGACGGCTTCTGCTGGGTTCACTTCTTTAGTTTACGAGTCCGCGCGCTCTCACAAGTTTTGTCATCCTGAGCGGAGTGCGTAAGCACGCAGCCGAAGGACCTGCATTATTCCGGCAGCGGCACAAATGTGGAGGGACGGCCTTCAACATTTCTGGTTGCACCGAACAAATGCAGGTCCTTCGACTCCGCTGCGCTCCGCTCAGGATGACAAGGGTTTGGGGTTGGTGAGGGTTATTCGTAGCGCAGGGCGTCAATGGGGTTCAGGTTGGCTGCCTTCCATGCGGGGTAGATGCCAAAGACCAGGCCGATGCCGATGGAGACGGTAAACGCTGCAATGACCCACGAGCTTGAGAGCACGGACGGGACGACAACATGCAGGGCAAGCGCAATCAACGATCCCAGCGCGATGCCGATAAAGCCGCCGATGGCGCACAGCACCATCGCCTCAAGCGTGAACTGCAGAAGGATGGTGCGCTTGGTGGCGCCAATGGCTTTGCGCACGCCAATCTCTCTCGTTCGCTCCGTCACGCTCACCAGCATGATGTTCATCACGCCCACGCCGCCCACCATCAGGCCCACGCTTGAGAGCGCAAACATCAGCAGAAACAGGCCGCCCGTAAGCTGCGACCACAGCCGCGTCAGCGAGTCCGATCCGAAGATGACGAAGTTGTCGTCCTTATCCACGGGCACCTTGCGGCGCACACGCAGAACCTCGCGCATCTCCTCTTCCACGGCCGGGCGGTTGCGCGGATCGTCGTACTTCACGCCAATCCAGTAATCCAGCACTTCTGGATGAATCTGGTGAAAGGTGGTCAGCGGAAAGAAGCAGTAGCTGTCGTTGGGATTTTTGCCCGGCGTCAGCCCCTTCACCTTTTCCAGTGTGCCAATCACGGTTGCGGTAATGCCGCCAACCTCAATCTCCTTGCCGAGGGGATCGGTGTCGGGGAAGAGCGTCTCCGCGGTGTCATGCGCCAGAATGGTGACCTTCGCCGCGCGCTCCTCGTCCTGCTCTGTAAAGAAGCGGCCGCGGTTAATGTGCCAGTCGTTGACCACGGCGCTGGTGAAGCTCTCGCCGCCCAGTCCAACATTCTCCTGCTTGTGGCCGCCGCCCTTTACGGTGGTCATGCCGGCGCCGCCAAAGTTGAAGTCGCCAAAGCGCAGCGATGCAGCAGCATCCACCACATGCGGCAGACCGCGCAGCGCCAGCATGTCGTCATAGGTCATCTGCTTGCGCGAAAGCTCTTCCAGCGTGGGCTGCGAACCGAAGACGGCAAAGCGAAAGACGAACAGCGTGTTTGATCCAAGCTGCTGAATGATGCCGTTGATGTTTTCATTCAGGCCATTGATGACCGACGACATGATGATGACGGTGAGCACGCCAATCACAATGCCAAGCACGGTAAGGCCGCTGCGCAGCTTGTTCGCGCGCAGCGTATCCAGCGATATGGTGACGGTCTCTTTTACGTCGCCAAGGTTCATCTAGTCGCTCCTCAGCGCTGTGATGGGGTCAAGCATCGCAGCCTGCCGCGCGGGATAGACACCGAAGAACACACCAACGCCGGTGCTGACAAACAGGCCTGCAACCACGCTCCACCACGCAATGCTCAGCGGGAAGCCCGCCACCTGCGAGATACCAAAGCCTGTGCCGATGCCCAGAATCACGCCGATGAAGCCGCCCACCGTGGCCATCAGTCCGCTCTCAATCACAAACTGCAGCAGAATGTCGTGCCTGCGCGCACCCAGCGCCTTGCGCACACCAATCTCGCGCGTGCGTTCCGTCACGCTCACCAGCATGATGTTCATGATGACGATGCCGCCCACGATCAATGAGATTGCAGCAACAGGAATTGCGATTGCGCCAAAGAGGTTGGTGACTGTTTTGAACAGCGAGAGGAAGGTGTTGTTCAGGTCCAGCGTAAAGCTGTCGTCCTCGCCCAGCCGGTCGTGGCGCGCGCTGCGCATCAGCGTACGCACCTCCGCGCCGGTCTCTTCCAGCGGACCACCGCTGCCCGGGCTCTTCACGTAGACGGTCAGCGTCTTCATGGTGCCGTAGGTGCGCTGGTACGTGGTGATGGGCACGCTTACGTAGTTGTCCTGGCTGCTGCCCAGCGTCTTGCCCTGCTTTTCACCCAGGCCAATGATGGTGTACGGCACGCCGTCTACGCGGATCTCCTTGTTGATGGGGTCGTCGCCCTTCAGCAGGTTTTCCTGAATGTCTGTACCCACAACGGCCACATGCGCGGCGTGCTCCACCTCTGTAGGAGAGAAGCTGCGACCCTCAACAATGTTCAGGTTGTTCAGGTCGGGCATGTTCGCCGTCCATCCACGCAGGCTTACGCCCGTAATGGATTGCGTGCCCGCCTTCACGCCCACCTGGCTGCTTTGGCCCGCGCCAATGGTCACGCAGCGCTTGCAGTTCTGCAGCACAAAATTGTAATCGTCCAGCGTGACGTTACGGCGCTTCTGGAATTTTGTGTATTCCTCGTAGCTGGTAATCAGATTGGGCATTTTGCTTACGGTGAATACGTCACTGCCGTAGCTGTTCAGCTTCTGGTCCACGTAGGCGTTCGCGCCGTTCACCAGCGTGACGACGCTGATAACGGCGGCCACGCCAATGACGACGCCCAGCAGCGTCAGCACCGTGCGCAGCTTGTTCACCCATAGTGATTGCAGCGCCAGCTTCAGCGCTTCGGTCCAGTGCATGCTTCCACCTGTGCTCTAAAGGGTACTCTTCCGCTGCGATTAGAGTGTTGCAGTTCGCCAGTTACGCAGACGCACTGCCGCCCGCTTTGGTAGAGAACGCAAAGGCGGGGGAGTTGGTTCCATCAAGGGATATCTGTGGTGGAAGCTTAGCTCGCGGAGGCAGCCATCGCCAGCGGTCCTCCGCCTCCGTCGATAGCCATCAGAACATTTTCCAGCTCGGCGGGGCGGCCCAGGTAGTAACCCTGCGCCTGGTCCACGCCCAGGCTGCGCAGCATCTCCAGCTCGCTGGTGGTCTCAACACCCTCGGCGGTAATGCGGCTGCCAATGTCCTGCGCAAAGTGGATGAGCGCCCGTGCCAGAGCGCGGCGGTGCGGGTCTGTATCAATGTTGCGGGTCAGGCTCATGTCGAGCTTGATGGTGTCTGGCAGCAGGTTCAGGATGTGCCGCATATTTGCGTAACCCGCGCCCGCGTCGTCAATGGCCAGGTGCATGCCGCGCTTGCGCAGCGAGCCCAGCGCATCGGCCAGTGGCCGGTAGTCGGCAACGGTGGAGTGTTCCGTAATCTCAAGCACCACGCGTTCCACCGCAGTATTTTGCAACAGAGCGTCCAGCTTGCCAGAGAGGATGACATCCGGCGAGCTGTTGACGCAGATGAAGACGTTTGACGGAAAGCGGTCAATGAACTTGAGCGCCTTGGCAATGGCCAGCAGCTCCAGTTCCTGGCCAAGGCCGGCGCTGTGCGCCAGGTCAAACCACTCATTGGGTGGTCGGTAGGGCTGGCTGCGGAAGCGGGAGAGGCACTCCACACCCACCATCGTTACGCTATCCATGGACTCACTGCCGCGCAGGCCGTAGATGGGCTGAAACACAATCTCCGGATCGCCCGCGGCAATCATCTGTTCAATGGTGTTGATGCTGGCCTGCCGGTTGCGGTCCGCGCCCAGCGCCTCGCCAATACGGTAGGCCAGCACCTCCGCAAAACCGCGCATCATCTGCAGGTCGCGGTCGCCCAGCGTTGGCTCCGGCTGGTGGCTGTAGCAGCACAGTGTGCCGTACACTTCACCGTCTTCCAGTACCAGTGGCACGCCCATGTGCGCGCGAATGTCCAGATCCTGCGTCAGTTCATTGCTGCATGTGGTGGGGTGTGTGGCAGCGTCCTGCAGAATGGCGGGCAGCGCACCGCCCACGATGCAGTGGCAGTAACCCGAATCCGGAGCAAACGTATAGCCCACGCGCAGCGGCGACTCGCCGTCGGCGTCCACGTGCTGCACCACGCAGCCCTCCGCACCCAGCCGGGCAACGTAGGCCACGTTCATACTCATGTGCCTTCGAATGGTGTTCAGCAGGCGCTGTACGCCATGCGATCCGGTGCCTTCGGGCAACAGGTCAGCAAGGGAGCCATCACCGGGTCCCGGCACTACATCAGCCATCGCTGTCCTCAGTTCTGCCCATGCGAAGTCTTACGCTCCGGCGGGGGCGAGATCACAGCTCTGGGTAATCCGGCGCCCTTGCGGGGTTCGGAAAGGGGAAACAAATTGATATTAATAAAACGGTCCAACGTTTTTTTTGGCCTTCTGAAGGCTCTGACGCATGGGATGCATGGTGCACTGGATACGTGGCACCCATGCGCTATATCGCTCTATCCAGCCTAGCGGTTTTTTGCCCGTAGGCGTAGTGGACTTTAGGCCTTAGACCTTAGGGTCAGTTGCAGTTTAGGTTCCTACCCCAATAGCGGTACGGATGGCGTCTGCAATGGCGTTGGCGTGGCGTTGCATGGCGGCTTCGTCCTCCGCCTCAATCATCACGCGGGCCAGCGCCTCCGTGCCGCTGTACCGAATTACGACGCGGCCGGAGTCTGCCAGCGCTTCATCCGCCTCTGCGATGCGTGAGGCGACTGCAGGGATGGATTCCAGCGGCTTCTTCTCGCGCACCTTCACGTTAACGATGACCTGCGGAAAGGTTTTCAGGTCCGCCGTCAGCTCGCCCAGCGACTTGCCGCTGCGGTGCACAATGTCCAGCAGCAGCAGAGCCGTCAGCAGTCCATCGCCGGTGGTGCTGCGGCCCGTGAACAGGATGTGGCCGCTCTGTTCACCGCCCAGCGATGCCTTCGTCTTCTGCATCTGCTCCAGCACATACTTGTCGCCCACCGGAGCGCGCAGCATGCGGATGCCGCTGCGCTTCAGCGCTGCCTCAAGCCCCATGTTGCTCATAGTGGTGGCGACCACGGTGTTGTCATGCAGCAGACCGCGTGCCTGCAGGTCACGCGCGGCCAGCAGCATCACGGCATCGCCGTTGATCACGCGGCCATTCTCGTCTGCAAACAGGGCGCGGTCGGCGTCGCCGTCAAAGGTAATGCCCAGGTCTGCCTTGTCTTCCAGAACGTACTTGGCGACGACCTCAGGATGCAGCGCGCCGCAACCCTCGTTGATGTTGCGGCCGTCCGGGCTGGCGTTGCGGATGCGAACCTCGCCCCCAAGGCCTGCAAACAACTGCGGCGCGACAGAGGAGGCAGCGCCATTCGCGCAGTCCACCACGATGCGTTTGCCGTCGAGCGACAGGCCGTCAACCGCTGCAAGCAGTGACTGCACATACTCCACGCGATCGCTCTCTTCCACGGCGGGCGCGGCGTCTTCAACAGCGGGGTCGTCATGCTCGGCTGCAAGCTGACGGAAGATCTCGTCTTCAATCGCAAGCTCAGTCGCGTCGGGCAATTTGTAGCCGTCAGGCCCAAAGATTTTGATGCCGTTGTCTTCCCACGGATTGTGCGAGGCAGAGATGACCACGCCCGCGCTGAAGCCGTGCGTGCGCGTGAGGAAGGCGATGGCCGGCGTGGTGATGACGCCCGCGCTCTCAACCGCCGCGCCGCCCTTGCGCAGCCCCGCAGTGATGGTTGCGGCAATCCAGTCGCTGCTTTCGCGCGTGTCCATGCCCAGCACGATTCGTGGTGATGCGGCTGCGCCTACATGGTGAGCAAGCGCTACACCCACGGCAAAAATTGTGCGGCGATCAAGCGGTGATGTGCCTGCAACGGCGCGAATGCCGTCCGTTCCAAAGAGCTTTCTCATGCTGTGCGGTACCTATTGCTTCCTGCTTAAAAATCAAATCGTGTCGTTATTCATTGTGATCTACATCAGCAAATTCAAACCTGCATCACGTCAGCCCACCCTGGCTCGCCGAAAATAAAAAATGGCGCAGGTGTTCAGACATAAAAACGCCAGGATGCCGTAATGGAGCTGGCCGTAATGAACCCACTGCCACAGCCCGACTAAAGCCAGAGGAATCCCTATTCCTAATGCGAAGATAGCCAATTTAAATGCTGTCTGCATCTGGTCTGTTCCTCGTCTTATTGCCCGGTGCAGAATTGATGGCAGCGTCTGCAGGAAGGACGCTGGCACGCACGCTGCCGGTTGCAAGCCGCGCCGTGATGACGTCGCCCATTGCGGCCTCCGCTGCGTCGCGCAGCAGGCGTCCATCCTCACGGAAGACCAGCGCATACCCACGCTGCAAAACCGCCGTGGGTGACAGCGCCTGCAGCCGTGTGGATGCGCGCGCCAGCCGCTGCTCGCGGCCCTGCAGCAGGTTCGCACCGGCGCGGTTCAACCGCTCATGCAAACGCTGATTCTGCGTGTGCGCCAGCATCACCGTGCGGCGCACGTCCTGGCGATTCAACCGCTCCGTCAATGTGCGCAGCCGTGCGGCACGAGCCTGCACCTGTGCTGCGCCAAGTGTCTCCAGCCGGAAGGTTGCTGCATCCACACGCTGCTGGCGGCGGCCAATGGCGTCGCGCATGCGTGCAAAGGCTGTGCCCGCTGCTACGCGCGCCAGCCGCTGCTGCGCGCCCATCTGCTGAAAGCGCACAGCACGCAGCAGCCGCGCGGCCAGCGCCTGCACATGTTCGCCAATGCGATGCTGCGCCGCGGTCACCATCTCTGCCGCGGCCGATGGTGTGGGCGCGCGCAGGTCCGCGACAAAGTCCGCAATGGTGAAGTCCGTTTCATGCCCCACGGCCGATACGACGGGGATTTCACTCGCCGCAATGGCGCGCGCGAGAGCTTCATCGTTGAAGCCTGCAAGGTCCTCCGCAGAACCGCCACCGCGCGCAATCACAATCACGTCTACCGGGTGCCGCTTCGTCGTGTTGAAGTAACGCAGGCCGCGCGTCACCTCTGTTGCGCATTGCGGACCCTGCATGGCTGCAGGAAAGACAAGCAGATTCAGCCGCGCGTGTCGGCGGCGCACCACCGTTGCAATGTCGCGCAGCACCGCGCCTTGCGTAGAGGTAATGACGCCGATGGTCTGCGGAAAGCTCGGCAGCGGACGCTTGCGCTCCGCCTCAAACAGTCCCTCTGCACGCAGCCGCGCCTTCAGCTGCTCAAACGCAAGCTGTAGCGCACCGGCGCCACGCGGCTCCAGTGTCTCTGCAATCAGTTGCAACTGGCCGCGGCTCTCGTAAACACTCACGCGACCACGCACCAGCACGGCCAGGCCGTCTTGCGGACGAAAGCGCAGCAGCGAAGCCTCTCGCCGAAAGAGCACGACCGGCAGCTGCGCGTCGCCGTCCTTCAGCGTGAAGTACAGGTGGCCGCTGGGCGCTGGGCGGCAGTTTGAGATTTCGCCCTCCACCCACACGTCCGCGTACTCGCGCTCCACCTTGCCGCGCAGTGTGGAGACGAGTTCGGCCACGCCCCACAGCTTTCGCTGCGGCGGTGTTTTGACTAGCTCAGACTCTGCGGCTGAGCAATCCCACGCATCAGAATCGATGCATGGGGCACCCGCTTTATCTTGAGTCGCTTCTTCTGTTGGAGGGGCTTCAAACAGCAGGCCAAACTGCCCGGCGCGATCAGCCTTTGGATTCGCAGATGGCGATGGCTCCTGTGTCCGTCCCGGCGAGCCGCTGCGCCGGCGAATCAGCGCTGCAAGTGAAGCCGGGGTGGACTCAGGAGCCGCCATTGGTCTCCATTGATGCGTTACAGCAGGGTTGGGTTACTGCGGATTGCCGGGGCCAGCCAGCTTCTGGGTGGCCAGCTCTGCCGCTGCGCTCTTCGGATCCTTGTCCTTGATCTGCGCGTAAATCTTCTTGGCGTCAGCAGACTTGCCGTTGGCGTCGTACAGCTCCGCCAGCTGAATCTGCGCCAAGCCCGCGGGCACCAGCGTCGAGGGCTTCTTGGCCACCTGCTGCAGCGTGTCAATCGCCAGCTGCTCGCGACCGGTGGAGCGGTACAGGCCCGCCAGCGCCAGCTCTGCCAGCGTGGCTACGTCGTGGTTCCAGCTATCGGCAGACTTCTTCAGCAAAGCCTCGCCGGTGGCGCTCTGGCCCATCTGCACGGCAGTTACGCCCTCCAGATACAGCGCGTTGCGGCCCGCGTCCATCATGCCGTACTTGTTTGCGACAGCGGCAAACTCCGCGTTGGCGGCCTTGGCGCGGTCTTCCACGCTGTTGAAGCTCTTGGTGCCTGCGGGCACGGGCTGGTCAGGCGTGTTTACCGGCGTGTCATAGGTCTGCATCGCGGCAGAGAGAGCGTCATTCGCAGCGCTGCTGCGGGACATCCACAGACCAACAGCGGCGGCAACAACGGCAGCAACCAGCAGCGTGCCCACGCCCAGCTGGATAGCCAGAGCAGGGTTGCTGCGGACGCGGTCAAAAAACGCCATGCCGGGTGTGGTGTTTTTCTTGGGCAGGAGTTCGTCGTTTAAGGGCAGCGGCGAGGTGCGTGTATGCGAAGTGGTTTCCAAGAATCCTGTCCTTTGTGCAGCCTTGCGCGAATCACGCGGCAGGCGCAGATACGGGCGCGGGCGTAGCTTCACCGCACCATCAACGATTCTACCAGCGGGTCCTGCCGGACGGGCCCACTGCGCGTGGAGCGGGCGTTTGCACGCCTTTTTGCTGGCTTCGCCTCGCTCCTCCCGATGGTCGGGATCAAAATGTCTTGCCGACCATCGGGAGGCCCGCGCGACAGCAGTAAAAAGGTGCGTGAGCACCCGCTCTCCGCGAAGGAGGCCCGTCCGGCAGGACACCGGTCTTTACGGAATGCCTGCGAATCAATACCCTCAAAGGCAGCACCCCGCAAAAGGAGCAGCAGGCATGTACGAGGACTTCCGCGTAGTGGACAAGTGGACCGGCGACCAGCTGCACTGTGTGTGGAAGGCGACGGTCGTCGCCATCGCCACGCGCCATGCAGACGCCACCGACATCCGCTTTGACGTAAGCGGCCGCCCCGTGTGGATTGCCATGCCCAACGTGGCCTGGGTGCAGATGAAGCGCGCCACCGGCTACGTCATCACCGACTACGCCGCAGCGCAGGCCGCCGGACTGTACCTCAAGACCATCGTGGAGAACGGCTACGACAACGGCCGCGAGATGTACACCATGACGGTGGACGAAGTACTGACCAGCGTAAAGGCCGTTGTAGACCAGGCAGGCAGCACACTGAACCTGCCGTCGCTGCCAGTCATCGACAACAACGTCCGCCCCGAAGACTACGCAGGCCACCTGCCCGGCGAACCGTAAAGACTTCTAAAGCATTGTCCTGCCGGACGAGCCTCCTGCGCGGAGAGCGGGTGCTCACGCACCTTTTTACTGACTTCGCCTCGCGCCTCCCGATGGTCGGCACCAACATTCACCCTGACCAACGGGAAGGCCACGCGAAGCAGTAAAAAGGCGTGCAAACGCCCGCACCGCGCGCAGCGGGCCCGTACGGCAGGACAAGATGTAGCTAAGTCTTTGTCCGCTCTCTGCCATCCGCAAGAAAGCCAAAGCCAATTATCGATAATGTGGCGTATGCTGGTCCGCGCTTCGCGGAGGCTCGTCTTTCATGCTCGGAAACACCATCACACGCCGCAGTTTTCTGGTCACACTGCCCGCAGCCGCGGGGTTCGCACGCAACGCATTTGCAGCCATGTCTGACATTCAGCGGGCCTTCATCGGCACCACCGGCAAAGACAGCAAAGGCATCTTCGTTGCAGACTTTGATCCGAAGACCGGCAGCTTCAGCACGCCAAAGCCCGCGGCCAGCGTGCTCAATACAGACTTCATGACGCTGTCGCCAAAGAACCGCAACCGCATGTACACCACCTGCCTGGTCGATGGCGTATCCGCCGTAACGGCGTTTGAGGTGACAACGGATGCGTCCACACCGCTGAAGCAGCTATCGCAGCAGACTGCGAAGGGCACGTCCGCGGTGTATGTCTCGCTCGACGCCACAGGCCGCGTTGTGATGGAGGCCAACTGGGGCTCCGGCAGCATCAACACCTACCAGGTCTTGGCCGACGGTAGCACAGGCCCCGCGGTGGAACACATTGAGTACGGCGACACCGACCACGGACCCACGCAGCCGCAGCAGGTGCACAGCCGCGCACACTCCATCGTCACCTCGCCCGATAACAAGTACGTGTTGGTGAATGACTACGGCACGGATCGCATCAACATCTACGCGCTTGACCCGGCGACGGCAAAGCTTACGCCGGGCACACCCGCGTTCTGGAAGTCTGCGCCCGGCACCGCGCCGCGGCATGTGGTGTGGCATCCCAATGGCCGCTGGCTCTACAGCAATAACGAGCTTTCAAACACGGTAGACCTGCTGCTGTGGGATGCGAAGAAGGCCACACTGCAGCTGAAGCAGACGTGGAGCACGCTGCCCGCAGACGCGCCGCCCAAGTGCCGCACCGCAGACCTTATGCTGTCGCCCGATGCGAAGTTCCTCTACGGCAGCAACCGCGGCCTTGAAAGCTTCGTGGTGTGGTCCATCGCGAAGGACGGCACGCTCAAGCAGATTCAGTTGCTGAAGCAGTCCGGAGCAGAGAACCGGCAGATCACCATCGATGCAACGGGCCGCTGGTTCCTCGGCGCAAATGTGCGCAGCGGAGACGTGGTGGTCTTTCCGCGTGATCCAAAAACCGGCATGCTGGGTGAACAGGTCAGCAGCTGCAAGCTGACTGGTGCCTGCTTCACGCTTTGGGGTTAACGACCATGTCCTGCCGGACGGGCCTCCTGCGCGTGGGGCGGGCGTTTCACGCCTTTTTACTGCTTTCGCGTGGCCTTCCCGTTGGTCAGGATTTGAACTTCGTGCCGCTGCCAGCGAAATGCAGGTCCTTCGACTTCGCTGCGCTCCGCTCAGGATGACAAGATTTGTGGTGGTGTGTTTGATCCCGACCATCGGGAGGGCCAGGGCGAAGCCAGTAAAAAGGTGCGTGAGCACCCGCCCCGCGCGTAGCGGGTCCGTCCGGCAGGACATGTCGTTTTGCGTTGGCGTAGCCTGACCACATGTTCATCCGTCGTTTGAGCATCGTATGTGTTGCCGTGGACGGTGCAGTCACACCGTGCCCGGTCAAGTGGATCGACAGCTTTAGCATGCGCAACTTCACCAACGATGCAGTCTTTGACGACACGCTGCCCCTTGCAGACGGCTGCATGGAGGCCGGTCTGCGCGTACCGCTGGACCTGCTGCGCACGCGCATGGAAGACTGGTTCCGCCGCAAGGGGTATCTTGCAAAAGACGAGTCGCTGCAGGTGCGTGAGCTTGCAGCGGGGGAGACAACACCATCCACACACGACGAAAATTTGTTGCGCTCGCAGGCGCAGGAGCAGTCATGATGTTGCACGAAACAGAAGCCCAGGCAACGCCAGGCATTCGCCTCTTCATCGGCACCAGCAACCCCACCGCGGTGGGCGGCATGGGGCAGGGCATCTTCACGGCGCAGTTTCACAACGGCCAGCTGACGGAGCCGGTGCTGGCGCAGGGCGCACCCAGCCCCAGCTTTCTGGCGTGGAATCCCGGTGCTGCGGCGTTGTTTGCGGTGGAAGGCGGCGACGGCTCAAACTCTGAGGCAGCAAGCTATGTTTTGCACACCGCGGGCCACAGCATGCACCACATTGCGCGTGCGGACGGCGGCGGTCCCGGAGGTTGCCACATCTGCGTATCGGCCGATGGCCGCGGCGTTTTTGTTGCCAACTACAACGGCGGCAGTGTCGCTTCGTTTGCGGCGGATGCGCAGGGCGGGCTGAAGCAGGCATCGTTCATACAGTTTCCAAAGGACGGCCCCGGCCCCGTCGCCGACCGGCAGGAGAAGTCGCACGCACACTCCGCGCGTGTGTCTCCGGATGGCAACTACGTCTTCGTCAACGACCTTGGGCTGGATCGCATTCACGTCTTTGGGCTGGACCGTTCGACCTCAAAGCTCGTGCCGCACCATCCCGATCACTGGGCGTCTGCACCGGGTGCGGGACCGCGGCATCTGGTCTTTCATCCCAACGGCAAGTGGATCTACTCCATCAACGAACTCAGCTCCACCATTGACCATCTGCAGTGGGACACAGCGCACGGCGTGCTCACCACGAAGAGTTCCGCGCGCACGCTGCCAGCCGGCGTAGACACGAGCAAGGCGCGCGCCTGCGAGATGGTCTTCTCGCACGACGCAAAATTCCTCTACGCCTGCACGCGTGTGGATGAGCGCTTCACCGTGTTCACGGTCGATGCGGCAACCGGCTCGCTCACGCCGATCCAGTACCTGGCCAACCCCGGCAAGGAGTCGCGCCACATCGCGCTTGATCCCAGCGGCAAGTGGTTCCTCAGCGCCAACCAGTTCTCCGGCGACGTCTCTGTCTTCCCGGTGGACACGGCAACCGGCAAGCTCGGCGAACGCAGCAGCTTCATCAAACTCTCCGGCCCTAGCTGCCTTCTGTTTGCTTAAAGACCTGTCCTGCCGGACGGGCCTCCTGCGCGGAGAGCGGTCACTTCGTGACTTTCAACTGCTTCGCGTTGGGCCTCCCGTTGGTCGGCATGAAGTTCAATCTCCCACCAGAACCGGGTGCCCCCACGTATCGATTCTGATACGTGGGTTCGGTCGGCACGGAACCCAGCATCCCGACCAACGGAAGGGCCACCCATAGGGATAAAAAGGTGCGTGAGCACCCGCCCCGCGCGCAGCGGGCCCGTCCGGCAGGACACATGTTGTTCAGAAGAAGTTACTCGCTGTAGTGCAGCAGCGAGTAGACGTCCACGTCCGGGAACTTTGAACGGCCCTTCAGGAAGTCCAGCTCCACGGCAAAGGCAACGCCGGCAATTTCGCCGCCCAGCTGCTTTACCAGCTGCACGGTGGCCTGCATGGTGCCGCCGGTGGCCAGCAGATCGTCCACAATGACCACGCGCTGTCCGGGCTGGATTGCGTCCAGGTGGATTTCGAGCGAGTCGCTGCCGTACTCCAGGTCATAGGTCACCTTGGCGGTTGCGGCGGGCAGTTTTTTGGGCTTGCGCACGGGCACAAAGCCCGCGTTCAGGCGGTAGGCCATGGCTGGCCCAAAGATGAAGCCACGCGCCTCAATTCCCAGCACCAGGTCCACATGCTTGTCGATGTAGTACGCCGCAAAGGCGTCAATCATCTGCGCAAATCCGGCCTTGTCCTTCAACAGCGTGGTGATGTCGTAGAAGAGAATGCCGGGTTTGGGAAAGTCAGGGACGGTACGGATGAGCGACTTGAGCGGCTCGCAATTAATCGGCTGTGCCATGGCTTCTATTGTAACGAGCCGCGCTGTTCAACGCCCGAGCCTAGTTTTCGCTGGGGCGCTCGATGTGGTCGATGACGGGCAGAGATACGGTGGCGCGGGTGGATTTGAGGCGGATGCCAAGCTGATCCTGAACTGCCTGCAGTGCGGTTGGTGCGTTGGGCGGCTGCTGGTCAGGCGGCAGGCCCGGTTGCGCGGCCAGAAGGGTGAAATCCCATAACCCGGTCAGGCCTGTCTGGTCGATGACACGGCGGCTGATTTCGTCTGCCGTGCCGGCAACGCTGCTGATGAAGTTGCCGATGAGGTCCATGGTGGTGGCGCGCGATCCGCTGATCCACAGGCCATCTTTGTAGGGCCTAGCGGCGTTGCTGTAGCACTGCAGCGGAAAGGTTTCCGGCGCGGGTTTGGCGTCGCAGGGTTGGCCCTGGCTGTGCGGGATGAGGCGCGGCCCAGGTTGGCCTGGTTTGATGAGCACCATGGCGAGCACGGGCTTATCTTTTCCCTCGAAGTGCAGCTTCAGGCCAAAGCGATCAGCAAGCAGCGACTGCATCATCAGGCGGTATTGGTCCTTGGTGGTGTGCGGCGGGGCAGTAGCGTCAATGGCGAAGCGCTGCGACTTGACCCAGTCGGGCAGCGTCTCGATGAGGGTTTTTTCTTCCTCGGGTGTGAGCCAGATCTTGTAGGCGAAGGTGATGTACGCCCGCACGGAGAAGTCGGCGTGGAAGCGGCCGGCAGGATCGATGAACCATTCATCTGCGCTGAGGGCGAAGGACGGTGTGCGGAAGGGTCCGTCGTCAGGACGGACTGAGGCCACGTCAAACGACATGGCACCGCCCGCAGCCTGCTGCCACGCGGGTACTGTCGTTTGGGCAAGGGCTGTTTGCGAGGCGCAGAGAAGGCAGGCTGCGAAGATGCCGAGTACCGCCGTTCGGAACTGTCGAATCATGTGCCTGTCATCCTTAAGCGTTTGCTGCAGCTTTGCAGATGACTCTATAGGAAACTACATAGACCGTAAGCAAAAAACTAGAACGCACCTTCGATGATGAATTCCTTCAGACCTTCCGCTTCGCTCTCTTCCAGGTTGTGAATGCGGACGCGGTCGACGCGGCTGCCGCGGCTGCCTTTGCGCAGCGCGGCCTCCAGCTCTTCCATCTGCTCCTGCGGACCTGCGGCTACTGCCTCAACGTGGCCCGCGTGCGTGTTGCGCACCCAACCGCGCAACCCCAGCTCTGCGGCCTCGCGGTGCACAAACCAGCGGAAGCCCACACCCTGCACGCGCCCTTCAACCTGGTAGTGGCGAACGGTCATGGTGTGATTTTAGCGGGACACGCGCCCCTAAAGGCAGAACACCCCGTTCTGCTTCTGCAAATCCAGTGGATGCTACGCACGTCCTTGCAGATGCCGCACGATCTCTTCCGCAACCAGCCCGGGAGCTTCCCGCTGCGGAAAGTGACCCACACCCTCAAGCAGCACGCGGCGATAGCCGTTGGTGAAGTAGCGGCCCATGCCGTCTGAGCTCTCCGCCAGTGTGCAGCGATCGTTCAACCCCTGGATGTATGTCGTCGGGACATCCAGCGAGGGCGTGCTCTCATACCGGGCCTGCAACACGCCGTAGGTTGGATCAAGCTCCGCATGGCCCCACCGTGAGCGATAGCTCTGCAGCGTCACCTCGGCAAAGTCTTTGTTTGCCCAGCTCTTGGCGGCTTTGGCTAGATCGGCAGCGTCGTACCAGCCCTGCGGGCTCCACGTCTCCCACATGCGTTTGCCATATGCCACAGGATCTGCGCGAAACACCTTTTCTCCCGGCTGTGTACACAGGAACCACTGGTACCAGTAGGTCTGCGCCTGGGGCAGGGCAGGCGGCTTCAACGGACCCGGCGCAAACACGGTGGAGAGCGTCACCATCCGTTCCAGCCGCGTGGGGAACAGTGAAGCCAGCACATAGCCCATGCGCGCGCCCCAGTCATGACCCACGTAGTCGAATGTCTTCAGTTTCAGCGCATCGGCCAGATCGATGATGTCCTGCGCAAGCGCTACAGGCTGGCCTGTACGTTTTGGCTTGCGCCCAAACATTGGCGAGCGAAATTCAGTCGGCCCAAATCCACGCAGGTACGGCGCAATGGTGCGATAGCCTGCGGCATGCAGCGCCGGCAGAATCGCATCGAATGTCCGCGGCGAATCGGGCCAGCCATGCACCAGCATCACGGGCCGGCCATTTTTCGGGCCAGCCTCTTCATAGACCAGTTTCAGTACGGAAGTCTTAACCTCAAGCACACGCATGGCTCTAGGATGCTCCCTGATCCGGCATGCATGCAAAACGAAAGAAGCGGGGATCGTTCGACCCTCATTGTTATTCGATGAAGATGAGGCCGTTGGTTGTGAGTACCGTGAGGAGGATGCGCAGCTTCAGCTGGGTCTGTGGGCGCTAGCAGTGCTTGTATTGTCAGACAGCAAATTGGGCCAGGGTTGCAGCTGGATATTTCGGTGTATGTGTATGAGATAAAGCGTCAATTGCGCTCTACTTCAATTTGACGGAAGAAGGTCATCCTTGCTGCAGAAATGAAAAGCGCCACTCTGGCGAGTGGCGCTTGTGGTTAGGATGCGCTCAGTATCTATGCGCGGGACATGTAGGCGCCTTCTGCGGTGTCGATGCGGATCTTTTCGCCTTCGTTGATGAACGCGGGCACCTGCACGATCAGGCCGGTCTCAGTGGTGGCGGGCTTGGTCACGGACGACGCGGTTGCCGAGCGGATACCGGGCTCGGTCTGAATGACGGTCATCTCAACGACATTGGGCAGCTCCACGCCAACGGGCTTGCCGTCGATAAAGCTGATGTCGATCTTGATGTTGGGCAGCATGAAGTCCACGGCATCGCCCAGAATGTCGCGGCCCAGCGTCGTCTGCTCAAAGTTATTCATGTCCATGAACACAAAGTCGTCGCCGTCCTTGTAGAGGAACTCCATGGCAACGTCGTCGACGATGACGCGGTCGATAGCGTCGCCGGAGCGGAAGCGGTGCTCGAAGATGGCGCCGGACTCAAGGTTGCGCAGCTTGGCCTGGATAAAGGCGCGCAGGTTGCCGGGCGTGCGGTGCTCCACGGCAAACACTGAGTGCAGCTTTTCCTTGTGCTTGATGACCATACCGGGACGCATCTGTGTAGCGGGAATCGACATGAAAAAACTTCCTGATGTTGCTTGAACTTGGTGGGGATCGTACGCGCAAAAGCCGCAAATCCCCGCCTGTCGATTGTATCCCGCTGCGACTTCGAAGACCTTCTTTGTCTTTCGGAAGGGCATGGCTTCAGCTATGCCAACAACGTTCTGATTGGGCTAAAGCCGTCTCCATGTGAGCGGCGTATCGGCACAGCTGAAGCTGTGCCCTTCCGAACGTCAGCCACATGAATGCGCGAGATCTCATCCAGCAACACCGTTGGAACTGCAGAGTGTGCGGGCTAGTTGTCTGTGGGCATCTCCACCCGCTCCACCACCGGGATACTGACCTGAGCCTTCACCGGCGTCAGCTTCATGCCAAGTTGTTCTTTGATCGCTTGCGTCAGAGACTCACCCTGAAATTCTGCAGGGGCAGCGTCACCGTGTACCAGCGGCGACTGCGGATCGGGCGTGAACCGGACCGCGAAGTCGACTGCGCCTGTGATGCCGGTTTGGTCGACCACTGGGCGGCCATAACCGCCGATATTGGAGAAGGCCACCGCAATCTGGCTGAGGGTCGTATTGCGCGAACCCATTATCAGGGAGTGGTCTGGTTTTGTAAGCGCCGTGTATGTACTGCACGGCAGCATGTCCATGGAAGCCTCCGGGCTATCCGGTCCCGGATTCGGTAGTCGCACATCGCACCCGGGGCCATCGGCATGCAGCCGCAGTCCATCGCCGGTCTTCCCGGGTTTGATCAGCGTCATGGCAAACACGGGCATCTCGCGTGTCTCAAAGTGGATGGCCAGCTTGAACCTGTCCTTCAGCAGAGCCTGCATCATCTGCCGCAGCTGGTCTTTGGTGGGGCTGCCCGCGGCACGCGCGTGAATCGCAAATTTCTTTGTGGATGCCCACTGTGGCAGACCTTCAAACATGGGGTTCAGCTGATTCAGCTTGTAAGCAAAGGCAATGTACGTCCGCAGGTTGCTCGTGACCTCAAACAGGCTGCCGGTTGATTTGAAGGCGTCGTCGGAGTCCAGTGAGAACGGGGGCTCGGTGTATTTGGGAGACATATCTTCACGCACAGAAGCCACTTCAAACTGCAGTCTGTCTGCTTGGGATGAGGCTGGTTTAGCAGGGGCCGCAGGCTGCGCCTGTTGCTGGCCTGCCAGCATTGCGCCAGAGGCGAGAAAGAGCAGGCAGGCGGGCGCAATTCGCACTGACGCCACGCGCCATAACCGAGTTCGATTCACGGAGTACCGTCCCGCTGAAGTCAACTGAAGAGCTTTGCGGGTTGGACGGCTCGCGATTGGAAATGTGCTTGATTTTCGGAAGGGCATGGCTTTAGCCATGCCAATAAAAGCTCTGCTTGGGTGGTGGCTTCAGCCCCTGAGGTCAGTTTTGTTTATGCGAGAGGAAGCTAAGCCTCAGCGGCTAAAGCCGCTTCCATTGAAATCGTCGTTTTGGCATGGCTGAAGCCATGCCCTTTCAAAACTCTCCTTCTGCACAGATGAAGCTGTGCCTTTTCGAATGCGCTATACGCACCAGCGCGCAACTTCATCTCACCGGCACGTTGGAAACAACAGAACACGCGAGCCGCGCTAGGACGAGGGATGGACGCCGAAAAGGCGCTGGAAGAAGCGGCCGATGGCTTTGAAGGGATTGGGTCCGGCGGGCGGCGGCGCTGCCTGCTCCACATGCACGCCCGTGTTTGGGAGCTCTGACGACGGCGGTGCGGGAGCCCCGGCATTGGCTGCTGTTGTTGTGCTTGCAGGCGTGGTCGATGCTGCTCCGCTTGCTGCCGTTGCGTTTGCCGTCGTTCCTGCTGCGGTGTTGTCGCCTGCAGCGGCGGCGCCTGCGGCCACGTCTGCAGCTGTTGTGGTCTGGCCCGGCGGCCCGCTTGCAGAGTTGGTGGCTCCGCTGTAGTTCAGTGTGCTGCTTACCTGCGTGTGTACCTCGCCCGGCGGCGCTGCGGGCGGCGGGGCGGGTGGCTGCAGGCCCTGGCTTACAGCCTCTGGGAATGGATTCTGTTTGACCACCTCAGGCACCTTGCCGTCGCCCTTCTTGCCCTTGCCTGCAAGCACCAGCGAGTCGCCGCGCGGGCACCCGCAGCTGCTGCTTTCGTGGTCTACCACCTCGCGCAGACTGCCGTGCTCAAACAGCACGCGCTGGCCTGGCCGGATGAAGTACGTCGCGTCGCCAAACGTTTCGGTTACGTGCAGCATCGGAGCGTCCTTGCCGCTGTTGTCCACGCAGGTGTCGCCGTTGGGCACCACGCGGATGCGCAGGTCCAGCGGCGCTGCGTCCGAAAGTTCAAAGCGCAGGTCCGGCGTCAGGATGGCGTCTGTCTTCTCGGCACTGGTGTGGATCTCCACCGCGCCGCGGTCGACGGCCATCATCATGGGCGGCTTGCGCGCCTGCGTGCTGGTCTGCGAAAGATGCACCGCAGAGCCGGCGCAGACGTGGACTTCGCCACCGCGCGCCAGCGCAATGACCGCTGCCTGTGCGCCTGCGGTAACCGCGCCGTTGTTGCCAATGGTGGCTTTGCCATTGCTCACGCTGACGAGTCCGCTCACCTCTGCACCGTCGGTTTTGACAGTGCCAAGTGGCTGTTCAGCATGTGTTGTCTGCGCGTGGAGTGTGAGTGGTAGAACGAAGAGTGTTGCGAGGCAGACGCTGCGAACCCATGTCTCAAACGCGAGACCCTTCGGCAGGCTCAGGGCAGGCGATGGGGCACCCGGCCTTCCGTTTGCGTTCGTGGTGCTACCGAGGGAATGCAGGTCCTTCGACTTCGCTTCGCTCCGCTCAGGATGACAAAAATTTGTGGGGATGCGTTTCATCCCGACCAGCGGGAGGGGCGAGGCGAAGCCAGTAAAGAGGTGCGTGAGCACCCGCCCTCCGCGCAGGAGGCTCGTCCGGCAGGACACGCTTTGAACAGAAGTGTTTCGCATGTGCGATTACATCTTCAGGAAGTTTTCGATGAGGCGTTTGCCGTGGCTGGTCAGAACGCTTTCCGGATGAAACTGCACGCCTTCAATGGGCAGGTCGCGGTGGCGCAAACCCATGATGACCTCGCCTTCCGGGTCGGTGGTGCGGGCGGAGACTTCCAGCTCATCCGGCAGACCCTCCGGGCTGACCACCAGCGAGTGGTAGCGCGTGCAGGTCATGTCCTGCTCCAGTCCGGCGAAGATGGTGCGACCGTCGTGCTGCACCTGGCTGGTTTTGCCGTGCATCAGCCGCGCCGCGCGGACGACGTTGCCGCCAAAGGCCGCGCCCAGCGCCTGGTGCCCCAGGCAAACGCCAAGAATCGGCGTGCGCTTCTTCTTATCCGCATAGTGGCGGATCAGGTCAATGGAGACGCCTGCCTCCTGCGGTGTGCAGGGGCCGGGCGAAATCAGGATACGGTCAGGCGCAAGCGCCTCAATCTCCGCTGGCGTCAGCTCGTCGTTGCGGCGGATGACCATCTCCGCGCCAAGCTCGCCCATGTACTGCACCAGGTTGTAGGTGAACGAGTCGTAGTTATCCAGAACGAAGACCATACACAGATACCTGCCCCTTATTGCAGTGTACTGCGGCGCGCGGCGGTGCTACGCTTGTGCCCCAAGAGCCCGGAATTCCAAGCCTTGGAAGTGCGACAAAGGGCTGGAGTTGCGACAGCCCCGACACCGAGAAGCCGAACAGATGCGTCACGGCTGGCAAACAATACAACGTTTCGTCCGTCTATTTCGTCAGTGTAAGCGTCCGTGCTCGTTTGATCTGTGTCACACGGTGACGCAATCGTCGCCGCCGCCGATAGGTCCCTGAAAGGAGATCAACGGTGTCTTCCATGAAGATCGCAGCCTTTGTTCGCCTCGCTCTACCTGCCGCTGTACTGTGCGCCGCCCCCGTGTGTCATGCCTCTATGAGCCCAGCAGCAGAATGGTCCGCACCCAACCGGTCAGCGCATGTAGAGGAAGTTGCCGCCCGCACGGGTGCCGCATCGCCAGGCGTCTCCGGCTCTCTGCAAGACGAATACATTGACCTGCCCGGCGCGCCGCTCTCCTTCTACCTGTTCAAGCTGGGCGCCAAAAACATTCCGTCGCCGCCCCGGGTCTTGCCGCAAAAAGACAAGGACACGGAAATGCTGATCTACGACGAGACCAACTGGATCAGCATGATGCCGTCTTCATCGGCTGGCAGCAACTAGAAAATAAACAGACTAATTTTGTCCTGCAGGACGCGCAGCCTTCCCGTTGGTCAGGATTTGAAATTCGTGCTGGCGCCAGCGAAATGCAGGTCCTTCGACTTCGCTGCGCTCCGCTCAGGATGACAAAATTTGTGGTGATGCGTTTGATCCCTCCCATCGGGAGGGCTAAGCGAAGCAGTAAAAAGGCGTGAAACGCCCGCTCCACGCGTAGCGGGCCCGTCCGGCAGGACATGTTCTGTTAAGCCTGAGAGCGGGCGCGTTCAATGGCGCGGATTACGGCTTTGGATTTGTTGACGGTTTCTTCGTACTCCGTCTGCGGCACGGAATCTGCAACCACGCCGCCCCCTGACTGGATGTAGCCATCCTCGCCGTGCATAAACAGCGTGCGGATGGCGATGCAGCTATCCAGGTTGCCGCTGAAGTCCGCGTAGAAGATGCTGCCGCCGTAGACGCCGCGGCGCGTCGGTTCCAGCTCTTCAATGATCTCCATCGCGCGAATCTTGGGCGCGCCCGACAGGGTGCCCGCTGGGAAGCATGAGCGGAAGGCATCTACCGGAGCGAGGCCGGGTTTCAGCGTTCCCTCAAGCGCGCTGACCAGGTGCATCACGTGGCTGTAGCGCTCAATGAACATCAGCTTCTTGACGCTGACGCTGCCAAACTCGCTGACGCGGCCCAGGTCGTTGCGGCCCAGGTCCACCAGCATCACGTGTTCGGCTACCTCCTTCGCATCTTGCTTCAGGTCTTCTTCAAGATGCTTGTCCGCCGCTTCATCCGCACCGCGCGGCCGTGTGCCCGCGATGGGGTGGTACTCAATGGTGCGATCGTGCACGCGCACCAGTAGCTCCGGCGACGAACCGACGATGTGCGCGGGCGTCGCAACCGTTGCTCCGGGCTTCAGCATTGGGAAGCGCATGAAGTACATGTAGGGCGACGGATTCACGATGCGCAATGAACGGTAAATCTCAAATGGATCGACCTGCGGCTTGCAGTCAAAGCGCTGCGACAGCACGCACTGGAAGATGTCGCCCGCGGCAACGTACTCCTTCACCTGCGCGACGGCCTTCATGTAGTCGCGCTTCTTGGTGCGCGGTTCCAGCTTCAGCGGACCCAGCGGAGTTCTGCGCTTCTTCTGCACCGGCAGCGGAGATGCAAGCTCCTTCTCAAGCCGGTCAAGCCGCTTGATGGCGCGCGCGTACGCTTTGCTTGCGTCGGGTTCGCGCTTCAGGTCTGCCGTCAGGATGAGGTAGATCTCCTTCTTGACGTGGTCGAATGCGAGCACTTCATCAAAGAACATCAGGCACGCATCGGGCACACCTAGCTCATCGATTGCGGCCGCAGGCAGGCGTTCAATCTGCCGCACAACGTCATACGCAAAAAAGCCCACGGCGCCCGCGGTGAATGGAGGCAGGCCGGGCAGCTTGGCGGGCGTGTGTTCGCTGAGCGCATGCTTCAGCTCGGCGAAGATATCGCCCTGAAAGCTGCGTGACTTCTTGCCCTCTGTCGCGACGATCGCGGTGCCGCGCGAGACCAGCTTCTTGTACGGACGGATGCCGATAAAGGTATAGCGGCCCACGCGTTCGCCGCCTTCGACGCTCTCAAGCAGAAAGGCCTCCGGCTCCTGCGCGGCGATACGCAGAAATGCGGAGACGGGCGTCTCAAGGTCGGCCGTGACGGTGCGGTAGACCGGGATAAGCGTGTGCTTCTTCTTCGCAAGCGCGAGAAAAGTCTTGAGGTCGGGCGTGGCTGTGGCGCTGGGCATGACGCTCTTTATCGTACAGGGCTGATGCCAAAAGATGTCCTGCCGGACGGGCCTCCTTCGCGGAGGGCGGGTGCTCACGCACCTTTTTCCTGGCTTCGCCTCGCCCCTCCCGTTGGTCGGCATCAAGTTTCATCACGACCAACGGAAGGGCCACTCCGAAGGAAGTAAAAAGGCGTGCAAACGCCCGCCCCGCGCGCAGCGGGCCCGTCCGGCAGGACATGGCTACTCCGGGAACTTTGCGCGGATGCGGACGGTGCGGTCCAGCGGGTCTGCATTCTCAAGCACCTTGCGGCGCAGGTCAGGGTCGATGTTCGGCTGCGCCAGCCATTGCTTCACGATTGTCAGCGCCTCAGGCGATGTCTGCCCGCCAAGGAATCCGCCAAGCCACACGCCCAGGTAAAAGATTTTGCGGTCGCGTTTGATCTCCTGCAGCTGGTCCAGGCTGCGTTGCAGGTACGGCAGCGTCAGCGCGCTCTGCCGCACGTTGTTGAACGGGCCAATGGATTGCGAGAGCCAGTCCTCCTGCTGCGCATTGGCCGCGGTGGGCGGCGTTGTGTAGGCGTCAAAGTAGCGCTGCTTCACCAGTGCGCCTGGAGCGCCGGCCATCACGGCGAAGGCATACTTGCGGCCATCATCGGTGGTGTCGCGTCCCTGCTCCAACATCAGTAGTTGTTGGGCATCGCTGTCGTTTACGGCGATCAGGCGGCCAATCATGCTCCATCGGTCGAGTGAGCGAAGCTCCACACCCGGAACCTTCATGTCTCCGACGAGTAACTGCTTCAGCGTGGCGCGCGCCTTGTCTGTTTCTGCCAGTGAAGTGAAGGCACGAAAGCCAACGATACGATCGCCAGGCTCGATACCATACTGCATCTGATCCATTGCAGCTTCTTCTGCTTGCTGCAGCAGGGGCGTTCGCACTGGCCCGGTGATGTAACGGTTCAACACCGTATTGATCCGCGCAAACTGCATTCGGGTGACCGATTCGTCATTCCCCACCAGGTTTGGGATCGCAAATTCCGCAAAGATGCTTGGGGATGACTGCGCAACATGCACGTTGTCCCAAAGAGCACCCCACAGCATGGTTCTGCGCAACGGATCGAGACTGCCTGGGGCCATGATGTGTTCGCGAACGCCAAGCTCGCTCTTCGCATCCAGCAGAAAGCGGCCGTAGGCGTAGTCGCCGTAGTTGGCGAAGGCGTACATGGGGCACAGCTTGCCGTGCGCCGCTTTGACTTCAAAGGTAGGCGTGCTCCATGAGACGCGAACGGTCTCCTCCGCCATCTTGTCGCCGTAGTAGAAGACGATTTCGTTGGTGATCGGCCATGTGTAGCCATCAGGTAGAACGTCATGCTGCGCAAGGGTGAACTTGCTGATGTGATGTTGCGGTCCGTTGCAGGCGTAGTCCACGGTGATCTGCGGCATACCGCGCTGCACCACCCATGCATTGGCCCATGGCTTAAGGTTCTGCTTGCTGCTTGCTTCAAGCGCGCTCACCAGGTCGCCCCATTGCGCGTTGGCATAGGCGTGGTCCATCAGGTAACTGCGCAGGCCATCGCGAAATGCTTCATCACCAAGGCGGTACTGCAGCTGCCGCAGAATGCTTGGCGCCTTCTGGTAGACGATGGCGCCGTACGCGCTCTTTGCGTCTTTCAGGTTGGGGATGTTTTGAAAGATGGGCGTGGTGCCCTCGGTCTCATCAATGCCATAAGCCAGCGGCTTGATGTCTTCATACAGGTGCTTCCACGGCAGCGATGCGGGCTCCAGATCTTCGAGCGCGCGGTAGGCCATGAACTGCGCAAAGCCTTCTTTCAGCCACAGGTCATCAAACCAGCGCATCGTCACCAGGTCGCCAAACCACTGGTGCGTCAGCTCGTGCAGCACCAGCGTGTCGCGGTTAAAGCGATCGGCAGCGGTGGGTGCACTGCGAAAGAGCACGCCTGTTTCGTTGAGGAAGGTTGCGCCCGCATGTTCCATGCCGCCAAAGGGAAAGCCGGGGATGAGCACGAGGTCATACTTCGGGAAAGGAAACGGCTGCTGAAAATAATCGCTCAGGAACTTGATGCCGCGCGCCGTCATCTGCTGCACATGCGGAGCCTCTGCCTGTGCGCGCTTAAGTTGCGACTTGCGCACGTAGAAATCTGGTTCGCCGGGCATGCCTGGGAACCTCGCCCATGGGCCTGCTGCAAAGGCGAAGAGGTAGGTCGAGATGGGTTTGGTCTCTGGAAAGGTGTGATGAATCTGTTGCCCATTGACGGTGTGCGCGACTTCATTGGGCGGGCTGTTGCTGACGACGCTGATGTTTGGATCGAGCCAAGTTCCTACATCAAGCGTGAAGCGCGCCTTGAGGTCT
>JAMFTB010000039.1 GCA_026225595.1 Terriglobus sp. | reverse complement strand
TGAGCGCAGACGGTCATCCAGGTCCGCAAGCTCTTTGGGAGGGCGGTCGCTGGCGATGACGATCTGTTTCATGCTCTCGTGCAGAGCGTTGAAGGTGTGGAAGAACTCTTCCTGCGTACGCTCTTTGCCGGTGATGAACTGGATGTCATCAACGAGCAGAACATCCACCGTGCGGAAGCGATCACGGAAGCCGCTCATCTTGTCGTAGCGGACGGAGTTGATCATCTCGTTGGTGAACTTTTCACCAGAGACGTACATGATGGACGCGTCGCGGTTGCGGCGCTTCACCTCATGGCCGATGGCATGCATGAGGTGCGTCTTGCCCATACCCACACCACCGTAGAGGAAGAGTGGGTTGTAGGCCTTCGATGGACGCTCTGCAACGGCCTGCGACGCGGCGTGTGCAAACTGGTTGCCGCTGCCGATGACGAAGTTGTCAAAGAGGTAGCGCGAGTTGAGCTGCGCGGCTGCGTTCCAGTCAAAGCGGCCCTGTTCCGTGGTGGGCACTTGCGTTGGCGCACCGCGGTTGTTGCCAATGGAAGCAGACGTACCCGCGGTTTGCGGTGCGTTGGGCGAGTGCGACGGCAGCGGAGCGAAGCCACCATCCTCGCGTGTGCGGGGCATGGCTGGGTCATCCTCTGCGGTCACAAAGCGAACCTCGTCAACCTCAAGACTCAGGTTGTCGATGGCTTCATGGATGAGGTCGGCGTAACGATCGCCGATGTGCTGAAACTGTGTGGAAGGGATGCGGACAAACACCGTGCGCCCGTTGGCATGGGAGAAGCGTGTTGGCTTCAGCCAGGTGTGGAACGATTGCCGGTTGACCTTCATCTCCAGCGCGCCAAGGATTCGTGTCCAGGCATTCTGCGGATTGAGTACGGTCGAAGCCGTTGGGGCAAAAGACATCAGTATCTTTCCTTGCGCTACCGGCCCTGCTTGCGGCCGGTGCTGTTCACTGGTGGTTCAAGGCGTAAGGCCTGGAGCCGAGCGTAAATAGACAACACGTCCCCGCCCCGCGGGCTCGAAAGCTTTCGCGGAAAAGGTGACTGAGACTGTTTGAAGACCGTTGACAAAACCGTGGCAAAGTCAATCGGTAAGTTAAGCAAGCGGGCTTTAAGACTGGGGTCCGTCGCCGTGAATCTGTAAGAACGAACCTGATGGTAGCACGATGCAAAGGGCGTTCTGGAAGGGCTGGGATGCAAATATTTTCACGAAAAAATCAGTTGCACCAAAGCTGGTGAAGCTATGGTGCAACTGCAACTTTTGGGTATTGCCTTCATAGATTTTTCTTGCGCATCGTTTTGCGAAAGGCGTAATAGGCGCGCAAGAATTGTGCCGCATGAAGGCACGCGCAATGTTTTGTAGCGTGCATTGCTGTGGTGATGTAGCGCCCAGGGCTGTGATGTGCATGCGCGCTTGTTGCCTACCTGGTGGTGAGCACAAGCACCTGCACGGTGAGTGGCGGAACGGTGTGATCGATGGCATCGGCGGCTTTGAGTGAGCTCTTCACCGGTGCTATGCGTTTGGGGTCGTCAAGGGTGTTGGTCTCGCTGCGTGTGGCTGCGTGCAGTGTCCACACTGTTGCTTCATTGGAGACGTGTGCGCCGCTGAGTGCAAGGTGCAGAGGTTGTGGCAGGGTGGATGCGTTCACCAGCTTGAGGTAGAGCGTGCCCTTTGCCGCGTCTGCCGTGACGGAGTAGAAGAAGCGTGAGCCTGCGCCGGTGATGCTGGACGTTGGCACGGATGTGCCGAGGTACTGCGCGAAGAGGCTTTGCGCGTAGTACGACGGTGCGCCGTAGCTATGTGCGGCGTTGTAGCCGATGAGGTTGCTCTCCCACTGCATGCCGCCGGGGTTTACGTTGACGAACAGCGGAGCGTACGCGGCCATGACGATGAGGTCGCTGTTGCGCTCCATGCCGGTCATCCATGCGGCATCGCCGAGAGCTGCGCCCCAGTCAGTCGTTGGGCCGCCCTCGCGCGTGGCCCACTCGCCCACGAAGATCTTGGGGCCGTTGCGGTCTGCGTCGTCGTAGTAGTGCACCATGTCGAAGAAGTCTTCTGCGCGTTTGTAGTAGTGGTCGTCCACAACGTCTGGTTTGAAGAATCGCTTCAACGGCGCCGTGGCGATGAGTTGCAGGTTGGGATACTTCGTCTTGATGGCGCGGTGGAACTGCACGTAACGGCTTTCATAGCTGCCGGAGTGGTCGAGGTTGTCTTCATTGCCGATCTCGACGTAGTGCAGGGGGAAGGGCGCGGGGTGGCCCAGCTTTGCACGCATTGCTCCCCATTTGGTGGATGCGTCGCCGGTGACGAATTCAATCTCGTCGAGCGCGTCATCCACGAAGGGCTGCATGGCGGGCCCGGCGATGATGTGGTCGCCCTTGAGCGAGTAGCCCGCGTAGACGGCGAGCACTGGCTCAATCTTCAGGTCTTCTGTCCACTCCAGAAATTCAAGCAGACCCATGCCGTCGCTTGACTGGTAGCCCCATGGGCCGCGGTGCGTTGGCCGGTCGACGAGAGGGCCGATGGTTGTCTTCCAGTCAAAGCGCTCGTTGATGTAGTTGCCCTCAAGGTAGTTGCCGCCGGGCATGCGCAGGAACGTTGGGTGCATGGCAGACATCATCTCCATGAGATCAGCACGGTTGCCGTTGGCGCGGTTCTTGTAGGTGGGAGGCATCAGCGAGACGAGCTGCAGAGAATACTTGCCGGCGTTGAGAAATTGCAGCTCCAGGTGGTTGTGTGCGGAGAAGGTCTTCACGTCTTTCGTTGTGAGTTCCATGGTGTGCCGGCCCCATGATGACCCAAAGGCGTCCACCAGAGTTCCTTCAGCTTCGATGCTGCCCGTGTCATCGTTCACCAGGCTCACGCGCATGGCGGCCGCGCGCGCATCTGTCCTGAGGTAGAAGCTGAGGTTGTAAGCCGTGTGCGGCTGCAGCGCCATACCCCACCAGCCGTTGTTGCGCAGGCGCACGGGCGCAGAGCCGCTGGCGCGGGTAACGTCGATGACAACGCTGCTCTGCAGCGCTTCGCTGGGGCCGTCTGTCTCGTCCCACTTCATGGTCGCTTCTGCGTCGCCGGCGTTGTCCAGGATCCAGTAGGGAACGCCCATCCAGTCGTGCGTGAAGGTGCGGTTGCGCACCATCTCCGCGTAGAGGCCGCCGTCGTAGGAGTAGTTGATCTCTTCCGTCATGAGGCCGTAGAGGGTGGGGCTGACGGCGTGCAATGGCTTGTCTGCCTGGACGGTGAGCGTAGCCGGTTGCGGAGCCTGAGTCTGCGCGGCGGTGGCAGCGGGTGCCAGCAGGGCAAGTGACGTGAGAACGCACACGGAAACGGCAAGCATGGCCGGACGGCAGAGAGCTGAGAACATCAGGGCAAATCTCCAGTGGGATGATGCTAATGCCAGTGGCTGCAGGTTTCCAGATGCTCAGATAGGATGGGCGCGGGCTTTAGCCCCTGAGATTGAAACGATATCTTTGGGTAAGGTGGCTTTGTCCACCCAGATTCGAATCTCAGGGGCTAAAGCCCGCACACCAAATGGCCCTAAACTTCTATCTCAGCGGCTGAAGCCGCCCCCTTAATAATTCTCGAGACTTGCCAGGCAGCTTATAAATTGCCGCCACGCTCACAGGCGTTTAAGCGAAACGTCCTAATCCGGTCAGATTCCTGTCTTTCTTCGCCCGCACTCAGCGACAAACGCTGGCCGCGGGTGTTTACTCAGAGGCAAACTTATCGTCTTACCCGGTGGAACGGCTGTTCGCGTGCAGGCCGTACCTCCTCCGATTGCCTGAAAAGGCTTAACTGATTCCGTCGCGGCATTTGCCCAAAGGTTCATTGGTTCATGACATTCCTCCACCGTGGTTTTCTTCGTAATGCTGTGCGCCCCCTGATGGGCGCGTTGGTTTCGCTGGCGCTGCTGCCCTCTGCCTCTGCCCAGACTGTCCGCCGGCTTGCCGCCGTGCCCGCAGCCAGTGCGGCGCGGGTGGCGCTGCCCAATACGGTGAGCGGCCGTGCGGCCACCGCGCAGGTGGTGGGTCACCTGCCGGGCGAAACCCAGCTGCTGGGCATGAAGCTGTACCTGAAGCCGACCGCCGAGCAGACAGCCGCGCTGACCCAGCTGCTGGCCGACCAGCAGAATCCGGGATCGCCGAACTACCACAAGTGGCTGACACCGCAGCAGTATGGCGCACAGTTTGGCCTGGGTGATGATGACCTGGCCGTACTGCAAAGCTGGCTGCAGGCGCGCGGCTTCAGCGTGGATGAAGTCGCGCCCAGCCGCAACTTCATCACCTTCAGCGGCAC
>JAMFTB010000038.1 GCA_026225595.1 Terriglobus sp. | reverse complement strand
GCGGCCATGCACATTGACTGGCCCGCAGATCGTCTGAACGTCTACATCCTGGACGACGGCAAGCGTGAGGAGTTCCGCGTATTTGCGGAAGAGGCAGGCATCGGCTACATGACGCGTGACGACAACGAACACGCGAAGGCCGGCAATATCAACCGCGCGCTCAAGCGTCTGCACGCTCCGCTGGTCGCCATCTTTGACTCGGACCACGTGCCCACGCGTTCGTTCCTGCAGGTAACAGTGGGCTGGTTTTTGCGCGACCAGAAGCTGGGCATGCTGCAGACGCCGCACCACTTTTATTCGCCCGATCCGTTTGAGCGCAACCTGGGCCAGTTCCGCACCATCCCCAACGAGGGCGAGCTGTTCTACGGCATTGTGCAGGACGGCAATGACTTCTGGAACGCAACGTTCTTCTGCGGATCATGCGCGGTCCTACGTCGCGAGGCGCTGGACGAAATTGGCGGCATCGCCGTTGAGACTGTGACAGAAGACGCACACACCAGCCTCCGCATGCAGATGAACGGCTGGAACACGGCCTACATCAACATTCCGCAGGCAGCAGGTCTGGCCACGGAGCGGCTGAGCGGCCACGTGAAGCAGCGTATTCGCTGGGCACGCGGCATGATCCAGATCATGCGTACAGACAACCCGCTCTTTGCCAAGGGGCTGCGCGGCATGCAGCGGCTTTGCTACTTCAATGCGATGACGCACTTTCTGTACGGTCTGCCGCGTCTCATCTTCCTGTTCGCTCCGCTGATCTACCTTGTCCTGGGTCACACCAACGTGCCGGGTTACTGGGCGGCCATCCTTGCGTACGCGTTCCCGCATCTTGTGCTGTCGTCCATGACGAACTCGCGTATTCAGGGTCAGCATCGCCACTCGTTCTGGAACGAAATTTACGAGACCGTGCTGGCGCCGTACATCTTCCTGCCCACCACGGTGGCCATGTTCAACCCCAAGCTGGGTTCGTTCAACGTGACGGCAAAGGGCGGCGTTGTGAGCCGGCGCTTCTTTGACTCGCGCATCGCTCTGCCGTTCCTGGTGATGCTTGCGTTCAACTTCCTCGGCATGATCTGCGCGATCCCGCGTTACTTCCGCTTTCCCAGCGTGAACGCAGGCTTCCCGCTCGACATTCTGAATATCCCTGCCAACATGTACGACGGCACACACCCCGGCACCATCCTGATGAACGTGATCTGGACGTGCTTCAACACGCTGATTCTTGGCGTTGCCTGTGGCGTTGCGTGGGAAAGCCAGCAGCGCCGTCAGACGGTGCGCGTCACCATGCAGGTGCCCGCCGCGGTGCAGTTGCCGGATGGTTCGTTGCTGACGGGCGTAACCGCGGACGTGAGCAGCGGTGGCGTGATGATGGAGACCGATGAGCCTTCGGATCTGCAGGGCGGTGAGTATGTCCGCATCCAGTTCCCGGTGCTGGACGGCGAAGAGTCCTTGCCCGCGGTCATTGTGCGCGTCAACGGAACCGAGCTGCGCGCGCAGTTTGAGCCGCTGTCCATTCCGGAAGAAGAAACGTTGACGCAGGTGCTGTACTCGCGTGCGGATACGTGGCTGGGCTGGGGCGAGGCGCGCGAGGCAGATCGTCCGTTGAAGAGTCTGTGGCGCATCATGGGCCTGGCGGTAGTTGGATTGAGAGAGACCCTACGAGGACTGATGAACAATAACGGCGGTGGCGGAGACAGTAGCAGCGGCGGCGCAAAGACAAAGCTGGCAACAAGCGTTGCTCCGTTGGGACTGCTGCTGGCGCTGGGCCTTGGCCTGGGCGCAGTGATGCATCCTGCAAGCGCGCAGGCGCAGGCAGCTCCCCCGCAGGTGGCCAACAGCGGCGCAGCCAACATTGCAGTGGGCGCACTGGGCGAGGCTGTGGGCGTCAACGGCAACTCCAAGCCCATGCCTCCGGGCCAGTTTGACAACGTGTTTACGCTGCAGGATGTAGGCGCGGCAGACACCATTGTTTTGCGTGGTGTGGATGCGTACCACTCGCAGTACTTTGCAGTGCCGCAGACGCAGGTGGTGAAGACGGCAACGCTGCACCTGCGCTATCACTTTTCGCCGGGTCTGCTGCCCGCGCTCAGCCACCTGAAGGTGTCCATCAACGGCACGCTGTTTGCCACGCTGCCGGTAACGGTTCAGCCCAACTTTGCCGGTGTGCCGCAGGACCTGTCGCCGGAAGAGAAGGTCGCAGAGAGCCAGACCCTTTCCGTCCGTCGCCAGGGCGAGAACAACGCGCTGCTTGAGGCCACGCTGCAGATGCCGGCAGACATGCTGGTGCGTGATAACCAGATCACCTTTGAGTTCATTGGGCACTACACGCTGCAGTGCGAGGACCCCTCGCACACCACGCTGTGGAGCCACGTGGACAACAACAGCTCCATTGAGCTGACGGGCAATCTGCTGCCGCTGCAGGATGATTTGAAGCTGTTGCCGCTGCCGTTCTATGACGCCGCGGTGAATCTGCATCCCGTTGTCCCCATCGTCTTCCTGAACCAGCCGTCGACCAAGGCCATGCAAGCCGCAGGCATTGTTGCCAGCTACTTCGGCGTGCTGACCGACTACCGCAACGTGCGCTTCCCGGTCTCGTTCGGACAGATTCCGCAGGGCAACGTCATCCTCATCAGCGAGAACGCGGGAGAGCTGCCCGCATCCCTCAACGTGCAGGGAACAGGCGGCCCAACGGTGGCCATGAGGACCAATCCATCGGACCCATACAGTAAGGTGCTGGTGCTCACAGGCGACTCCGCCGATGATGTTGTGAAAGCTGCGCAGGCGTTCTCTCTGCAGAAGGATATGTGGCAGGGCAACCAGGTCTCTGTGACGTTGAAGCATCCGGTAAAGAGCGAGCCTGATGATGCTCCGCGCTGGATGCCAACCGACAAAATCACCGACGTTGGCCAGATCATGAACCAGGGCGATCTGCAGGGCGACGGTTCTGTGCCCGTGGGTGTGTTTATGCGCACACCGCCAGACCTCTACTACGGCTCACGCGCGAACCTGATCTTCCACATGGATTACCGGTACAACCCGGTTCCGCTGGCCAACGAAAGCACGCTGCAGGTCTACATGAACACGGCGTACGTGTCGTCCACGCCCATGCCGCATGCGGACAAGGCAAGCGCGCGGCTGGAGACGGAGATACCCGTTCCCGTGGTGACCATGCGGCCGTTCTCGCAGACGATGAGTCTGAAGTTTGTCTTCCAGATTGCCAAGAAGAACAAGTGCCAGGACACCGCGCCACTGAACCTGCAAGGAGCCATCGTCAAGGATTCGTACCTGGACATCCGTGACATTCCTCACCTGGCAGAGCTGCCGAACCTGGAGCTGTTCAGCAACGCAGGCTTCCCATTCACGCGCTACAAGGACCTCTCAGAGACTGCCGTTGTGCTGCCGGATAACCCCGGCGCTGACGAGATTGAGATGTTCCTCACGCTGATGGGCCACTTTGGTGCGGCCACCGGCTATCCCGCCATCGACGTCTCCGTTACCGGTGCCGATGGTCTTAAGTCAGACGGCAAGAAGGACTACATCGTGCTGGGAACGGTGGAAGACCAGACGGCATTCTCCACGCTGAACAGCCACCTGCCGGTTAAGATCAGCACCAGCGGCCTGAAGATTTCAGACACGCAGGGCTTCTTCGCTCCGCTGGAGCATGCATGGTGGAAGGTCCGTTCCAGTGATCACGTCGACTCGGGCGAGCTTGAAACTTCAGGCGCTCTGCCGGATGCTCTGATCGAAGGCGTGGAGTGGCCCGCCCGCTCCAACCGTTCCGTCGTCATGATTGCGCTGCGCGATCACTCGGTCATTCCCACGTTCCTCAGCACCTTCCTGCGTGTCAGCTCCGGCAGCGATATCTCGCAGTCTGTTGCCGTCATGCATGGTACTCAGTTTGTCTCTTACCGGATAGGCAACGACTTCTATAAAGTCGGATCGTTGTCGATCTGGACGCGTTTGAAACTGTTCTTTGCAGAATTCCCTGCGTCCATGGTTGTGCTCGTGATCCTTGCCTGCATTCTGTTGGCAGCGCTTACGCGCGTAGCTCTTCGCCGCCGCGCGCGACTGAGGCTGCAGGGAGAGGACTAATGCGGGAGAAAAGACGGTGGAGCAGGATGGACGTATGCCGCCGGCTGGCGGCAGTTGTCCTGGCCTGTGGTGTGTTGACCGTGCAGACTGGCTGCAGGGCAGAGCAGCCGTGGCCGCTGTGGCAGCAGTATCGCGCAAAGTTCATTGAAGCCTCCGGCCGTGTGGTTGATCACGATGGCAATGCGCAGGAGCGCACCACCAGTGAAGGCATGGCCTATGCCATGTTCTTTGCGCTGGTGGTCAATGACCGCGCGACATTTGATAAGGCACTGCGCTGGACCGAGGACAATCTTGCTGCCGGTGACATGACGGCACGGCTGCCATCGTGGAGCTGGGGCAAGAGTCCTGAGGGCCAGTGGACGATTCTGGATAAGAACTCTGCAGGCGATGCCGATTTGTGGCTTGCCTATGACCTCATCGAGGCCGGCCGCCTGTGGAAGGACGACCGTCTGACCAAGATGGGCCTGGTCATGGCCGACCACATTGCGCACAGTGAGATTGCGTTGTCCAGCACGCTGGGCACTGTGCTGCTGCCGGGGCCTTCGGGCTTTCATCCGAACCCGAACACGCTGATTTTGAACCCGAGCTATTCGCCGCCGCAGCTGTTCGCCCGGCTGAAGCAGGAACAGCCTGCAGGACCGTGGGGCGCGGCTCTGGATGCGCTGCCGGGGTTGATCGGTGCGGCATCTCCCAACGGCTTCATCATGGACTGGGTTGTGTCGGGCGCAACCACATTGCCATCGGGCACTCCGGCTGAACTGGCTGCAGGCAAGACGGATGTGACGCCGGTGGGCAGCTATGAAGCTATCCGCGTCTATCTGTGGCTGGGCATCGCGGATAAAGGCACGGAGGGTGTTGCGCGGTCGTTGGGATACTCCAACGGCATGGCGCATTACATGCAGGGCAACGTGGTGCCTCCGCTGCAGGTGTCTGCGGACGGCAAGGTTGTTAACCCGGAAGGAACCGTTGGCTTCTCCGCTGCGTTGATTCCGTATCTAACAGCGATGGGACTGAAGGACCAGGTGAAGACACAGGTAAACCGGCTGGGCGCAAGCGCTGACCCGGCCAGCGGTTTGTATGGCCGCTCGGGCCTGTATTACGACCAGAACCTGGCATTATTTGCGACGGGATGGCAGGAAGGCCGGTTCCGATTTGATCGGGATGGCAGATTGAAGTTGAAGTGGAAGTGAGAGTCGCAAACCCCTAGTAGTGAAAGAGTAACGGCTCGAAAAAAGCAGGTACGGCAGGCAGGAAAAGGGTAAGATTCTGAGAACTAGCAGAGTATTCAAAGAGGTACGCGCGGTGAATATCGCGCCGGGAATTTCTTGGCGCAGGGCGAGGCAAATGGTAAGCAGAGGTCCATCCCGGGTATCGATGCTGATGTTGAGTGCAGTCATGCTCAGCACAATGCCTCGCGTGCTCGCACAAACTACTCCTCCGGCTTCCAGCAGCGCTGCCACAACGGCCTTGCTGGATAAGGCGCGGTCGCTGGAATCTCGCGGCCGCATGGATATGGCTGCACAAACCTGGCAACAGGTGCTGCTGGCCGATCCCAACAACACGGACGCACTCGGCGGCCTGGCGCGCTCTGCAAAGATGAGCGGCAATGAGGCGCTGGCGAACACCTACCTGCAGCGGTTGAAGGCCATCAACCCCAACGACCCCGGCATTGCGCGGGCGCAGAGTGTGATGCAGCAGGGTGCGCAGCTGAACCAGCTGCAGCAGGCGGGCAAGTTGGCATCTGCCGGCAACTACGCCGAGGCAATGAAGATTTACCGCCAGACCTTCGGCTCCAACCCGCCGCAGGGCGACTGGGCGCTGGCCTATTACGAGACTGAGGCGGCCACGGAAGATGGTCGTTCGCACGCGATTGCAGGTCTGCGGTCGCTGATGGATCGCTATCCGGCGGACTCGCGCTACCAGATCGCACTTGGCCGCATCCTGACCTACAGCGCGCAGACCCGTGCTGAGGGCCGCAGGCTGCTGGAGCGCCACCCCAACGATCCGCAGGCAGCAGAGGCGCTGAAGCAGTCGCTGGTGTGGGATGCGCAGAACCCCGCAAGCAGCGGCGACATTCGCGCCTACCTGCAGAAGCACAAGGATCCGCAGCTGTCGGAGGCGCTCCAGAATACTGAAGCACAGCAGCGCGCTGCCAGTCGCCGTCGTACTGCAACCGGTGCGTATAGCGGAGGTGGCGCCTACACCGCGCCTACCGCGGAAGAGACCGCGGAGACCGCAGCGCAACGACAGCGTGCAGCAGAAGAGAACGCGGCTTTCGTCGCTTTGAACGCCAAGCGGTTCACGGAGGCCGAGGAGCGTTTCACCGCCATCCTGAATCGCGAGCCCAACAATCCGCGCGCGCTGGCGGGCATGGGCTATGTTCGCATGAACCAGCAGAACTTCGGTGGCTCCATCTCCTTCCTGGAGCAGGCGAAGACGAGCGGTGCAACAGACAAGGGGCTGGATGCAAACCTGATCACAGCGCGCTACTTCTACCTTATCCAGACAGGTGGAACGGCTCTGCAGGAAAACGACCTGACCACCGCGGAGAAGAGCTACCGCGATGCGCTTGCACTGCGGCCCAGTGGGCCTGAGGCAATGCTGGGGCTGGGTGGAACGCTGGCCAAGGCGCAACAGCCTGAGGCAGCGGCACCGTTCTATGCGAACTATGTGCAGTTGAAGCCAGCCTCGATTGATGGCTGGCGCGGCCTGTTTATGACGGAGTATGCGGCCGGCAACGCGGCGCGCGCCCTGGATACAGAGCGGCGGCTGCCCGCGAGTGTACGCAGCCAGCTGATGCATGACCCGGACTTCCTGCGGACGCTGGCCTCGGCCTACTCCGCCGTGGGCCGCGATGCCGATGCGCAGCGCGTGCTGCGGTCGGCGCTGGACCTGCCGTTCCCAACAGGCGCGCAGGGGCTCAAGGCAGAAACTCAGTTGCAGTATGCAGCATTGCTGAACCAGGCGAACCACCTGGATCAGGCAGCAGCACTCTACCGGCAGGTACTGTCGGAGGACCCTACGAACGCGTTGGCCTGGCAGGGACTGGTCAACGTGCAGCACAGCATGCATAACGATGCTGTTGCGATTCAAACCCTGGAAAGCATGCCGCCCACCGTGTATGACGAGGCTTTGCGGGACCCCGGATTCCTGGGGACCGCAGCCTCCATCTACCAGTCGCAGAACAAGTTTGATATTGCGCAGAGCCTGCTGGAACGCGGCGTAGCGCAGCAAAATACCACGGGCCAGCGGATTCCGCTGCCGCTGCAGGTGCAGTTGGCGGGCCTGTATCTGCAGCGCAACGACGCTGCCCACGCATACCCCATCTACCAGCGCGTCCTGAGCGAAAACCCGGAGCGGGTGGATGCATGGAAGGGATTGCTCAGTTCTCTGCACGCCGCCGGTCGTGACCGCGAAGCTCTGGCACAGATTCAGCAGATTCCGCCCGCTGTGCGCAAGCAGCTTGAGGGCGATGTGGACTACCTGCAGACGGTAGGCAACATTTACAACGGTCTGGGCCAGCCCCAGCAGGCCATGGTGTACCTGGCCCGTGTGCAGCAGCGCTATGCCGCGCAGCACACCACGGCTCCGGCCGATATCGACATTCAGAATGCATGGCTGCTGTTTAACGGCGGCAACGACACGGGCCTGTATCGCCAGCTGCTGGTGCTGGGCAGCCGCCAGGACCTGGGCGACGAACAGCGCCGCACAGTGCAGACCATCTGGGCGAACTGGGCTGTGCGCCGCGCCAACCAGGCATCGGCACGTGGTGACGTGAAGCGCTCGCTGATGATTTTGAACGCCGCTGCAAAGGCCTTTCCGGATAATCCCGGTGTGCTTCGTGCACTGGCCACCGGCTACCTGCGCGCAGGCCTGGCCAAGCAGGCAGTTGAGATTTACAAGTCGCAGGACATGACCACGGCTTCCGCCGCGGACTACAAGGCGGCTGTGGGTGCTGCGCTGGCAGCCAACGACAACAAGGACGCCGAAATCTGGCTGCGCTATGGCCTGAACCAGTACCCCAAAGACGGCACCATGCTGGGGCTGGCTGCACGATTTGAGCAGGCACGCGGCAACAGCAGTCGCGCTTCGGATTTCTACAAGGCATCACTCAATGCTCTGCCTGCACCGGACCCCGGTGAAGAGCTGGCCTACATTCTGAATTCGCCCACGCCGCTGAATCCGCGTGCGCTGCCTACTGAGAAGCAGTCGCCGGACCTGGCCAGCCTGCTCGCACCAGGCTCAGAGAATCGCAACCCGGATGGCTCGCCCGCAGTGGGTTCGCCGCAGCCTGAGCAGCGTCCATACCTGCCCAGCCTCTCCAACTCCTATGGCACTGCGCCGGTGCAGCTGGGCAACAACCAGCCGCTGCCTGGCTCTGGCGTCAACCTGCCGCCGGATGGCTCCTACAGCGTGCCGTCGTACATGGCGAACCCAGACTCCACGGTGCGCACGCAGCCATCGCAGCAGCGCCTGCGCGACTACAAGCCGGTTGACCCTGCAGCATCGCCTGCGGGTGGTTACACCATCTACCCGGGCATCTCCGGTACGTACGATATGCCATCGGTTAGCGGCCGGACTGCGGCTCCCACGGTTGCAGACTCAGCAATGCCGTTGACGCAGCCTGCGGGCGCTTACTCGGCGACTCCGGACGCGTACCAGCAGCAGCAGGTTTCGCGGCGGACGCAGCAGGCGAACTACGGTCCGCCGCAGCAGATGGCCAGCGCAGATACGTTCAGCTACGGCGGCCAGCGCGAGGGCGCGCAGACGGGTGAATTTAACGGCGAGGTCTACGGTCCGTACGTGCCGTACCAGGCGCCGACGAAGGACCACGCAACGCCGATGACCAACTACTCGGCCAGTGCAGTGCATGTGCCCGCAGGCAACGCTACATCCACCATGCACAATGCGCGCGCCACCTCGCGTACGCCTGCGGGGAAGTCCGTGCATCCTGAGGTTGCAGCGGCAGAGGCAGCAGCAACGCGCCGCCACCAGTCTGACCCGCGCTACGGCGTGGGCGTCACCGGCCAGAGCAATCCGCCGGAAGATGTGACAGACGGCGTGACCTCGAACACGCAGTACAACCCGCAGGGTAGTTACCAGCCCGCAGCCGGGCAGACGGCAGCGCCGTCCAACCTGCCGCCGACGGGCGTAACGGGCGCGTCGCAGACATACACCTCGCAGGTGCAGACGACGATCGCCCCGGGCGCGCGCCCCTCCCCTGCGGTGCAGGGGAACCAGGGGAACAACTACGGCATCCAGAGCACCACCGGCGAAAGCTACGGCCAGCAGTATCCGCGGCCCTCGCAGCTGACGGTGACACATGGCACCACGGTGCGCCGCGCTACGCGCCCAGCGAAATCGGTGAGTGGAGGCTTTGGCGTTGCTTCTGCACCGCTCTACTACCCCGCCGCACCCAGCGAACTTTCCACCCAGCCTTATCCGGATCTGCCCCCCTACAACGGTGCAGGTGTACCGCCCAGCGACCAGATGCTGCTGGCGCGGAACCTCCCTCCGCTGCGTGGCGGCTACAGCGTGGAACATCCGGCCGAGGGGCCGCCGTTGAACGAACGGCAGCAGACGGAGCTGGATCTGGCCACGCTGGAGGCAAGCTATAGCGCGTGGATGGGCGGCTCCGCTTCGCTGCGCTACCGCAGTGGCCGCTCTGGCGTGGAGCGCCTCTTCGATTACGAAGTGCCGTTTGAAGCGACCGTGGTTACAGGGCAGGCTGTGCGCTTCTCCGTCGTACCAAAGGCGGTCTTCCTGAACAGCGGCACGCTTGACCTGTCCGGCATTGACCCAACCACCACGGCAACGCCCGTCCTGGGCACGCTACCCATCACTGCCATTACCTCGCCCGCGCCGCAGTATGCATCGGGCATCGGCGGCGAGATTCAGGCAGTTGGCAACAACTTTGGTGTTTCCGTTGGCTACACGCCGTATGAGTTTCTGGTCAGCAACTTTACGGCGCGCGCACGCGTTCGCTTCTTCGATCATCTGACGCTCTTCGGCGAGCGCGACTCCGTGAAGGACACGCAGCTTTCCTACGCCGGTCTGCGCGATCCGGGTTCGGTAACGCCTGTCTACTCCGGGAACATCTGGGGCGGCGTGGTTTCCACCGGCGGAGGCATGAGGTTTGACTTTGGTGACGAGCACTCCGGCTTCTACGTTAGCGGCGACGGTGCGGCGCTTACCGGCTACCACGTGCTGGATAACACCAAGATTGAAGGCACCATGGGCGCGTACTTCCGGGTGAAGGTCTTCCCGGGTGTCGGCTCGTTGAATGTGGGTGGCAGCTTCTTTGCGATGCACTACGCGCATAACGAACTGCCGCTGACCTACGGCAACGGCGGCTACTTCAGCCCGGAGATCTATTTCCTCGGCTCCGTGCCCATCACCTTCAACGGCTATGCGGGCACACGCTGGCACTACCAGGTAAGCGCCGCGCTGGGCGTGCAGACCTTCGAGCAGGACACTGCGCCGTACTTCCCGCTGGACCCCGTGCAGCAGGCCGGCGCATTCTCCGGTTGCACACTGGTATCGATCGCGCAGAAGAATTGCGGCACGGCTGAGGTGGCAAAGAGCACCAGCACAGGCGCCAACTTCAACATCGGCGGCGAGTTCTCGTACCACATTGCAGAGCACTGGTATGTGGGCGGCGCGTTCGCGGCCAACAACACCAACAACTACACCATGGTGCAGCCAACGTTCTTTGCACGGTACCTCTTCAAGCCGCAGTATCCAACGGAAACCTACCCCACGGGCCTGTTCCCCACAGAAGGTCTCCGCCCCCTCCGCATACCGTAGGCTGATTGGTTCGCATCCACGAAAAACCCCGCCATGCGCGGGGCTTTTTCTTTGTTCGTGCCATGTCCTGCCGGACGGGCCTCCTGCGCGGAGGGCGGGCGTTTGCACGCCCCTTTACTGCTTTGCGTGGGCCTCCCGATGGTCGGCATGAAGCTTCATCCCGACCATCGGGAGGGGCGAGGCGAAGCCAGTAAAAAGGTGCGTGAGCACCCACCCCGCGCGTAGCGGGCCCGTCCG
>JAMFTB010000037.1 GCA_026225595.1 Terriglobus sp. | reverse complement strand
GGATGAGTGCGGTTTCCTGGCCCATGCCAAAGCGAGTCTATCAGCGTTGGCATCGTTGATCTTTCACGCACGTCATTCTGAGCGCAGCGAAGAATCCCAACGACTCTGGATTAGCCTCAACATCCGTGCCCTTCCGCTGCGAAACTTGTGCAGCGGAATGGGGACACATGTGAGGTAGGCGAAGAGTCGCTGGGATCCTTCGCTGCGCTCAGGATGACGGCTCGTGAGGGTCGGTAGTGGGTGCTTACGAAATTGTTCCGCTCAGCGTTTTGGGTTCGGAGTCGTCGATGCGTGTACCGGGTTTGATCGTGGTGTTGTCCTCAAAGGTCAGCGTGTAGCCGCGTTCAAAAACAACATCACGATAGAACCGCACATTCTTGCCCATGCCTGCGAAGATGTGCTGCCCAAGCATCGCGCGAAAGCGCAGTCCAAGCCAGAGATTTGCGCCCAGAATGGTACGGTCGAAGCCGCGCCAGAACCAGATCAACGGCTTGATGCTGTTGAAGTGTTCGCGATCCAGGTCCGCATCCATCTCCGCGGGTAGCGTTACGGTCCGCGGGTCCATCGTCTCTGCCAACACGGCCAGCGGCAGTTCGCTGATGAGCGATGCGTTCAAGCGGCCACCATGCGGAGTGCCCAGCACGATCGCGTGCAGCTCATCGCGCACAATCTCGCTGCGGCGGCCGTAGGCAGTGTGCCGCGTAAACTCCGAGTTCAGGTGCGCCAGCCAGCGGCGATAGATGGCCTCTGCCTCGGGCATTGGCTTGGGAACTTCAGGATGTGCTGCAGTATCCACCGCGGTGCCTTCAGTGCTCATGGACGAACTTCTCCTCACGCGTACCTCGGTTGCTGGCTTACTTTTATCGTCTCATCGCCTGCGGATGCGGGGTGCGTAATCCTGCGTCGCAGCCAGCCAGCTACTCAATCGAGAAGATGGCAAAGACCGTAGCTGTCCGCTCCACGCGACGACTGGAGATGCTCAGCTCCTTCGACTCCGCCATGCTACGTCCATTGATTGGCGCGGACATCATCATCATGGGACGCACCGCCGTTGCCTGCGCCTGGTTACTGGCGTACAGCAGAGTGCCGACCTTCACATGCAGACCCTCCGCCATGCGCGCCGCCACCGCCTGCGCCTTTGCCAGTGCCTTGGCAGATGCAGCCGCCTCCAGCATGGACGCGTCCTTCATCTCCCAGCTGATGCTGCCGCTCTGGTTCGCTCCGGCCTTCACCGCAACGTCCAACACCTTTGCTGCGCTGTCCGGGGTGGTGCGCACGCTCCAGCTTTGGGTAATGCGAAACTTCATGTTCTTCAGGGATGCGGGCAGATTCTTCAGCTCGTATTCATTCAGCGGCTGCAGGTTCTGGTCTTCGCTCTCAATCGCGTCTGAAGGCACCTTGGCACCAGCCAGCGCAGCTGCAATCGCGTTCGACCGCTTGGAGCCTTCAGCGTAGGCAGCCTGCTCGTCCTCGCCATAGGCCTGGTAGCCCACGTGAACAACCGCCTGGTCCGCCATCTCGAACGCACTGTCCGATGCCGTGACTGTGATGCTGCGGTTGTCCTTGTTGATGGACAGCGTCTGTTCCACCTGCGCCTGCATGCTACCCGCGCCCAATGCCAAAGCCGCAAAAGTAGCGGCAAACCATACCTTCTTCATCGTTCATCCTCCCGCTGCAACAGCTTCTGCAGCGTTACCTTGTGCTTGGACGCACGGTGTTCTGCCTTGGACTTTTCATCCGGCAGAATTACGTGCGGCGGCGGCGTTCCCACACGATCGCGCGCGTTGGCCTTGACGGCTTTGGTCACGGAGAAGACCTGCTTCTTTGCCTTCGTCATTCCCCGCACCTCCCTCATCCAGCACTGCGTCCTGCCCGCGGTTCGCCTTAGACAGCCACAAAGGATTATGCTCTCCCACGGGGGATATGCCGCATGGAAGAACGCGAATTTTTCGACGAGCGCACCGAACCGCGGACCATGACGCTGACCTGCACCAAGTGCGGTGTAGCGGGCGAGTATGCCCTCAGCTGGATTGTCCGTCGCAAGAAAAAGCAGCTGAACGGCCGTGCCGACGAGCGCGACCGCGCCCGCTTTGCCAAGGCGCAGAACTACATGGTGCTGAAGGACGACACGGCAAACTGCAGCAATCCGCGCTGCCGCAAGCGGTTCGACATTGCCGGCATCAAGACCATGGCATTTATTGATTAGCCGTTGGGCAGCCAGGCCGTTACGGTTATCGGCTATGCCGCAATTTTCCCCTGCCATGCCCTGCACGGCTTGTGATGTAATAGCTGGGAAGATACCCCGCAGGAGAGCACCATGTCCCACGCCGTGACCACAGTTAGCGAGAGCCACCTGACCCCCGACGAGGTTGAGGTGCTGGATGCACGCCGCCGTCGCGGCCATCTGCTGCTCATCATCGGTCTGCAGACTGCAGTTGTCACCACGCTGCTGAGCGTTCTGTGGGTTGGCCAGGACCTGGCTCAGTCGCCCGGCTGGCTGCACCCCATTGCTTACTGGGCCGCCCTCACCGGCACCACATCCATTGTCTGCTTCCTCTGGGGACTGAAGCTGCGCAGCGGCTTTCACGAATTCACCAGCTACTAACCGCTGGTTTCGCCAACACTTCTGCAAAGGCCTGCGCTTCTGTGCGGGCCTTTGCTTTTGCCCGTGCACAAACGCCCGCACGGCTATCCGGCCCGAACCCTGCCTGCTAATACCTCCGCGATATACGTGCGATTACGTCGGTACCGTTGCGCGTGTGAGGCAGGAACGGCATCCTATTGAGCAGGGCGGGTTTATGCAAACCGTCGAGGACATCAGCGGATGAATTACCGGTTGAGCAAATTGCATCGCTGTACGTTGGCAGCAGAATGGCAGGCACATTCTTTGTGCCACCAAATTAAAAGATAGTTGCAACGCAAAGGCTCTGCTGTGCGTATGCACAGGTATAGCCCCCACCACAGCCCTGCGTTGCACGCGGCATCCGATGCCACCTGCGCGTTCACGTGAAGTGGTCGGAGGAGGGAGACATGTTCCGTTAAAGCGGCATCTTTGGCATGAGCAGGCACTGCATAAGGCAGTCGCCCATGCTGTTGTTGAACCAAAATGCTGTTGCCGCTACAAGCGGTTACAGCCGTGATCGAGGCGGGGTTGTTACCAACCAGAGCAGGACTCGTCGGCGGAGATCGATGCTAAGAAAATCAAAGAAAGATCTTGAACTCGAATTTACCCATGCCATCCAGCAGGACTACACGCGCCTGTTTCACGATGTTGCGCGTGCGCTGACCTCAACGCTGGAGCTGGAGATTGTGCTGACCACTGTGATGACCAAGATGGCCCAGTTCTTTGGGCCGGAACGCTGGTCCATGATGCTGGTGGATAAAGAACAGAATGATCTGTACTACGTCATCGCAGTGGGTGAGGACAGCAACAGCCTGAAGGGCCTGCGCGTGCCCATGGGCGAGGGCGTGGCCGGATGGGTCGCGCTGACCGGCAATCCCATGGTGGTTCCAGACACCAGCGTGGAGCCGCGCTGGCAGGAGTTCAGCCGCAAAAATCCCGGACTCAACATCAACTCCATCGCCTGCGTACCCGTCCGTTCGGCGGGTGGTGTCGTCGGCGTCATCCAGCTGCTGAACAGCAAAGTCGACTTGCTGAGTGACTATTCCATCCAGTTTTTGCGCGTGCTGTGCGACTTTACCGCTATTGCGGTACGTAACGCCGCCGACATGAAACGCATCCACGACCTTTCCATCAGCGACGACTGCACCGGTCTGTTCAATGCACGGCACCTGTACACGCTGCTGGAGGAGGAACTGAAGCGGCCATCTCGCGTGCCCTTCAGCCTGCTGTTTCTTGATCTGGATCACTTCAAGAGCATCAACGACACG
>JAMFTB010000036.1 GCA_026225595.1 Terriglobus sp. | reverse complement strand
TGCTGTGTTCGTTGATCGGCACGGCGTTTGATGACCTGGTGATGGCGCTTACGCCAACGCTGGCCATTCTGTATGTAGGCCGTACGCTCGCAGGGCTGACGGGCGCAAATCTTACCGTGGCGAACGCGTACATCGCCGACATCACCACGGAAGAGGAGCGCGCCGCAGCCTTTGGCCGCATGAACGCCTGCTTTGGACTGGGCTTCATCGCGGGGCCGATTCTGGGTGGCCTTGCAGGCATGTACTCCGTGCGGGCTCCGTTTTATGTGGCGGCAGCACTCAACGCATTGGGCGCAGTGCTTTGCATCTTCGCGCTGCCGGAGTCGCGCACAGCTCCGCCGGAACGCAAGCCCATCACGCTGAAGCAGCTGAATCCGTTTGGCGCGTTGCGATCCGTCCTGCAGCTGCATGGCGTTAGCCGCATGCTGTATGTGTTCTGCACCATGGATCTGGTGGGGCAGGTGCCGTCGGTGTTGTGGGTGATCTATGGCACGGCCCACTTTGGCTGGTCACCGGCCACGGTTGGCTTGTCGTTTGCCGTGTTCGGTCTGTTGCATGCGCTGTGCCAGGCGTTTTTGCCTGCGCGCGCGCAGAACTGGTTTGGTGAACGTGGTTCCGTGCTTGCAGGCATTGCAGCGGATTCCGTCGGCTTCATTCTTTATTCGCTGGCGCGGACGACGCTGGCAGCGTTCAGCATCATTCCGTTTCTTTGCCTTGGCGGTGTTGCGATTCCGTCGGTGCAGTCCATGCTTTCGCGGTCAGTGGACGAGTCGCGTCAGGGCGAATTACAGGGAGTGCTCACCAGCTTCAACAGCCTCATCGCGGTGGTTGGTCCCATTGTCGCGGCGAATCTGTTTGATGTTTTCCAGAAGCGGCTGCCGTGGTATCCCGGCGGCATATGGCTGGTGCCGGTGCTGCTCTATCTGCCGTGCCTGGCGTTGTTGCTGCTGACGCGCAAGGGCCCTGTGCCACGAATTGCGGATGAGCTGTAAGCGCACGGTACACTGACGCTGCAATGCAACCGACAACACAGGCACCCGAAGAGAAGACGGAGACATTAACGGAGTCACTTGCCGGGCTGGCGTATGTGCTTGTCATTGGCCTGTTCCTGCTGACGTTTCTGTTTCAAAACATGTTCATCCCATCTGGCTCCATGGAGAAGACGCTGCTGATTGGCGACCACGTGATGGTGGACCGAATAACGCTGTCGCCGCGCACCGCGTGGATGCCGCTGGAGCATCAGCGCCCTGTGCAGCATGGCGATGTGATCGTGTTCGTGAAACCCGCCGGGCGCGATCCGATTCCGGACATGATCCTGGTGAAACGTGCAATTGGTCTTCCGGGAGATCGTATTCATCTGGAACACGGCATCCTCTATCGCAACGGCGAACGTGTGGATGAGCCGCAGATTTCGATGCCGGATGAGCAGAATCCATACGAGACAGCGCGTGATGATTTTCCGCGCGATTTAGAAGGCATTCAGGCAGATGCGTCTGCCAGAAACGCTGCCATTTGGGCTTTGGAACTGCCGGATCATCTGCAGAATGGCGAGTTGATTGTTCCGCCAAACACGGTGTTTGCCATGGGCGACAACCGCGTGGGCAGCCTGGATTCGCGTTTCTGGGGATTTGTGCCGCAGGCCAACATTATTGGCAGGCCGCTGTTCGTCTACTGGTCATTTATTACTCCTTCCGAGAATGAACAGAAGACGGGCGCCGCGCAGGCAATTGGCTGGGTCGTGCATGAGGCGACGCACTTCTTCAGTGAGACACGATGGAAGCGCACCTTCCACCGCATCTTGTAACTCACTCTTAACGCACCGTTACCTGTTGAAAGCCGAGGCCGCGTAGCAGGCTTTCCATGCTGGTGCGTGCGTTGTTGCGGGCAGTGTCCAGGATGCCGTCGTTGGTGGCTGCCTGCATAATCTGCGTCTCTGCAATCTTGCGTGTGTCGCTCTCAAGATCTGGATCAGCCTGTGTCAGCAGGCCGGTGGTGCGCGCAAACACGCGCGTCTTTGCGCTGTCGATGCGCGTGGTGAAGATCTGCGATGGCGGCAGCTCCAGTGTGTTCTTTTGGGAATAGAGTTGTTTTGTGTATGTGTTT